>JABDDE010000047.1 GCA_013287775.1 Chlamydiota bacterium
TACAGGGAGAGCCACAGGAGAAGAGCTTACAGAGAGAGCCTGACAGAGGCGTTTGGGGTGCTTGGGCGTGCTGGTGGAGAAGGTCTGGGGAATTTTTTCACAGGGAGAGCCACAGGAGAAAGCTTACAGAGAGAGCTTGTCAGAGGCGTGTGGGGTGCTGGGATGCATTGGTGAGAAAGGTCTGGGGAATTTTTTTTCACAGGGAGAGCCACAGGAGAAAGCCTCAATCCGAGCTGGGGTGTACCCCAATGACGTCAACTTAAAGAAACATGTAACCAATCAGAACCGAGCCACGGTAGTGGCGGAAGCTCATTAGCCCCGCGTGACCGAGGGTGTGCGCAAAGCGCATACCCGAGGGAACGTGGGGGATGAGGGAGAACAAAAAATACAGAGCTGCGGTAGCAGCGAAACAGAAACATATCTGCAACAACAATTATGTGCATTGATTATGTCAAACACAAATGGGTTTCGCTGCTACCGCAGCTCTGTTTTTTTACTCGTTTCCCTAACCCCACGTTCCCTCGGTCGTGCGCATGGCGCACGCCCTCAGTCACGCGGGGCTAGAGCTGCAATTTCGCCACTACCGTGGCTCGGTTTTGATTGGGTTACAAGTTTCTTTAAGTTGACACCGTTGGGTCTTAGCCTGATGCGCATGCGGCAGCGGTGGAATTCATTAGCCCCGCGTGGAGCACGGCCGTAGCGCGCTCGCGCTACGGCTGGGCGTTACGTGGAGTTGCAGCAACACCCATAACCAGAGAACGCATAATTTAAGGAGAGTACATTATGATAAATACAACCCAATTCCCAGCTTTGCTGCCTACTCTAAGGCTTGAAGGAGAAAACGCAATACAGACCTGGCAAAATAAACTGAGTAGCGTTGTTGCCACCTATACACAATGGCATCCCGCTGACGTCAATGATATATCTCTACCCGCAGCTGTGGCTGATTGGGTAAAGGCTACAACTCCTGAAATGGTGGCCGCGTTGCCCCTGAATCTTCACACTGAGCTTCAAGCAAGTGCTTTGTATACAGAGGTGATAGAAATTTTTTTTGAACTTGAAACTGCCTATAGGAATCAAAATATCTCTAGAATTTATGACTTGAGATGGACAAACTGCAATGATCGTGGCAAAATTGCTCGCCATAAACTTCGGCAAGCTTGGGTAGAAAATAGAAGAAAGACTGATGGACAAGTAGAAGCAGGAGTGCAGTACTATGACGATATTCTAAGTAGATGCCATAAAGATGATCTGTATGCCAAGCGCTATACCCTAAGTGACAAAGAATATGATGATTTTTACACAGCTTATTATGGTATCACAGGGATCGATGCGGGCAGACCAGAGTTTATAAATTTTCTCCAAATGCGTGCATGGTTAAAAATAAAAGATATTGATATAGATGATATACATCGGATATGCGATTTGTATAATAAGCTACCTGATGATGATAAAAAATATTTTGAAAATCTATGTTCAATCCCAGAGGGTAATTGGAGAGATTTTTGGGCGGTATATGAAGCATGCATGTATATACAACATTCAATTACGAAGCGCACAGGTTGTTTGTCTCTGATTGCCACCTGTAAAGCCATTGCTGGAGAGGCGCCCGAGCACTATGACGTTATTTCCAATCTTGTGCTGCAGCGTGCTCCAACTTCATTACATCCTTTTATCACTGATGTGCAAAAATTAATACACTATGAATATGCTAGACAGGCTTTAGAAAAGCAATTATCTATATTTCTAAACTTGCAACATCCATCAGCTGAACAGCAACAAGAACATTGCACTCAATGTCATAATCTCATTCAACAAATTGAGTCCTTCACTCGTGCAGGATGTACTGTAACTGCATTATCTGAAATGCAAAACACCTTTAGAAATGGGGGATTGCCTATAAGCACAACTCTCATAAATTATAAGGCAGAACTAACCTACCCATTTCTTAATGACGCAATGCGTAAGAGCGTTATTCGAAATCTTGCAGAGTACGCAACCACTTGTAGCCAAACAGATCTCGGCGATGTCAGGACCCACCTCGCCATTCTATATCCGGATCATTTTGCACGCTTCAATACAATTGCTCCCACAGAACTACACTATACCACACTGCTGCGGCAATTCGAACTCTATATGCGAGAACCGCTTACCCGTCAGAGTATTTCTTACATACCAGATGTAGCCAGAGATCTTGATGCCAACCAGAGCAATGCTCTGCTCACCGAATTCCGACAGCGTTTTCCAGATTTTTATAAGAAATTTAAAGAAATTGGCCAAGGTACCCAGGAAGGAATAGATCTAATATCTGGAATTTTAGAAACAAATTTGCGACTTGCATGCCGTGGACTTGAAAGCCAAGATGAGGCAATAAGAATGCACTCTCTTCTTGAAATGGGTGAGATTTTTGCACTGGAAAATGGAATACAACTCAGATCAGAAATGCTTAGATCTCTCAGAACAGACTATCCTGCTTTTAGAGATTTTGAAGCACAAGCGCTGTATATAGAGCTTGCTATCAAGTTTGCACGTGAGAAGTATTGTTCTTTACCCTCAGCTTCATGGATTATAAGTTGTCAAGAGCTCACACCACGTATAAGCGTAGATCAATGCAGGGCGTGTGTGGAGGCACTTCTTTGGCATATTCCCCATTTGGAGCAGCGTATTTCTCTGGATCGGGTTAATGACCAGAATATATGGATTGAGTACCTACAACATATACAACGACTCCATGATCTGCCTTTTACTCCAGAGCGCGCAACCGATCGGAGAGAGTCTCTTGATATTATTTCAGCACGACCACTGGCTTGTAGTGCGGCAATAATCTATGTAGAGGGTCAGCTTATGATGAGTACACAGGGTCGAAACCTTCTAAGGCTTATGTGGCCAGCAGTTTTTGAAGTAGATTATCGAGATTGTCAGGCAGCTGCCTCCAATGACGAAAGAGAAAATAGCAAGTTATGGCAGATGAGTACAGAGTTAAAAGGAATTTATAATGACCAGATGACGCTTCAAGAAAGGAGTATTGCAGATAATCAACTGCTCGATGATTCGACACTCGTCACCCTTTCCCAACGATATCCTTCTGCTATTCAGAAAGAAGAAATACAATGTGTTGCGTTTTTGCTGCTCTTGGTTAAATATAAAGACGATCGACAATGGGCAACTTCAGAAATATTGGCACAACTGCGAAGAAAGGAGCGTGAGGTGTATAAATCGTTGAAAGAGTGCTCTGCCAATATGGGTAGTGCCCGATCTGCTGCCTGTATTGCACGGATTCAAAGACATCTCCCTCATGCTCTCCAAAGTCAAGAGTATTTCCCACAAAGTCGAGAATTTAAGGAGTCTATACGAGCAATTATTCACGCTTTTACCACGTCAGAGTTAGAATATAATATGCACTACAGCATATCTGCCGACCATTATGAGCGAGTACGCTTAGATGACAGTATCCCGCCACTGCCAGCCACAGTCGCGGATCCAGATACAGCATTGAGAGAGGGGCTTAGTAGTCTCTTTAATGCTATCCCGTTCTCCGAACTACAAGGACAACTGCATGATAGAACCACAACTCGAGAAACAACCCTTGAAAGGCTCACCACATACATGAACAATGTCATCACCCTTGCACCTCTTCTGGCAGCACCTAACCCAACAACCCATCTTGAGCAAGCACAGTCCTTTTGGGGAAGTATTAAACAAATAATTATACACATAATCTTCCATATTCGAACCCTTGAGCAACAACAGCCACAATCACCAGAAAAGATAAAAAAGAAAAAAATAGAGCTGCTTGCGAGACTCATAAGCTCTGTAGGGCATTGTGGAGGGCGATACAAGGCAGATGCGGTAACTCTGTACCAAGAAGTGGTGGTAGGCGTGCCTAAAACCTTTCTGTCTGCTATCGCTGGGGAATTAAATGATGTACGAGAAGCGAATGCTCGCATACTCAGTACAGCGGCAGAGGAGGCGATGGAGTCGCATGAATATATGGGATTTCTCCGCTTTGTAGGGCATGAGCTTGCAATTCGTGGCACACCAGCAGCGAGCGAACGGTACGAAGATCCTTTCCTGACGCAAACTCGCATATATGCGACGTATAACAATAATAGGGCAGCGCTGCGCGCGCATTTTGAAACGCTCTATACTCCATTTACTATTATTTCCTGTATACAACAGGCTGTGGGCCCAATGGGAAGTCAAGACACACGAGATCTTTTTTGGAAGTGGTGCTATGATAATATACCTATACCACAGGACTGGGCTACCCGAAGAGAGCGCTCTGACTGGGGCAATTATTATGACGATATATGTGCAATGGATGCTGCCAAGCTCGAACTTGCGTGCTTAAGCTCACCTGAAGCCACAACCAAGTATCTAAAAAGTCAGGGGATTCAGTGTAAGAGAGATCAAACCCCAGAGCAAGCGATTGTTGCGTGCGAGCTTGATATTACAAAAAGAGCCTATCTTGATGCGCACATGTATGAGCTCCATCCCCGAGAGTGGTCCATGACAAATAGAGCAGCGCAGCTGCGAGTAAAGCACGCATTTATTGCCAAAATATTAGTCCAGATAGGGATTATTTCTTCCAATAGCTAGAAGTGTTGGGAAGAACGTCTGGGGGCTTTTTTGGAAGGGAGAGCTACAGGAGAGGGCTTTGGAGTGCTTGGGCGTGTTGGTGGAGAAGGTCTGGGGAATTTTTTTTCACAGGGAGAGCCACAGGAGAAGAGCTTACAGAGAGAGCCTGACAGAGGCGTTTGGGGTGCTTGGGCGTGCTGGTGGAGAAGGTCTGGGGGGCTTTTTTTCACAGGGAGAGCCACAGGAGAAGAGCTTACAGAGAGAGCTTGTCAGAGGCGTGTGGGGTGCTGGGATGCATTGGTGAGAAAGGTCTGGGGAATTTTTTTTCACAGGGAGAGCCACAGGAGAAAGCCTCAATCCGAGCTGGGGTGTACCCCAATGACGTCAACTTAAAGAAACATGTAACCAATCAGAACCGAGCCACGGTAGTGGCGGAAGCTCATTAGCCCCGCGTGACCGAGGGTGTGCGCAAAGCGCACACCCGAGGGAACGTGGGGGATGAGGGAGAACAAAAAAAACAGAGCTGCGGTAGCAGCGATACAGCTCTCCCTGTAAAAAATATGCCAATGCCTGTGAGAGTCATGGCCTTAGCGTGATGCGTATTCTGGTACCGAGCATGCAACCCAAAAAATGCTCGAGCCGGAATTGCTGGTGATCAGCAATATTGGAAAAAAACACTTCACAAATATCTCTAAATAGGAAATAATAAGTCATATTGCGGCGGCTCTTTTTGCCCTTAAACACTATATGCGAATTTTGCAAAAAATTTGCAAAAAATATTTTTATTGGTTTGCTCCTTCTTTAGGCGACCAACACCCAAAACTATGCGCAAGATTCCTATTGGTATTGATGATTTTAAAAAAATCATAGTAGACAAATATCTTTACGTTGACAAAAGTCTGTTTATCAAAGAACTCCTCGATTCTGGAGCAGAAGTCACGCTTATTACTAGGCCTCGGCGCTTTGGGAAAACATTGAATCTTTCAATGCTTAGGTATTTCTTTGAAAAGACAACTTCATCGCTTACCCCTCTCTTTGATGGCCTTCATATTGCAAAGCATCCGCAGTGCATGGAGCATCAAAACCAGTATCCTGTGATTTTTCTTACGTTTAAAGGTATTAAAGGAGAGACATGGGAAGCAAGTTTTGATAAGATAAAGAGGCTCATTGCCGATGAATTTTGGCGACATAGTTACCTGCTAGATAGTCCTTATCTCGGCGAACACCAAAAACGAGATTTTAAAGCTATTATTGACCGTACAGCTAATGACGTGACATATGAACTCAGTTTGAAAAATCTTACTGCATATCTTGCGAAGCACCATAATCAAAATCCCATTGTGTTGATCGATGAATATGATGTACCTATGCAAGAAGGCTTTAAGCATAAATACTATAAACAGCCGACACTCTTTATGAGCTCATTTGTCGGTGATGGATTAAAGGGAAATGAATATCTTAAGTTTGCAGTGGTTACTGGCTGCATGCGTGTTTCTAAAGAGAGTGTTTTTACTGGGTTCAATAATCCACGAGTATGCACCCTACTCAGTGATGCCTATTCAGATAAATTCGGATTATTAGAAAATGAGATGCAATCACTCATAAATGAGTGTGATATCAAAACGTGTCGTGAAGCTTGTTTAGGGGATATTCGAGCGTGGTATAATGGCTTTTCAAGCGGCCACCTCACTATCTATAACCCCTGGTCAATATTGAATTTTATTGATAGCAAATGCGTATTCAATGCCTATTGGGTGAACACAAGTAGCAACGATATCATTAAAGATCTTATCAAAAATAGTAAAGAGGATGTGAAAGAAGAAATTGCCCAGTTATTGCAGGGCAAAACGATTGAGAAACGGGTGGATGAAAATATTGTCTTTGATGATATTCGTGAAAACGAAACTGCACTATGGAGTTTCTTATTGTTTAGTGGCTATCTTTCGTTCAAAAATCTACGTCTTGTTGGTAATTTTCGCTACGCTGATTTCTTCATTCCAAACAAAGAAATTGCTTTCATCTACGAGTCCACCATATTGAGTTGGTTTTCAAATAAAGAGATTAGATATAACACTATGTTGCAATACCTTGTTGATGGCGATATTACTGAATTTACAAAATTGTTTGAAAAATTTGTTATTGTAAGTTTTAGTTATTTTGACGTTGGGGAGCAGGAAGCAGAAAACTTCTATCATGCTTTTGTGCTTGGGATACTTGCAACTCTTGCCAACACACATTTCATTACGTCTAATCGCGAGAGTGGATTTGGGCGCTATGATGTGAAGATAGCGCCGCATGATAAAACGAAACCTGCAATTATTATAGAATTTAAGAAACTTGAGCCTGATGAACACGAAACTCTCGAAAGTGCAGCAGCAAGCGCTTTACAACAGATTGCAAATAAACAGTATGCTGTCGAGTTACAACATATTGGCTATACCCATATTATACCCCTAGCCATTATCTTCGAGGGGAAAAAGGTGTTGGTGCGTAAAGGGTAAGTGCTCGGTGCCCGTGCCCGCATACGCATCAGGCTAAGGCCATAGCTCTCACAGGCTTTGGTACATTTTTTTAACAGGGAGAGCTGCAGGAGAGGGCTTTGGAGTGCTTGGGCGTGTTGGTGGAGAAGGTCTGGGGAGCTTTTTTTTACAGGGAGAGCCACAGGAGAGAGCTTGCAGAGAGAGCTTGTCAGAGGCGTGTGGGGTGCTGGAATGCATTGGTGAGAAAGGTCTGGGGAATTTTTTTACAGGGAGAGCCACAGGAGGAAATCTCAATCCGAGCTTGGGTGTACCCCAATGACGTCAACTTAAAGAAACATGTAACCAATCAGAACCGAGCCACGGTAGTGGCGGAAGCTCATTAGCCCCGCGTGACCGAGGGTGTGCGCAAAGCGCACACCCGAGGGAACGTGGGGGATGAGGGAGAACAAAAAAAACAGAGCTGCGGTAGCAGCGACACAGAAATGACCTGCAGCAATAATATGTGGATTGATTAGGTTAAATATAATGGGTGTCGCTGCTACCGCAGCTCTATTTCATTTAATGCACCTGTACCCCACGTTCCGCCGCACGTAGCGCATGCGCTACGTGCGCGCTCCACGCGGGGCTAAGGAGCTTCCACCGCTGCCGCGGTGGGATCCATATCAACTAGAAACATGCTATGTTATGCGTTTTCCTTAAGTTGACACCATTGGGCTTCTTTGGTGCTTCTTATAAACCAATAATAATCTCTTAGCTTTCTCTCTAATCTCTTTGCCCAGACCTTTCTCACCAATACCTCAAGTACCCCACACGCCTCTGACAAGCTCTCTCTGTAAGCTTTCTCCTGTGGCTCTCCCTGTGAAAAAAAGCTCCCACTACTTGTCATTGCCCACACCGTACGATCCTGCGTCATCTCTCAAGCTCTCCTCTAAACTCTCTAATCTCTTTGCCCAGACCTTTATTACCAGTGCCTTTAGCACCCCTAACGCCTCTGACAAGCTCTCTCTGCAGCTCTTCTCCTGTGGCTCTCCCTGTAAAAAAAAGCAACCCAGGCCATCACCACCAACACCCCGAGCCCCCCCCCTCACACCTCTGATGCATAAATTGGGTGTTCGTGCTATAACTATGCCATGCATGCAATCGCATGCCTTGTAATAAATATATAAAATTGCTATGATATATTTCCTATAAACACAGAAGGTATAATATGTCATATCAAAATAATATTAGTAACAGTGCAAATACTATCACTACACACTCATCTTCTACGCCGAATCAAGAGGGGAATTTACAAGGGCGCTCAATTGTGCCTTTTTCTGCTCGGGAAGCCACTGAGTTTAAAACGAGTGGTATTTTGTCCCACATCGCACGATTTCTTCCCACAACTGTAGAATCTTTTTTTGGTGTTTTTCATCTCTTGCCGAGAATAGGAAATGCGAATACTACTCCCAGGGAGTCGCAAAAGGTCGAACGGTCTAATGCAAACGTATTGGCACTTGCTTATCTGCGAGAACCTGAAAGACAGATTAATCATTTTTTAGAACAAGCTCCTGGAATGACGCTACAGGAAAAATGCGCTGCGTTATCGAATGAAAAGCTTGAATTTCTGCTTGCCAATGGGCATAAAGTATTTAATTTAGATGGCGATTGGTCGAGTGTTGATCTAGACATGTTAATTACACTATTTCCTAATATTACTTCTATAAGTTTTGAGTGCAGTAATATAAATAACACACACTTGCCTGCATTGAGTATATTCACCAAATTGAAGAGAATATCGTTTCATGGCTGTAACAAGATTACTGACTTGACACACTTGAACCTATCGTCGCAGCTTTTGCATTTAGATTTATCGTACTGTAAAGGAATCACTGACTTTACACCACTCTCCAGATATTCTTGCCTGGAGCGTCTAAACCTCAGCGGTTGTGGGAAAATCAGAGACCTTACAACCCTTCCACCTAGCCTATGCTCATCGCTTCGACATATAGATCTTTCCGGTTGCGTGCAACTCAGGGATCTTACCGGACTGCAAGCCTTTACACAGCTGAAGCGTTTGAATCTATCTAAGTGTAAAAAAATTACTACTTTAAATGCTTTACGAGCGTGTACCGAGCTACAATATTTGCGTCTTAACGATTGCACGCAAATTGTTGACCTTACCGCTCTCACTGCATGCACCAAACTCAAGCATGTAGAGCTTGACAGGTGCAGTCAAATTACTGATCTTACACCGCTAGGAGCGTGTACGGAACTCGAGTATTTGAAATTAAATGATTGCACTGGAATTGCCGATCTTTCGCTACTCAATAGGTATCCCAAGCTAAGACATATAGAATTGGATGGATGTACGCAGATTACTGACCTTACACCGCTAACAAGATGCATAGCACTTCAGTATTTGACGCTCGAAAATTGCACTGGCATTACCAACTTATTGCTACTCAATGGATGTACCAAGCTAAAACATTTAAATTTGCATGGATGTACGCAGATTACTGACCTTAAACCCCTGGAGGCGTGCACGCAGCTCCAGCACGTAACCTTGGACGAGTGTACTGGAATTACCGACTTATCGCCACTTAAAAGGTGTACCAAGCTAAAACAATTAGACCTTTGTGAATGTGACCAGATCACGATAGAGCAAAAACAAGAATTACAACGCTGTTTACCCAATCAGTTAGAATCCCTGCAGATAGAAAAAATACTTGCCGATTTATTATCCAGTTACGATAGATTAATTAGTTATTCTGATTATTCTAGCGTTGATAAAAAAAGAGTAGGGCTATTTTTAGCGCAAGTTTCGCGTGATAAAATTGCAACATTCCCTGAGCACTTTCAAAATGAGCTGCGCTTACGTCGCATGAATGGTCTTATCGAAGAACTTTCTTTATTGAAAAATGCATATCGAAGTAGAAACCTAACAGCCATTCTAGAATCAGAAAGAGAGAATACTAGAATTGATTTTAAATTTATTGCTAGTTTGGCCATTCAATACACGAGAGATCCAGAATTGCATGAAGCATATGAGTATTACAACAAGATGCGACAAGAGTGTGCAACCTGCGATCTTTGTCAACCATCTTTACGTATAGAGGAATGTAAGGACTATCTTACTATTCTTTCAAAGAGCAAGTTATCATCGCAGCGCCTTGATCAAAAGATAGCATTTCTTAAAATACGCATTGCATTCGAGACGAAAAATCTACAAGATCTATTTGATTTTGAATTAAAGGATAATAGTGCTTCTGCCATGGTAGGCCGTCTATCGCCGCAATATAGATCGTTCCTCGAAGGTCGCTATGATTTAAGCGACGGGTTTTGGCACATAAGTCACGAATTTATCAATCTGTATAACCATTATGCCAAACACAAAACACCGATGCAACAAAATATAAATAATATAGAAAAATATATGATTATATATATTTATAATTGTATTAAAAGATTATTTTCATATTCACGTATTCATCAGGGGTCTTATGATACTTATTCTGATCAATTATTCCAGTATGTTTCACCAGAAATTGGGTCGTTTATCACTGATTTTAATAGGCTGCTATCATATAAACTGTGTATGGACACCTTATCTGCGCTATTAGGAGCATTGCAGCATCTATCGCCTGAGCTGCAAAATCAATGGACTACGGAGTGCCGTGATATCATTGAAAAAATGGAGGCTATTCCTCTAGGCACGATTGCCTCAGCTCTATTGCCTATTTTACAACGCCAAGCAACGATGACGATAGAAGCAGCACTTATACAATACAAAAAAGCAGCTGAGCGCCTTCAAGATGGCTCCTTAAACGATACTGAGCGTACGTATATTATTTGGAACCTCGCACATATTGGAGACGTCATGGACCCGGCAGAGCTTGCTCGTGTTAAAACAGCTCTTAGCACTTTATATCCTCACCTTTTTGCTTCACTTCAGACTATTACCTATGAGCTGTTATATACCAAGTTTTTAATGCGGCTACGCCCTGGTGATCATGTTATGTCTGTGGATGGAATTTTGACGGTACAAGGGATAGCTATGCATCTTAGTGCCAATCAATGTGAAGACTTGCTCACCAAGCTCCGGCAACATATTTCTGATTTTGATACGCGTATTCCCAATGTGAGTGAGCTCTATCCAATTATCCGAACAGATATGGGAGCCCTGCGTCAAATATGCCAACTTCAGAATACATCCCTTACTCTCACAGAGCGTGCAGCGACTGTAGAGCATATCGATGCTTATCGCAAGAATATGAAACCTGCTCATTTTACTGCACTCATTCAAACGCTGACTCAAGTTGTTCGCGGTAATCCTATTGCAAAAAATCTTTTAAAAGCAATTCATGAAGCCACCCTTGAGCTTGCTTGCAGAGGCCTTACAAGCCAAGACACCTCAATCAAAAACCGATCTATTGTTGAAATAGGTGAAATATTTGCAAAGCAAACAATTATATCCATGACGATGCGGCGTGAATTTTCCGAATACCTGAAAACCAATTACCCAGCTTTTGGCGAGTATGAGGTACAAATACTATGTGTGGGGGTAAACACGCAATACACGCACTTTAAACAACGTAATGAAACACCCAATGCAGAGTGTATTCTGCAATTAGACACACTCGTGACACAAATGAATCCCGAGCAATGTAGCGCGCTGTTACGAGACTATTATCCAGATATAAATACGTCTTTTCCAATGATTGATTATTTTTCATATCTATTCACACTTCACTGCTTTGATGCACTCTCAGCTACGCCAGAAGATAGGGAGCGTATGCGTCTTTTGAATAAATATCCGAACGTCAATGAATATGGCACAGCAATACAAGATGCCCACGAAGTAATAGCAGCAAGTCCTGCCGGACGGCAGCTATTACGAAAATTTTGTGCGTATCACCTTGAATCCATGTATGAAAGGCTTGCAGCAACTACTGTGAATAAGGCGGAGCAAAATGGAATCATTGATGAGATGAGTGCTATTTTAGTTATGAATCGGCAGCTTCATATGATGCTTCGTGATATGCATGTTTTAGATAATGAAATACTTGATAATACCGCCCTGACAACCTTATCACAAAGGTACCCATCGACCATACAGCAAGAAGAACTCGAATGTATGACATCTCTTAGTCTTTTGCAACAATACAAAACAGAGAAACAAAACGCATCCCCAGAAGAGTATATCCAACTACAAACCCGAGAGCGAGAAGTTTGTACCACACTGAGTAGTGTTGCAGCTCGCATGGGTGGGGAGCGATACAGCAGCTGGTTGGCACGTATTCAAACATACAAGCCTACTATGCGAAATCTTATTACTGCCATACAAACAGAAGACTTTATATACAATATGAGCTATCGCCTATCTCCCAATCACTATGATAGAGTGCGCTTTGATGATGTTATTCCACCGCTGCCTGCCTCTATCATAGATCAGGACGGCGCATTTCGAGATGGGTTAATCAATTTCTTTACGGCTCTTCCTCTCGCAGAACTCCAGGCACAGCTCACAACCCCTCGTGAGAATGCTCGTGAAACGCTCAGCACCTATATAAACAATGTAATTACCCATGCGCCTCTTACTGGAGCACCCAATCCTACAAACCAGCCCGAGGAGGCTAAAGCGTTTTGGTTGAAAATTAAACAAACCATTATGCATATACTAATACACTTTAATGATGCAGAACAAAAAGCAACCGAGCTCGTTCACGATACCGACGAGGCAAAAAAAGCCCGTGACCAGGCACTTGAAACCCTGAAAAAGAAAAAAATACAGTTTCTAGCAGCGCTCATAGACTCCGTAGATATGTGTGGGGGCAGATATAAGGCTGATGCGGTAGACCTCTATCAACAAATTGTCACTAATAGGCCGGTTTCTTTTGAGACGGTCATCTTCCGTGAATTGAACAATATGCGCGAGGCAAATGCTCGTGTTTTAAGCTTAACAGGCGTAGAAAATGCAGGGGATGAGCCGCATGAATTTATGGGCTTTTTGCGCTTAGTAGGGCACGCGCTTGCAATCCGTGGCACACCGAAGGCTGAGGAGCGCTTTGATGACATATACTTTTCGGGCACTCGCATTAACAGAGAGTACGCAAATAATACACAGCGCTTGCGACAACGCTTTGAAGAGACGTATACACCATTTAATATTATCACATGTATCCAACAAGAAGTGGGTCCTGGTGCTAACGTCGACAATCGCAATCTATTTAGAGACTGGTGCCTGACTAATGTGCCTGTCTCAGTATACTGGGGCGGGGCAAGCGGAAGTAGAGATCTGAGTGACTGGGGCATGTATCATGATGATATTACGAGTATTGATACTGCCAGACGGCAACTTCGCGATCAGCGAAGCCGCAGTGACATCATCGATCCACTTGCAGAACAGGCAGTGCTTCGAACACATAGCATCGCTATGCAGCCGCACCAAGGAATAGATGCTTCAGTAGATGCGCATGAGGCCAAAATCAAGAAAGAGGCCTACCTAGCTCGTGAGGGATATGAGGCTTATCCAAATGATATGCGAGTAAAACGAGCATTTATTGCTAAAATACTGGTCCAGATGGGGATTATTTCTTCTCATAGCTAAGAGAAGAAACGGAATTTATTGATTGTTCCCCCTAGTCTTCAATGCCGCTTTGCAGCATGAAGACCGGGGTAGCTGATCGGAATTTTTTGATTGTTCCCCCAGTCTCGCAGCCGCTTCGCGAGCGCTTCGACTGGGGTGATTCGGGCACGGGCACGGGCACGGAAATTCGGAATAATTGATTGTTCCGTTGGCCGAGCGGACGCTCACGCGCCGCTCGGCCCGGAATTTATTCGGAATAGTTGATTATTCCGGTTGCCTTCGCGGACGCTTCGCGCCGCTTGGCCCGGAATCGGAATTATTGATTATTCCCCCGCCCTTCATGCCGTTACACGGCATGAAGGGTGGGGTAGTTAATAGGGCAAACGCATAACATATCATACTTCTAGTTGATATGGACCCCACCGCGGCAGCGGTGGAATGCATTAGCCCCGCGTGGAGCGCGGCCGTAGCGCGTGCGCTACGGTCGGCGGTAGCGTGGGGTTGCAGGTGCATGAAATACAATAGAGCTGCGGTAGCAGCGAAACCTATGCCCTCGTTCTTCATACCGCGGAGCGGCATGAAGAACGAGGGAACAATCAATTATTCCGATTCCGGGCTGAGCGGCGCGTGAGCGTCCGCTCGGCCAACGGAACAATCAATTATTCCGAATTTCCGTGCCCGAGCCCGTGCCCGTGCCCGTGCCCGACTACCCAGGTTTCAGTGTTCGCGTAAGCGACATCTGAAACCTGGGGAACAATCAATAAATTCCGCTCAACTACCCCAGTCTTCATGCCGCGAAGCGGCATTGAAGACTAGGGGAAC
>JABDDE010000048.1 GCA_013287775.1 Chlamydiota bacterium
CAATGATGTAAAAGTTCATCGGGGGGAGTATGATCAGGTTTTTCAGGATATTCGGTGATCCACTTTCGAAAAGCAACCTGTTGCGGTGGTAATAGACGGTTGTATATGGCTTGTAACCATATCGGGACGGATTGCTGTTTTTGTGTTGCGAGAGGAAGTGGTGGAAAGAGCGGTTGTACTGTTTGGGGCTGTGCGGTTATGGGAGCAAATTTTGGCACTTTTCCATTGGCTTTCAGTGTGGTGAAGTAATGCGCAAGGAAGCTGATAACATAGAGCTGTGAGAAAAGCTCTCTACAAATAGGGAGTTTTGGCATCTGTAGTTTGATATAGTCTCTCATCAGATCATAGGCTTTGCGCAGTCTCTCCATAGCCGGTGGCTCTGAGCCATGCTCTGCGGTATGGGCACGTATCTTGTTGGCAAAATAAGGATCAGGATCGAGTGTATACATGACATCAAAGTCAGGATCGAGCAACAAGAGATTACCATGTTTGACGATACTTCGCTGCTTGGCAATGATACGAAATGAAGAGCGCAGGTGTGCAAGATCTTCTTCGAGTGCAGGTATATCGGGTAATTGCTGTTGTGGTTGCTCTCCTCGTGGCGCACGCTCTGTTCGTTCTAATGCAATCTGGATCTGCCGCAGCGAAAAATATTGCTCGCCGGGGAGCTCGCGTTGTATATATTCCTTAAAGCCGCGTATTTGATCCAAGAGGGACGTATGATCTTGACGGCGTGTTTGCCATGCCGTGACGGTAGCTTCTTCAAAATAGCCACCATTGAGCAATCCCTTCAAGAAGTAGTCTAAAAGGGAAATGACTCTACCCACGATGGTGTTTTCATAGGTGGGGTGCATGACAGGCACCAGATTGCCCTCAGCGTTAAAGTCGAGGCTATAAAAGGGGATCGTATCATGCTGATAAATACCAATAGCAAGCTCGCGCATAAGCTGGCGCAGCTCCTGATCGCTAAAGGGCGATCGTCCGTTGAGACTCGGGACAGCAATAACATGACTGTTTTCGAAGAGCGCATCGATATCGGAAAAGAGATTGGTAATGAGGCCAGCACTTGCTGCAACGCCGCCAATCTCCCCACCGCCATGTGCCTTTTGTGGCTGCTGATTATGCGGATGACAGCTGTTATACGAGGAGGTAAGGTTGTTGTGCTGGAGCTGTTCGCTAAAGTGTACGACATCATGGTTGCTCGAAGGTGGGGGAGGATTCCCATTACCTCCTCTACCGCCGCCATTCCCCCCGCCTGGAGGATCATCTGGAGGAGGGGGGTTGTTATCAGAAGGCGGCTGTCTCCTACTTTCTCGTGGCCAAATCTTGTGTTCATCTGAGCTACCGTGAGGTTTTATATCTATATGTAATCCTTCATTATCATTTCGATGGTAAAAATCAACCGTGACTTCATATTTATTTTTATCTTTTGGATGCACAAATACGATTCCATTCTGGTAGTTACGCTTCGCTTCTTCATTAACAGGAATTGTTTTTGGGTTATCTCTTTCGTATTGCACATCCCAAACATAGTGCCCACTCCTTATTAGAGATTGAATTTTTGAAGAATCCCTAGCTGCAACTGCGTCGACATGATCGGGATTTGTCGGCACGATATCATGATGACACAACCTTATCCATGCTGCTCGATTATCCTCTTTTGCCATACCTTGTGGTTTGAAACCATTCTGATACAACCACGTTAGTGATTCATATATTGTCTTCCTGTTAAACGTCCTTTCAGGATTACTATAATCACCAGGAGATCTGGGTATACCATGTTGCCACCCAGCTGCTTCCATGTGTGGTAAGATATGAATAGTATTTCTCGTTTCTTGAACTACCATTTCAAACATGGTAGGATTACATGATAAGAGTCGACTGAGTAAAGAAATACCTCCTTCCTCTGGTTGTATGCCATTTCGTATTTGCTCTGGTTTGAAAATTTTAATAGTCCCATCTGCATTTTTAAGAGCTGCACCTAATCCCTCTGTTGCGTGTAGAAAAAGATACAATAGCTGCCCATGACGATTTGGACGGCATATTTGTCCTAATATCAAAGGAAGAGTAGTAATTTTCCTTGCAAATGGAGTTGCTACTGCAACAGATTGAATATCTACTGATGAGACCATAATATTACTCCTTAAGTAAAGCTTGAGGAAGCTGTAATAAAATTTTTGTTGATATATATTTGTTAGAAGGAACAGTGGTCCGTTCTACAAAAATACCCGTTATTGGTTCATATTCATCGTGTGTTGGCATCATAAAACGCGGGTCATACTCCAGCCCTCCATGTGGGCCTTGTACTGGATACTCTCGAAGTTGCGTAGAGGGTTGTGCAATATATTCTTCGACTGTTTTTTTATCGAAAAGATACATACTTTCATGAATGCACATACTATAGAGGTGACGATTGAAATAAGCTAACAGATACTCCCAGCCAAGAGAATTGGCTTTAAAAATCCCAGTATCATCTTCTACTGTAAATATCACGACAACGTGGTTCGGAAGTGTATTATATTTAATTAAACGCAAGTATCGAGGCGGTTGATAGTATTTTACCTGTACGTGCTCATATTTACTATCACTATCAGAATTAAAAGAAATAAAAGTTGTTTTAACATTCTTGCTATCAATAAGGATTTTCTCATATTGTGCCTGATCAGTCGTGAACCAATAGTCTGGTTCACATTCCAGTTTTGGCTTCCTAGGAATTTCCAGATTTATGATTTGCTCCGGATTTTGTGAGAACGAAATAATGTTTTCCATTAACCATAAAAAACCACTACAATTGGCTTCGATGTGGTCAACTTCCAAATATACCCACGGTTGCGTATCTGGTTCTAAACAAACAAATTCCATAAGGTCACAACTACCATCCTCCCACGTGCCAGTAAGCCGAATTTTTGGAAATGAGAGCAGAGTAGGCGGATAAAGAGGGCTTGGTTTTGCTACAAAAAAGAGATTGCAATGGTGCATCGAGGTGTATAATAATTTTCGAAATTGTGTAAGGCCTAACTCATTCAGATGAATGTAAATATTTTCTTTATCTTTATACACCTGAAAATGCAATCCTTCATATTGTCTTCCGATATGGACAAATACCTTTTTAGCAACGATATTGCGATTCTTGTAGGAAGGAAAGGAGGCACTATATGGAATCGGATCCTGTGCAGCATGTGCTTTTAAGCAAGATATTGAAGGCGTATGCCATTTCCATTGTTCATAAGGCCATTGAGGTAGTTCATACCTGCCTTCTTCATTGCTTATAGTATCAATTGCATTTAGGAGTGCCTGTAGTCCTCCTCGATTGCCATTGCATGTTACTGCATCTGTAGAAATTTCAAATTGTAAAAAACAAGACCGCGCTTTCTCAAATTTGGCTACGTCAAATGTGTTGTGGTCGGAATTCATGGTGAATAATCCTTATTTATATTTGTTCTCTGTATGAGGCTTTTATCGATGAATGAATGGAATCCTTTGCTTGGTGTTGTAAGAGAATTATCATAACACGCCATATGGACTGGATCATATACACTATTGACGAGTGCCCCTCTCCACACCCATGGCCATACAGCAGATTCTGGCGAAATAGATCCTCCATTCACAGGTGCGTTCTTCACTCTTTGTAAAAAAGCGCCGCTAAATTGATATTCATCACATGTCCATAAAAGATTTCTTGCTTTCGTAAAGAGTGATAATAACGCTTCTTCAGATCCCGAAATTTGCCAGCACATATCAATGACATCTACAGAAAGAGGGGTATTTGTAATACATACTTTTGCACATTGTAAAAGAGGAGGGCCTATACGTCTTATACGTAGCTCTGATCGTTTACCAGGTTTTGGTTCGCTATAATGTATTCTTTCGCAGTCTATTTTTTTATTCCCAATATAAGGTATCTGAAATTGCGTTTTTTTCTCTCTAACAGCCCTTTCAAGCAGATATAAAAATGTTTCTTGTCCGATTATATTGCCTTTAACAACACCTGGTTGCGCCCAATTAAAGTCTGGGTCCCATAATCCAGGAATGACATGTAGCCAGGGAATGCTCTCAGTATCACCAGAAAATCGTACAAATGTCATTGCTGGAATGATACCATCTTCTTTTCTTGCAGCGGCGCGCAGGGTCTCAGAATCACAATAGATGTATTTTTCTTCAGCTAGCAATGGATTGCGATAGCTAATGTAGGACCAATATTGCCCATAGGCAGCTTCGGTAAGAGCACGCAGCCAGTCCTCCCAGCCTCGTGCATCCACATGAAGAACAGCGTGCTTATCGACCCATTGTGCATGCAATATGCGTTGCGGCGTATCTTTATGCCAACAGATTTCAAGCGATGGTACTAATGAGTTGCGGATATAAGCAGGAGGCAGTAATCGAAATGGCGTTGGGTCATCTCGCCCAAGCTGTTTCTTCAAGTCAACATCAAGCAAGCTCAGACACATATGAGGGCCCGGTTGAATAGGTTGTATAGAAAAAGGCACGCGTGGATCAATGTCTTTGTGTGCAGAGAAAGAACGTGCTTGATGAAGTGCTTCTTCAAAGCCTTCTTTATCGCCAAAGAACACGAGGCAAGATCGTTCAGGAGTATGCTCAATCTGGAAAAACATCACTTCACCATAAATAGCACATGAGGATCACACACACATGTGGGGGTTCAATTATATCACACCACGATTAAGTGGCAACGCTTTTTTTCTCAGCGCACACAAATTCTACCATAATCGATAATGTCAGTGTTGCAAATATACCATACGCTATTCTATCCTTATGTTGTTATCCATCCGTGGGAAGATGAAAAATGGCAAAAAACAACAAAAAAAGGATACGAAGCATTAGTGAACTTCTTGTAGAATCAATAACCGGAAAGCTCGCTGATGATGAGCTTGCTTATGTAGTCCAAAAACTCAAAGCTTGCCAACCTGGTAACGATGAAAATCTTTGGGCCTTAATAAAGACTGTAGGATGTGCAGGCGCATCACAGTATAGAAAATTAATAGAAAGCTTTCTACATTATCCTTCAATGCCCTTTGCGGCATGTACAGCGCTTCGCGTTTTGCAGTGTTGGGGATACATTGAGGCATACAGAGAAGAGATAAAAAAATTTACCATAGGAGTAGAATGGGATCGAGACCAAGAGGTTCGCTCAACCGCACTACAGCATGCAAAATATGTACTGAGGCAAGGACGTGGGTTCGATCTAGAATTACTCGCTTTGTTAATTTATTTTTTTGAAAATCCTTGTGGAATAGTGGAAGAGGAAGCGACTATATGTGAAGCAATATGTTATGGATTTGGAAAAGACATGCAAGATATTCTTAAGAATAAAAAAGATTTATGCATCATTGAACAAGCACAGGCGCTCATACGCACTCAGAAAATACCTCTTCCAATCCCTCTTTGTCGTCCTAATTGTTATGATGAAGAATATGAGTAAGCATCTTTGAAGCAAGGTATTGCTCCTTCAATAAGTTTGGTAAAACATACCAAAAGCATTGTGAATATTGCAATCAAATCATGCTATTGTGTAAAATCGTAAGCGCTTTAAATAGGAGGCTTAAGATATGAACGCAGATTCAATTTTTAAACAATTGCAGCAAAGAGAGCTTTATCCAATAGAGCGATTCTATGAGCCTCAGGCAAATAGGATATTATCCCTGCAAGAGAGCTATCAGGACTCGCAACGGAGATATCAGGAAGTGTTGTCAGTTAATCAGGAAGTGTTGGCTCGCTCAATGGCATCTTGTATTTCAGCATCCAAGAACTCCATAATAAGTACGTTCCAGTCTATTTTTCCTAACAGCTCCATAAACACAATCACACCTATTTCTAATAAACAATTTATTCAACAATGTGTTACAGAAGTGCAATCGCAATTGGCTACCTCATCACAACAAATTGCTGTAGCATCAAGACCAACGACAACGGCAAGCCAGAACGGTCTTAGACAAGTCGTTGAGGAAAGCAACATGCATCCTTCTCTCGCTTTACAACCCGTAAGAATTTTGGAGCAGCTACCGTCCGAATTGCAAGGAATAATAGGAGCGTGTGAAGTGCAATCGCAATCGGCTACCTCATCACAACAAGTTGCTGCAGCATCAATACCAACGGCAACGGCAAGCCAGAACGGTCTTAGACAAGTCGTCGAGGAAAGCAACACGCATCCTCCCCTTGCTTTACAACCTGTAAGAATTTTAGAGCAGCTACCCTCCGAATTGCAAGGAATAATAGGAGAGTATTATGTTGTATGTTTTCAAGATGTCATAAACTACATCAAGCAACTTGCGCCAGATTACCAGGTAACTACTTTTAATCGCATGATGTGTTCTTCTAACAGCGATGCAAATGCAATTATTATCAACTACCTTTTACGCAAAGCGGATTTCACCGTAGCAAATGTGAATGCAGTGTTGATGCAGGATGATTTTCTCAAAACACTGTATCCTTCAGAAGCTGCAAGAGCGCATTTTATGGAACATAGTTTTACACAGGCTATGCGCCAGCTACGCAGTCTTGATTGCAGTAACTTTAACAATTTTACTAACTCACAGCTACAGACGTTATGCAGCGCATGCTATGATCCAAATGCAGGGGTCAGTAGGCTGCAAAGGCTGAATCTTTCTGGTTGCTACCAATTGAGTAATGAAGGCTTACGTCATCTTTCGTCACTCATCAATCTTCAAGATCTGAATCTTGGCCACTGCCCCCGAATTTCAGACCTGGCCCCGCTCAGCACACTAACTCAACTTCGCACACTGAATCTTTGGAATTGTCTCCAAATCTTAGATTTGGCATCGCTTAGCACACTTACTCAACTCCAAAGCATAAGTCTTGCGCGCTGCCAAATCTCAAACTTGGCACCGCTTAGCACACTTACTCAACTCCAAAACCTAACTCTTCGGCATTGCATCCAAATCTTAGACTTGGCCCCGCTCAGTACACTCACTCAACTTCAAAACTTGGATTTGGGTGACTCTGCACAAATCTCAAACCTGACCCCGCTCAGTACACTTACACAACTCCGAACACTGAATCTTAGGGGCTGTAGGGGAATCTCATATGCTGAAAGAATTGCGACGGCAACTACCAATAAGTATAAGGTCTTTTTATAACGAGGTGTCAATAATAGGGATTGTTAAGGCATAAGACACGCGTAGTGATCTCGATTTGTGTCGCTGCTGCCGCAGCTCTATTTTTATTTCATGCACTGTAACCCCCATGTTTCGCCGGCCGTAGTGCGAGCGCGCTACGGCCGTGCTCCACGCGGGGCTAATGAATGCCACCACTGCCGTGGTGGGGTCCATATTGGTCACACAACTCGGAGACTAAAAGATGTGTGGTAAAGTATGTGCTCCACGCGGGCTAGAGCGGCAAATTTCGCTACTACCGTGGCGAGGTCCTGATTAGTTATAAGTTTCTTTAAGTTAACATCATGGGGACTCGGACTCGGGAAAAACCAGAGGGCTCTGTTATATGGAAGGGTAACGCCCTGGGTAAACGAGCGCCCCCCACATGTTTCCTGAAGGGCAATCAGGGTATAGGATATACAAAATGTGTCGGCCTTTCAGGCCTCTATTATTTTGTTTGGTGGCCAGGCCTTCGGCCTGGCCACCCAGACCCAGGGCTTCGCCCTGGGCTATACATATTTCGGCCCTACGGGCCTTAGAGAGGCCATTTAAGGCTGACGCAAGCAACGAATTCTTGAGGTTACACGAGGAGTAGGCTGATTCGACGGATGCGGTGATTAAGTTGTTGTAATTGCGTTATGCAGGTCATACTCAGGGCCGCAGCATTGTGTGTACGAGTACAGCTCTCTTGTGTAAGTGGGAGCACAGAACATGCCTCTATACACTGCCTCAGGCGCTGTATGGTGGGTGTCAGGGAGCGTATAGGAATTGCGGTAATGGTAGAGGACTCTAGTGATATATGCTCTGCCTTTTCTTTTGCCTCAAGTTGCCGTTTCAGCATTGCCATATCTGGCACTATCTGTGAATTATATAGCCTCAAATAACGGCTTTGTTCTATCAAGATGTTATAGAGAGCAAAGTTATGTGTGTGTGCAGGTGGTGGCATCATAAAATTCGTGCCTGTCTGTAAAAGAGGTGAGGCAGTATGTGTGTATACTGACGCAACACGCGCTGCAACTCTATTCACTTGTTGCTCAATAGTTGTAATAGTAGTATGGTCGATAGTGAGATCTTCTATTATTTTATTGATTTGTTCTATATAATCTGCCTGTGAAGCTACCTGTGGTTGTTTTGGGGACTCTGATATGACACGAGGAGAAGGTGGTGTATTCTGAAATATGGAAGGATTGTTCTGCATGATGGCTTGAGACGAGATCCACTTGGGTACATATCTGCTATACGTACAGGGTCTGCGTGTGCGAATACGTGACGTGTTCGGCAGCTGTGACGATAGGAGTATCCTGAATCGTGAGGTAACACATGTGCAAGTAGGGATACTGTCACTGGCTGCAGGGTGTCTTGAGGGTATTGTACAGGGGCTGCGTGGTACTGTCATAAAATACTCCAAACATTTTCGCATATTGGCTGTAAAATGTAAATAACCCCTCGGATTTCTTATTGAAAATTAAAAATTTAAATAAATTGAATAATTTTGTATAAATATGCTATACTGTCTCTGTGTTTTAAAATAAACACAAGGAGAAAATATGAGTAGTAGTACAAGTGGTTCTGTAGTCCTCTATCGAGGTACCGCAGAAACCATTCTACAGCATGCTGTGCAACATGCAAGGATGCGGCAGTATCGGCCATTCATGCCCAAACGATTAACTGCCTTAGTGGAACAAAGCCTGCGCCTTATTGAACGAGGCAATCGCTTGCATGCCCGTGATACGCCTGCGGCAGTCATTTTACAAGCTGCACATGATCATAATGCTATGTTTGCCAACAAGATGTGGCTTGCACAATTAGAGAAGCTTACAAAAACATACTATATTGCGTTGCACATAATCGGTGATAATGAAGAGCTCGCTTCCACAATACATGCAATGAAACAAGAAGTGGGCGCTCGCCGCATAATGACAGCAATAATACGGGCCCATGGTATTACTGATACAGACACATCTGAGTATTGTCTTCAATTCGGTACCTCTTATTACTATACGACGCCTCAAGCAAGCGATTTTGCAGATATCGATCTAAGTGGAAGTATTATTCTCGAGGCATGTCGTTCAGGTAATAGCCTTGCAGAGCAAATTGCAAGCTTGCAACCAAGATCGGTGTTTGCACCGCCGCATACTTTTTATCTATCTTGCTATGTTCCCTGTTGTGCAACCCATGGTATGGGAATCTTTGCATTTGATACTGCAAACACTATGGCTGTAAAAAGATTTAGTCAACAAAGTGGCATTGTTACTAGAACATCTCTTTGTTCTGCCACTACAGCAAACATCGAACAAGCACTGCAGATTTTGAGACAGCACGCAATAGTAGCCGCACAGCAGGGTAATGCGAACGCTCAGGATATGCTAGGACATGCTTATAAAGATGGTGGGTGGGTTCCACAATCACACGAGATAGCAGTGGAGTGGTATAGAAAAGCTGCAGAACAAGGATTTGTTACTGCGCAGTATAATATAGCAGCAGCGTATCGAGATGGACTTGGCGTCGCGCAATCCCATGCATTGAGTTATGACTGGTATAGAAAAGCGGCAGAACAAGGATGTGTAAACGCGCAAAGCGAATTAGGCATAGTATATTGGGATGGTAGAGGTATTACAACTTGCTACGAGAGAGCCGTATTCTGGTTTAAAGAAGCGGCAGCTCAGAGTGATGCTGTCGCACAAACGAATCTGGGTATGGCTTATACACATGGTTTTGGCGTTCCACAATCACACGTGAGAGGAGTAGAGTGGTATAGGAAAGCTGCAGAACACGGATATGAGGAAGCACAATATGCGTTAGGCGATGCGTACGTGAACGGTCAAGGTGTTGCTCAATCAAATGCAGATGCTGTATATTGGTATAAAAAAGCAGCAGCACAGGGACATGCAGGTGCAGAGCAGGCTTTGCGAGAAATAGTAATCCCATAAACAACGAACTCTTAAAGTTACACGAGGCATAGGCTGATTTGTCGGAAACATAGAAAGATTTACCACGCACTGCGTGGCAAATTTAAGGTACAAACTATGGATAGCCTCTCAGAAGCGTGCTTCTGAGAGGCTACTATTAGTGTGAGTGTTGTATCACTTGCACATCGTGTTGAGTATATCCTTGCCACCCTTATAGAGTACAGCAAACAACCCGATGCCGCGCGCTTTTGTCAACGCGCCCCGCATTGAGGTGCGCCATTCAAATGGCATGCCATTTTGCAAACGCGTCAAGGCAGTGTCTGCAGGATGCCCAGCAAGACTACCGAACACACCGCCAAGCCAGGCCGCACAGTACTCTGTCACCTTGTTGTCGCCAATGACTCTCTTCATTGGAGTGGCCAAGTACTTCGAAGCTGCAAGACCCGCTACAAAAAATGTTTCACGAAAAGCAATGGCCTTGCATTGTTGTGCCGAAAACCTTTGCCAGATATCTCTCACAGATAATTCCATAGTACGCCCATTTATGATGGCGAGTGCCGGTGATAAGAGAGTGCCCGAAACTGCAGAACCTGCCAACATTGTTGCCATATTTTCAGTCTCTACAATACCGGTTCTTATTAAAGCATGCTCTGTACCTTGTTGCACCAAGGACTGTGCCATAACAGTCCCTCCAATTTTAAGTGCGTCTTTTCTTCCTTGCCTTACTCCTTGAGTAAAGGTAATACGCGGCCTTGATGTGCCTATTTGCTGGGCACTTTTAGCAATCAAATCGCGAAATACTGGAAGAATTGCAACGGACGCTGCTGTAAAGGGATTTACCACATAGGTTGCTATTGTGGACCAAAATCCCCTTGGTGGCTGCCCATTTGGTGCAGCCGATGATGATAATATTGACATAAAAAAATCCTGTCTTAAAAAATAAAATAATAATATTGCAAGCGTGCTTAAAACGATGCAATTAAAAAATAAAAGTACTGTTATGTATGATATGTTGATTCGCTTATTGGCGAATCAGATGTGTAGACAGGATAGTCAGAGCAAAAAACACAAAAGACGACGAAACGCATTCATTGCAGTATGCGCCTCGAACTTGTTCAGAAAAAAGATAAGAACATGTGTTTTTTGTCTTCATGTATTATATCATACTAAAATCGCATAATATTTTGCAAATGAATACATTGACTAAGACTGTGTCAGGCTGGTTTCCTGTGTCGGCCTTACGAGGCTGACAGGAAATCCTAAAATATGCAAATTCTAAAAATCGAATCAGCCCTACAATATCGCGTCAACCCTGCGGTTTTCAAGGGGGGGTAGATTTCCTGTCAGCCTCTACGGGCCTTATAGAGTTGGTGTACACATAAAAATGGTTTTAGAAAGCTATGTAGAGTCGTTTTTAAGAATTTCACAATAAACTCACGCCAGCTAATATGGACCCCACCGCGGCAGCGGTGGAATTCATTAGCCCCGCGTGGAGCGCGGCCGTAGCGCGTCCGCGCTACGGCCTACGAAACGTGGGGTTACAGGTGCATGAAATACAATAGAGCTGCGGTAGCAGCGAAACCTATGCCCTCGTTCTTCATACCGCGGAGCGGTATGAAGAACGAGGGAACAATCAATTATTCCGATTCCGGGCCGAGCGGCGCGTGAGCGTCCGCTCGGCCAACGGGTTTATCTATTATTCCGAATTTCCGTGCCCGAGCCCGTGCCCGTGCCCGTGCCCGAATCACCCCAGTCGAAGCGCTCGCGAAGCGATGCGAGACTGGGGGAACAATCAATAAATTCCGATTAACTACCCTGGTCTTCATGCCGCAAAGCGGCATTGGAGACCAGGGGAACAATCAATAATTCCGATCAACTACCCTGGTCTTCATGCCGCAAAGCGGCATTGAAGACCAGGGGAACAATCAATAATTCCGATCATAAGTCGCACATGGCGTGGATATAGACAATGTATCGACCATTCAGGCCTCTATTATGCAGATAAAGAAATGCCAGCTCGTTCCTTTAATTTATTCAAAATATTGATTGCCGCGCCGGGGAGCAAAGAAGTAGAAGAAGTGCTGCTTCTCAACAGCGTTGCTGCTGCTCGCTGCATAAAACTAAGATCTAAACCAAGTGGATTTCTTAAAAAATCATTATCAATATCAAAAAGTCCCATTTGCCCTATAGGCCTATGTATAAATGCTTTATACCGCTCTTGCATTTCTTGTTTATTTTTTGTGTTAAACAAATATTCTAAACAAGATATTGACTCATCTTTACTGAGATTTTTATTTTGGTATCTCAAAAAGCCAACTTGTGCAAATCGCCTTCCCTCCTGCACCCTAGAATTAGAATGAGTATAAGCAGGTACATTTCTTGGAGGCCGGATAACTGATACAGGTTGTGATGCAGATACTGAACTTGGAGATGGTACCTGTGCTCGCGCCTGCTGTTGGGGTTGTCGCACTACTACCTGAGGGAGTGCTTGGATTGCAGTTTGGGCTGAAGCTTGGTTTGGCCTTGCAAGTGTTTGCCGGCAAATGTTTGTAAGCTCATTTGTATTGCGCTCTACATTTGCTGCAACAGAGTGCCTATTCCGATCATGCAGTTTTTTTTCTGCAAGAAATGTTTTTTGGCTCTCTTGGGCTGCCAGCTCAAGTGCTTTATCATATGCAAGCCCGCCATTTACATCAATATTCATAATAATACCTCGTAATTATATTTATTAATAAGTAGGATTATACCAAAATAAATGATTTCTGTTTACAAAAAAATCAAAAAATATCCGATTTTCCCTGTAGGTTTCCAAGCATCTTTTCATGTAAAACCATGGCATACAAGGATGAATTCTGATAGGATCCATTTTTAAGGAACACATGAAAAAAGAATATCGCTTCGTCTTGTACATCGGCCTGCTCAGCCTGTTTGCGGATATGACCTATGAAGGGGCAAGGAGCATTACTGGTCCCTATCTTGCGACGCTCCATGCCTCTGGGCTTATTGTAGGCATCGTAGCAGGTCTTGGTGAATTGATTGGATACTGCCTGCGCATTATATCTGGATACGTAAGCGACAAAACAGGAAAATTCTGGCCCATAGCCATTGTAGGCTATTTTATTAACCTGATTGCAGTGCCCCTGTTAGCACTCACAACACACTGGCCAAGTGCGGCCGTCCTGATCATTACCGAACGCTTCGGGAAAGCTATTCGCGTTCCCCCAAAAGATGTCATGCTCTCCTTTGCCACGAAACGTATGGGGCGCGGCTGGGGATTTGGCATCCAGGGCGCTCTGGGGCATATTGGCTCCCTTATAGGCCCTCTTGCTATTGCATGCTGGCTTTCTGCAGATGGCAGCTTTAAGTCTTCCTTTGCCTTCCTGGCAATCCCTGCTGCCGTCGCTTTTGTAGCACTCCTACGGACACGATCCTTATACCCCAATCCTGAGCTTTTTGAAACGGCGTCTCCTGAGCAGCAAACCGTAAGCACTGCAAACTTTCCAAAAGCCTTCTGGCTCTATCTTATAGCCATTTCGTGTGTTGCCTGTGGCTATGTTGATTTTGCCTTAATTGCCTTTCATTTTCAAAAAGCCGGGATTATCCCCGCTGCGTGGATCCCAGCTTTTTATGCTGTAGCGATGGCCGTCAATGGAATATCATGTCTCCTCTTAGGTAAGCTCTTTGATATAAAGGGAATTCCCGTGCTTCTATATGGCACTGGACTTGTGGCATTTGCCTCCCCGCTTGTCTTTCTCGGAAACTTTGCCGGGGCACTTATAGGCATGGTTTTATGGGGCATGGGAATGGGTATGCAGATGACCATCATGCGCGCCCAGCTTGCCAACCTTATCCCTACGCAACTTCGCGGACGCGGCTATGGCATTTTAAACATGGCATTCGGCCTATTTTGGTTTTTAGGATCGGCGCTCATGGGACTCATGTATGACATTTCAATACCATTACTCGTGGCATTTTCGTTGGTTATTCAGCTGATAGCCATCCCCTTCTTTAAACGCAGCGGTCATGTAATAAATTCCAAATAATTATCTTGAGTAACACATTCAAAAGAGGCTCCTGGATATGCCTCTAGCCAGGTTTTTTTTGCTTTGGAAAAACCATCGCTACTACCCCATTTACACTCATACCCGAATAGCTTTCCTTCACGCTCTTCAATCCAATCAATCTCCTTTTGATCGTAGGTGCGCCAGAAAAAGTTATTGCTTAAGATGCGTTTATATTCTTGTTTTTTTAGCCGCTCGCTGATAAGATAATTT
>JABDDE010000049.1 GCA_013287775.1 Chlamydiota bacterium
GTATGTAACAGGTGCTGAAGCCCACGTAGCACGCGATATTCATTTTGATTGGGCGAGTCGCTACTGCTTTATTATTGCCAAACCTAAATATTCTACGTTTCACGTAAATGGTGGGTTAAAAAAAATAATTCATGCAGCTGGCATTGCACTGGATAATGTAGATGAACCGTCGCGGCTTTATGTTCAAGCTACACCTAGAATACCTCTATCGATGCAAGAAGCTTGCGATGTGGTAGCTATAGAAGACGAGATGCCTTTTTATGAAGCTTTAAGTGCAGTAGAGGGAGTCATGCAAGTGCGCTCACATGTTCGATTTACACACACATCCAGACGACGTGGCTTAGAGGATAGTATAAGCGTTATTTTTGAGAAGGCAGAGTATGGAAGCATCTACTCTGCTTTCCAAGCAATACAACGTGATCCACAGCGTGTTAGGCATGTTTTTACTCAAATACTTCACACTACGGCTCATATGCATCGATTGGGTGTATTTCATGGTGATATCAAATTCCCCAATATTCTTCTTACGAAAAACGACAAGATACGGTTTACCGATTTTGGGCTCGCAGAGTTTCTGCAGGGGAATGTCAATAGCGTTGAGTCAATCATTACCGAGAAGAATATATATGGAGAATGGTGCTATACTGCTCCGGAAATAATACAGCGCTCCTTTCAAAATACCATTCAGGGGCATAAAAAGGCTGAGAGCTGGGCTGTGGGATGCCTTCTTTTGGAGCTCTGGACTGGAAAAAGGCCTGAATGGATACAGATGCTACGTGATCTTGGAGAGACAGGAACCCCAACTCAAGATCAAATACGCGCTATGAATGATGAAGTACAAGGCGTCATAGCACGAATGAGTGCCATAATATGTGATCCAGAAGCCCAACCGCGAGATAAACAATACGCGTTTATAATAAAAAATTTATTATGTTGTGATCCTCATCTTCGTATGTCGGTAGAAGAGGTACAGAATTATTTCCGAAAGTCTGATGTTCTCAGACGTATTGCAATGACATGAGGTGCTTGACAAATTGTGCATGAGTATATAAGGTTACCATTTGGCGGCAGCCTTATACACTTTGGCCCTACACGGTTCTGCCAATTAGAGTCTTATTGCAGGAACGAGTTATTGAGAATTCAGTGACAGAGCTGCCACACACACGCCAGAGGCTAAAATAGCCGTCCCGACTGGCAGGCCAACAGCCGTAAAAGCTCCTGTGCCAAGAAAGCCAGTAGCAAGGCATCGAAATCCGGTAGAGGTAGGAAAGACGCGTTTCATGATCTTGTTGATAATCGCAACACATCCTAGACCAATGCCAAGAGCAGCAGATCCAGGTTGATTCTGTAGATTCCCTAGATTCTCTGCAGCAGATCCAGGTTGATTCTGTAGATTCCCTAGATTCTCTGCAGTAGGTCCAGGTTGATTCTGTAGATTCCCTAGATTCTCTGCAGTAGGTCCAGGTTGATTCTGTAGATTCCCTAGATTCTCTAGTGTGCGTGCTTGAGATAGTATCATGTCACCCCTCAGTTTAACAATCTTTATGAAACTAGGTATTGTGTCGCTGCATAGGAGGGGGTCTGGAATGTTTCGATGCTGGCAATATACCGTTAGTTTCCCGCTCACATCTTGTATGATGCCGTTTTTCCTCAACCCAAACTTGATCGGAAAGCCTATTATAGCCTGGTATACCACGATGGTTATCGCCTGTACCATATAGCGAATTTGGGAATGCCAATTGATTATTCATAAAATCTCCATTATTTATATATTTTAATTTATAACAAAGTAAAATAAAATTTACTGTTCCACAAATTATACAGTGAATTTATATTTTTTCGCAACAATAATTTCATTTTAAAGAGAAGGCGCGATACTATGTGCTATATCTCGATGATGAGCATGTAAAGTCTTTCGTGTCATTCGCATATGCATATATTGTGGTACGTTGTTAACTTGTCCAAGATAGGTGCTAAATACCAATGGAGTAGCACCTGGGTACGTACTTCGACGTATAATCCAGCTATTCTCTGGTCTTGTTTGTATGAAATTTTCAGCTGCAATCTGCGTTTCAATGTTATGAATCCGTTGTTTCATCTCATTAAACAAATTGTATGGCAATAGGCCTCCTATACCGTTGCGCCGGCTTTCAGGAACCTTGGCACGAATATATAAATATAAATTATTATATTCATTGAGAGTGTGGTTATATGTCTCGTCGAATTGGTTGTTTATAAATTTATTAACCAGAATATTTTCTTTTGATCTTGCTTGGGTAATCTTTTTTCGAATATGTGAAGTTACTACAAAATATTCGCGAGGATACCCGTTAGGTACGTTAAGTACTACAGCTCCAAGCCCACTCCTTGTTAAATAGTCGTTAATACCTTACTATGCTGTTGTAAATTTTAATATATTAACAAAATTATTGCTTTTTCCGAGTGTACCAAAAAAATGATAAATGTTCAATTGATTTTAATATCAATAATTTTCTTTAAATTTGTTGCTCACCAAGAATTGCTGCACATTTTTGCTGCACATTTTCGCGCTTGCAAAAAATGATTTTTTGTGGTCTCCTATTACCTATATCTAAGAATCAGGAGGCAGTTGCATGAAAACAAGAATAAAAACTTTATTGGCCTGTTTGGTGACATTATGGCCTACATTGGGTCTGCAGCAAGTGGAGGCATTGACCACGGCATGGTGGACAGTGTGTACGACAAGGGTACAGAAAACCCATGTCGCCCACATAACCATCGATAATTATTTTCGGCTGTCTCACCATCGTGGGGAGAATAATGAAATATTGCCCATTACCATAGGCCTCTCTTACGGACTTTTTAACTGGAATAATGTAAAATCCGAGATAGGTGTTAGCTACGTTGCACCAACGCGGTATCCTGTCTCTTTTGATACCAAAGTCGGTATCGAAGAGGAGCTGCTTTTTCCCTATTCACCAGGGATGAGTATTGGCATATTTAATGTGGGAACGAAGACACATGGGCAATACAAAACGAACCAGAACATCGTAGACGTCTGCTTTTCCAAGTCACTTCCTGCAGCTATGCTTATAGGGGGGACAATAACTGTCGGTGGCTTTGGTGGCAATCATGCTATGGGGAAAAATCGCCTGGGAGCGATGGTTGCCTATGATCGTGAATTTTGTCCTGCAATGGATGCAAGTGATACAGAATACAATAAGTGGAAATTCATTGCTGACTATGCCACAGGAAAGAATACTCAAGGTGGTGGTGGTTTTGGAGTCTATTATTACTTTACACCCAAGATCGGCCTATCAACTGGCCCAACATGGTTTAACGATCAGAGTATCTTTGGCAAATGGAAATGGGCAATAATATTGCAGGTCGATTTATAAACTGACGTCATGTGCGACTTTTCCAAAAGGAAAAGTTGCACATGACGTCAGTTGAGCGCTACTCTTACTGCTTCTTCGGCATGTAACAGCGCTGTGTCATATACTGGAATTCTCACGTCTTGCGCTGTGATCAGCATACCTAATTCTGTACAGCCAAGAAGTACGGCCTCCGCACCTGCGTGCTCGAGGCCTTGTATCATCCCAACCAGTTCACGTTTGGAATTGACTTGTATCTTTCCTTGGCACAGTTCATCATAAATAATAGTGTCTATACGTTTTCGCGCTGTCAGTTCAGGCACCATAACCTCTAATCCAAATTTTTCCATTAATCTTGCTGCATAAAATCCATCTTCCATGGTGAACTGTGTTCCAAGAAGACCGATTTTTTGGATGTTATGTTGAGATACTTTACTGCCAGCAGCATCTGCAATATGCAGAAATGGAATAGTGATAGCATGTTCAATAGCAGGCGCTGCTTTATGTAATGTGTTACAACAGAGCATCACAAACGCAGCGCCACTTGTTTGCAGACCTGACGCAGCATTGCCTAAAAGCCTTCCGATTTCATCCCATTTGCCTTCCTGCTCCAACGCAATGATAGGTGCATAGTTCACACTGTGAAGTATAAGTTTTGCAGAGTGTAGCTGTCCTAACTTTTCCCGCACTGCTTGATTGATCAGCTTATAATAAAGAACAGTGGATTCCCAACTTGTGCCACCAATCATACCAATGGTTTTTTGCTTTAGTGACATATCACAAACCTCATACACCACCAGTATGCACCATGCTAGAATTGTTTTCGAGTATTTTGGAATATAGAGGGGATTACGTGGAAATAGATGCATTTGGCGATGGTATTTCCGTCATGTGTTCATTTTTCGAAAGGAAAATGAACACATGACGTACACATTTCATAATGCCTTTACAAGCCAAAGAACCAGATCATCATCTATTGGATAACAAGTACCAGGTATGGCTGCAGCAGTCTTGTAGGTGACACCATTACCGTCAGGTACATAGCCAAGCTTACAATACAGCGCTTGGGCCGGACCATAATCACGATATAGACCTACTCCGATGCCGATTTTTGTATAGTTTTTGCCATGTGCGATATTCTCCAAATAACGAATAAGTAGTTTCCCATATCCTTGATTGCGAAATGACTCCAAGATCAACACATCATGTATTTCAGGTATCTTTGCCTGTTTGAAAGGGGAGTATTCAGGCGTATAGAGCAAACTCGCATATCCAATGAGTTGTTTTTGTTTCTCTAATAGGTATACAGTTCGGATATGCTTTTGATGTTCCTCAAAGTAACGTGTCCACTTTGAAGTGACTTCATGTTGTGTAGTCCATGGGAAGCAGAAGGTATCCACTAAAACTCCAATATCGGAAACTGTCATTTCACGAATAGAATATTCGGAGAATTTTGGCTTTGCCAATGGCGATAGCGCTGCAAAAGTGCCCTTAATACTCCACAGCCACTTGGCTGTTATGAACTATTGTAGCAGTAAGTGGAATTCGCCCCTTACCCTTTGTTTGGAGCATATTTTGAAATTTTTGCCATTCATGCATGGGGGGAGCATCACACTTTGCTCTAAAATCACCATCCACAGGGACACGATAGGATGCTTCACTTTTTGTAATGACAATTTGAGGGTGAAGATGATGTACATGCATATGGCGTACATGCATATAGACCATGCACCAGCATGCAAGCGTAAGAGCAGCATGGAGACTGCCACCAAAGACAGTGCTCTTATGATTGATATTTTCCCTCAGAGGTGCCCACAGAACCACTTTATCGAGCGATGCATGCTCCACTTGCACTCCCATCGCTTTAGTTATCGGAATATGCTCATAGAGATAGGCCTGCAATTGTTTTCCCATAGTGGAAAATCTACTTGTTTTTGTAGATACTTTTTCGGTTATCTACGTCGACGACATACACAATCACATTCTTATCATCGACTGTGTATATGATACGATAATTTCCACTCGCTATACGATAACCAGGTCGCGATTTCATTTTTTCTATCCATCTCGGCCTTGGATTTTTAGATAGTTCTTCAATTTTTTCAATGATAGATTGGGCGTCTTTTTTAGGAATACGGCGTAGTGTTTTCTCTATATCGATTTCAAAAATAATTTTATACATTTATGCCAGCCTAAGTCGTTTTTTCATTTCTTCAAGAGTGATTCCTCCTCTTTCCCTTAGGCTTTTTATACCTCTATCGAAGGCTTCAGCGTCTTGTTTTTCTTGAAAATCGCCAGAAAGCTTTTCTGCAATTCTATCTAAAACGCAACTAAGGATAAATTCTTTCATCGGAACACCAAGTAAAGCTGCAATCGCTTTTAATTCTTTATGTTTATCCGATGGAAAATCAATGGTCATACGTGTGATATCTGCATGATATGCTTTCATAATCTCACCTCCTTTTTCTACTCTTATTATACGAAAATGTGCATTTTCGCGCAAACAACATTTTTACCATAAAAATGGTTTATAATATTGGAATATGCTCATAGAGATAGGCCTGCAATTGTTGCTTCATGAGAATACCATGTTCAAAAATAGCAAGACATATTGCGCAGGAAGCCTTTGCAAAATCCAGGCAACGATATTATAGAGCCAAAATGGCGCATAGCTTGACCTATTGCCTAAGGCAAAGTCAACCATGCATTTTCCCATCTTCGCTGGTTTCCAGGTAAAGGGGAGCGGACGACTTAAAGCTTGTGTCTCTACAGGACCTGGATATACGACGCAAAATTTGAGCCCGGTTCCAAAATAGGTTAATGATAAACTCTCAAACGCTTTTGCAATAGCTGCTTTTGAGGCAGAATAGGCACTTGCACAGGGCGGTGCAAAGCGTGCATTGAGTGAGCTGGTAGCCACAAATTTGGCGCCTCCATTTGCTTGGCATATTTTTTCCCAAAATGCTACCCAGCCTAATACCCCAAAATAATTTACCTGCATACTCTTCTCGTGCTTTTCAAGATCAAAACGTTCGGGGCTTTCAACAGCTCCCGTGGTCATAGCAGCATTCAGAAAAAACAAAGAAGGAATGAGGGAGCTTTCAAGAATTTTACTTGATGTGTTTTCGATATGCTCCTTTTGTGAGACATCGCAAACCATTGGGACAAAGCTGTCTTGTAATTCTTCTTTGAGTCGTTGGAGCTTATCAGACGAGCGGGCAATGCCTATCACTATCCAGCCGCGTGCTGCAAGCTCGCGGGCAATTGCCTCTCCAATACCAGAAGAGGCACCTGTAACTAATGCGATTTGTTTTTTTGCATTCATACTGTAATCGTAAATGACGAAAGAAACTTCCAAAGAGCATCAAGTGCCTTTTCAGCATACCCTAGAACCTCTTTTTCCTCATGCGGTTGGACTAATCTTGTTAATAGCTCTTTTTCTACCCTTGAATGCTCTATATCAGCAGTTTCATGTACGGTAAAATATCGGTAGTTGTCAGGATGATGTAGGCCATACCATTTTTTTAAGCCTTCGATTTTGGTATGACAAATGGCAGGAATCTGACTTTCATAACAATACAGCACTGCAATACCGACTGCTACTGCGGGACGGCTACATGCTGTGCGAAACGTGTTAATAAGCTCTACAGTTTCCTGACGAGGCACATGAGACGCTATTTCTTCTGGGCCCACTCCAAGTGCCATAGCAAAGGATCTCCAGAGATCGGGATGATTTGGCTCGCCTGCTTCCTCGTCGATCAAGTTCTGTAAGAGGCATTTTCTGAGTGCGGCATCATCAGAGCGGCTATGCAAAAGAGAAAGATATGTAGGAAATGCTTTGACATGATGATAATACTCCTGAGCGTACTCCTGAAGGACTTGTTTTGTAAGATGCCCGCACGTCCATGCCTGATAAAAGCGATGTGACAGCATATGTTTTTGCTGAATCAATTGCTCGAGCTGATCGATCCATGCAATATCTGTTGTGTTTGTCATAAATGCCTCCGTAATATATTGGGACAAATTGTAGCTATTACGATGAATTTTTACAACCTTACTCTTGAGGCTTACTCTTGAGGCTCTTGTTGAAAAGATTTTTGTCTTCGTATACAATTCCCCTCATGATTGCGTAAATAACGCATAACATATCATGATTCTAGTCGGTATGGAGCCCGACACGGCAGTGTCGGAAGCTCATTAGCCCCGCGTGACCGAGGATGTGCGCAACGCGCACAGCCGAGGGAACGTGGGGTTTTGGGAGAGCAAATAAAAATAGAGCCACGGTAGTGGCGACACCTGGCGTTAAAACATAAGTATGTGAGGGAAAAATCACAGATGACACATTCATATCGAGTACATTTTTATCATTGTATTTGGGCGACAAAACAACGTCGTGCATTCATCATACCTAAAGTGCAAATACGCCTCTATACATACATAAATGGCATTATTACAAATCACTCTGGCACCTTGTTAGAAATTGGAGGCATGCCAGATCATGTGCATTTATTACTAAAGCTCGGCGATCTCCAGCCGTATTCTCATTTTGTTCGGGATGTGAAAGCTTGTTCCTCAGCATGGATACATAAAAATTTTCCTGACATGCAGGATTTTGCTTGGCAAGAAGGATATGGTTCTTTTTCTGTGAGCTACTCCGTATTAAATAGTGTACAAAAGTATATACAGAACCAAGAAAAACATCATAAGAATATGACATTCGAACAAGAATATCTGCGTCTTTTGCAATTGCATAATACGCCGTATGATGATCGTTTTGTTTTTGGCTAGAGTGTCGCTGCTGCCGCAGCTCTGTTTTTTTTACCCGTTTCCCAACCCCACGTTCCGTTCGGCCCGCGCGCGATGCGCGCAGCCTTCACTGCACGCGGGGCTAATGAGCTTCCGCCACTACCGTGGCTCGGTTCTGATTGGTTACAAGTTTCTTTAAGTTGGCATCACTCCAGCCTTTGGGTTTACGCCACTATTAAAGATGTGTGGTAAAGTATGTCGGTCACGCGGGGCTAATGAGCTTCCGACACTGCCGTGTCGGGGTCCATATCACCTAAAAGCATGCTATGTTTAGGTTGATTACCGCTGCCTAAGGGATTTATTTTTTACGTACGTCATGTACAATTTTACGTCAGGAAAATTGTGCATGTCGTAAGTATAGATTTGCATACATCCCACCCTTTGCCAGCAGCGCCTCATGTGTGCCTTCTTCTTCTATGCCATTATCCGTTAAGACGAGGATACGCTGTGCATTTCTCACTGTGGAAAGACGGTGGGCAATAATAAGCGTCGTGCGATTTTTCATAAGCTTCTCGGTTGCATTTTGTACTGCGCGCTCACTTTCATTGTCCAGGGCACTTGTTGCCTCATCAAAAATAATAATGGGTGGATCCTTCAAAAACGCACGCGCAATGCTCAGGCGCTGTTTTTGCCCACCGGATAGTTTGACACCGCGCTGCCCAATATCGGTTGCATAGCCGTGTGGAAGGGCTATGATGAAGTCATGAGCATTCGCCATTTTGGCTGCATGCATAATCTCTGCATCACTTGCGTCCAACTTTCCATAACGGATATTGTCTATGACGCTTCCTGCAAAAAGATATACATCTTGCTGTACAAAGCCTATGTTGCTTCTCAGTGACTTTATGCTCAGCGTCCTCACATTCTTCCCGTCAATGCAGATTTCGCCGTCGCTTACTTCATAAAATCTCGGAATTAAACTGCAAAGCGTGCTCTTGCCAGCGCCTGAGGGCCCTACGATGGCAACAAACTCTGCTGCACGTATATTCAAAGAGATGTTTTTGAGGATGTGGTCATGCTCTTCTTTATATTTAAAACATACATTTTTAAACTCGATATTGCCATCTACGTGGGTAAGAGGAGTTGCATTGGGTGCATCTTGTATATCAGGCTCAACCTCTAATACTTCCATAAAGCGAGCAAATCCCGTAATCCCTTCTTGGTATAAGCGAATGAAATTTCCAAGGCGCTGTATCGGTTCGATCAGGATACCAATATAAAGCAAAAAGGTCAGTAAATCAGCTACATCCATGTATCCCTTCACAATACAGACAGCACCAAAAATGACCACAGCAATAGTCATGAGCTGGGTGAAGGTTATGAGTCCATCATAAAAATAGGCCTCACTTTTATAGCTCTCTTTTCGGCTTGCAACAAAGCGCTCGTTTTCGTGTGCAAATTTCTGGTTTTCTATAGCTTCATTCGTAAATGATTGTACTACTCGAATTCCTGAAAGCGTGTCTTCCACCTGGACATTAATATCACCGATTCTATCTCGACTTGCTCGCAAAGCTATCTGCATCTTGTTGCTAAAGTAATAGCCATATAGAGCCATAATTGGCAAAAAGAGAAAAGTGATAAGAGCAAGCGTCACATTAATATTGAGTAAGATGACAAAGGCGCCAATAAAATTCACGAGTGAGATGACAATATCTTCAGGTCCGTGATGATACAATTCTGCGAGGTTAAACGAATCGTTCGAGATGCGAGTGAGAAGCTCCCCAGTTCTATGTTCATCATAAAATTTAAAGGATAGTTTTTGATAATGCTCAAATAATTCACGGCGCATATCGCGCTCCATAAGCGCTCCCATCACGTGACCTCGATAATCCACAAAGGCATGTGAGATGGCATGTACGCTAATCAGCGCAATCATTACGCCGCCCATGATATAGATGTGGCTGAGCGCCTCAGATGACTGCTCTGCTACTAAGTACTTGGTGATATACCGTATGCAGAGGGGAATTGCCAACGTTGCTGCAGAGACAATTAATGCACAAAGCAGATCCCAACAGAGCAAGCCTATGTATGGTTTATAGTATGAAAAAAATTTTCGCGCTCGTGAATTCATGGTAAAGGTTATGCACGAAACTGGAAATTTTTTCCAGTTTCGTGCATACATTTATAAATTTCATTCAGTTGGATTTTGCGCCCATGGTGGGATTGGCCGTGCATCGAAAAACAGCTCAAGCTTTGCGATGAGGCCATCTTGAAAGGTCAAGAGCGAAGCGGTACGCATGACCCCTATTGGCGGTGGAAAAGTGACATCATACACCATCATCACCTGATTGTCTGCTGCGAAGGTGGCACGTATAGCAAGCGTGTTAAAAAAGCTAATAAAATTCTTTATTGCCTCAAGTACGGCTTGTTTGCCTTGCGGGTGGCCAAGAGGGCCAATGCACTCCACATCAGCATGCAAGTACTTTTCTAAGTCCGAAACTCTTTTTTCTGCGACGGTTGTATAGTATGCGACGGCTGTCGCTTTATTTTTTTCACTCATGGTTTTATCTCCTTTTTTCTCCTTTCTATTTTTGCGTGATTTCAGTATAGTATACTATAATGAATATGTCAAGCGAAAGTAAAAAAAGACCATATCACTCTAAAAAACGGGCTGAGCAGGCTGTGCAAACCAGAAATCGCATTCTTGCTCTGGCACGAGATCTTTTCCAGGCTGAAGGTTATGAATTGGTCACGATTGAAAAAATTGCCAAGGCAGCAAAAGTTGCTGTACCTACAGTGTACGCGCTTTTTCAATCTAAGCGTGGTATTGTCCGTGCTTTACTCGATGAGGCATTGCCTGCAGAGCGCTTTGAAGCCTTTGTCACGCAGGCGCGCGCTGAAAAATCAGCCCTAAAACACCTTTTGATTACCGCTAAAATTGCTCGCCAAATATATGATGCTGAAGCGATGCAGATGGACATCTTTCGCACTGCTGCGGTATTAGCGCCCGAATTTAAAGAGCTCGAGCTTGAGCGAGAGAGGCGCCGTTATCATCGACAGGAAGAAACTATAAATACCATGGCACAAGAAAACGCTTTAGCCCAGGGACTTAGCATACCAAAAGCACGCGCTATTCTGTGGGCATTCACAGGACGAGATATGTATCGTATGCTTGTTCTTGAACAAAAATGGACATCAGACGAATACGAAAAATGGCTCGCTGACCTTCTGATAACAACGCTTCTTAACAACGAAGCGCCACACTTTGGTCAAAACAGATAGCAAAAATAGCCAAAGTATGGCTAAAACAGATAGCAAAAATGGCCAAAGTATGGCTAAGATTGGTATTGAAAAATATTTATTTACGTCATATGCAAATTTTTCGTAAGAAAAATTTGCATATGACGCAAAAATACTATTCCCATAAATGACCAGACATTGTATATAAAAATTTTACATTGGAGTATCTATGAAGAAATTTTTTGGTATTTTTTGTGTAGTTTTTTGTTTCGTATCCTGTCTTGAGGCAGAACATTTACTGCTACCACATCTTACAAAACCGCATCACGATAATTTTAAGCCTTGGCTAAGACATTCGCTTGCCGCGTTGAAAAAGCCGAGTCATGTCGTGCATACTCGTGCGGGTCATATCGAATATGTCAAGCAAGGAAAGGGACCTGTAGTGCTATCATTACATGGTGCGTTTGGTGGCTACGATCAAGGGCTTCTTATTTCTGGTTTTCTGATTGAGAAGGGCTTTACAGTGCTTTCACCTTCTCGTCCTGGATATTTACGCACACCTCTTTCTGTGGGCTCTTCTGCCGAGCAGCAGGCCGATGCAATGGCTGCGCTCCTTGATAAGCTAGGTATTAAAAAAGTGGCAGTTTTGGGCTTTTCAGCCGGTTCACAAGTGGCTTTCCAGCTTGCTCTTCGCCATCCACATCGTGTCTCGGCACTTGTGATGGAATGTGTGGGAGCACAACCAGCCGATGCTCCTATCTATGCGATTTTTAACGCTCTCTTAGAATTCGGCCCCATACCAGAATTTGGGCCTTGGAGTATCTATACAACTGCTCGATACTATCCAAAAACTGCAGTCAAGCAGATTTTGCCACAGGATACTCTTTTGAAAGATGGTCCACTTCATGAGCGAGAAGAATATGTCCTTCACCATAAACAGGAGCTCCATTTTTTGCAGCGTTTGGTGTACTCGACGACTCCTTTTAACCCGCGCAGGATTGGTACTATCAACGACATCAATAGTGTTGATCCATGGCCAGGGTATCCCCTTGCCTCTATGACGAAACCATCGATGCTTTTGCAAGCCAAAGCGGATTCTAATGGTTCCTACTCAGAGGCGGTCAGCATCGCATCACAAATTCCAGGTTGCCAGCTTGTCACTATTCATGGCTCTGGCCATTTTATCTGGCTTGGCAAAGAAACCAATAAATGGCAGAGAAGGCTCGTGCATTTTCTGAAAAATACGCATAAGTCGTAACTAAGGGATCGTTAAGAAGACGTGATACTATGCGCTATATCTCGACAAAAAACATGTAGCGCATCTCGTGACATGTTCGTATGTAAATATTGTGGTACGTTGTTAACTCGTCCGAGGAATGTGCTAAATACCAATGGGGTAGCGTTTGAGTGTGTACTTCGACGTATAATCCAGCTATTATCTGCTCTTGTCTCCAGAAAAGCTTGAGCCGCGTCGCTCGTTGTAATATCATGAATACGTGCTTCCATATTGTTAAATAAATTGAGTGGCAGCAAGCCTATATTTCCGTGCCGCTCTACAGGGACCCGTTGGCGAATTTGCTCACATAATTGATTATATTCAGTGAGGAGAGTTCTATATGCCTCATCGAATTCGTTATTTATGAATTTATTTGAAAGAATTTCTTCTTGTGCTCTTGCTTGATTAATCATTGTTTGAATAGCAGGAGGGACTACAAAATATTCAGTATTCGTTTCATCGGGTACGCGAAGCAATACAGCGTTATGGGAACCACTTGATTGTCTTGATAATTCTATAATAGCATTTTTAATTTCATCGAATAATTGGCGCTCTGTTTCTTGATTACTAACAGAAAAATTCAGTATCTCTCTAATTGTTTGGCTTAAAGTGTTTAACTGAGTAGGCAATGCACGCAAAGCGTTTGTAGATGGCTGAAAAGACGATTGTTCCAGGGCAAGTTCGTACCTGCCTACTATGTCTTGTGCTATTGCGCGGGAAACAAAATCGACATGGTTCGATGCGTTCAAAGAACCGGTAAATGGTGCTACCAGGTTCTCGAGGTACTGTTCTCTACTCCTCACAAGCTGCTCTTGTGGTGTGAATACAATCGGAGTTAATAGATTGTTTATTTCTGCGGGGCGGGTCGAACTGTGTGCATTCATAATAGCCACAATCCGATTGTCCGGAATTTGATTATTGAGTACAGCAGGTATTCTTGCCCGAATGTGACTTATTAGCTCATCTTGTGTAAATGGGGCGCCTTCAGGATGTGTGTGAAACGCTTGGAAACCTTGTACGTTTAGTTCATACAGAATGTTATTAGCAAGATTAGATACTAATGTTTCTCTCTGCTGCATGCTCATCTGCTGCAGGGTCATAGGACTAGAAAGACTGCTAACGACACTTTGTGAACCTGAACTCGGCGCACTGCTAAAGCTTGATGAGCTGCTGAAACTTGAAGAACTACCTAGGCTTGAAGAACTGCCAAAACTTGAGGAACTACTTGGACTACTAATACTCATAAAAAACTCACTTTTTATTTTAATTTTTTAACTACGATAAATAACATACTCAGTTCTTATTGTAATTATAATGATAATATTTTTCAATATGTTTTTTTGTATAGTTGTATAGTTTTTTTAAAAGAAAAAGAAGATATTCCATATGGGCGCAAAATCCAGTTAGATTTTACGCTCATTAAGTAGTCATGCAGCGATTGAACGAGATTTGTAAATAACGAGAAGATGCCCTACATTGTTGCCTGAAGGGTAACAATTGCAACAGCACAGTTACCTAGCTGTATCGCAGCATCTATCTACAAATAACAGGGGATTGCATCTTCATACACGGACTCGGACCAATGGTGTCAGCTTAGTGGGAACGCATAACTTATCATGCTTCTAGCTGATATGGATCCCACCGCGGCAGCG
>JABDDE010000050.1 GCA_013287775.1 Chlamydiota bacterium
GTAACCCCACGTTCCGCCGACCGTAGCGCGGAGCGCTACGGCCGCGCTCCACGCGGGGCTAATGAATTCCACCGCTGCCGCGGTGGGGTCCATATTAGTCACAACGTGGTAAGGCTCTATACATTACACACCTCTGATAAGCTCCCTCCTGTAGCTCTCCCTGTAAAAAAAGCCCCCAGACCTTCCTCACCAACACCCCCAGCACCCCACACGCCTCTGACAAGCTCTCTCTGTAAGCTCCCTCCTGTAGCTCTCCCTGTAAAAAAAGCCCCCACAACCTTCCTCACCAACACCCCCAGCACCCCACACGCCTCTGACCACCCAGGGTTTAGTCGCCCCTTCGGGGCTCCTGCACCCTGGGCTATACATATTTCGGCCCTACGGGCCTTTACCAGGGCTACGGTCTGGTTTCCTACCAATCCATGACTTCCCACAACCTACCTCAACTAAAACCAGCTCTTGACGGAAAATGCATCTTGTGTCTATAATAAAGACTGAGATCTAATAGACCCGTGCCGCGCAATGCGGGAAAAATTCGGGGGTGAAAAGGTTTCGACTTGCAAATACCATATCAGTTGCATGCCGAGGTTTGTCGATTGGCCTCGTAAAAAGTCGACAGAACAATAAATGCTGCTCAAAAAAACAGCAAAGTACTTACTCTCTGCTTCGCACCAGTTTCTGTTGCGAAAGCTTATGAGCGAGAACTTGTAGCCGCCTAATCGTTACTGACTAGGTAGCTCCGACAGCTAGAGGCTGGACCGAGGGCCTCTTGATACTGTCGTAACACACTTGGTGTGAGTGTTCCTTCAATGGCAGAATGAAGTAACGCTCGAGACTCTTTCTGCCAAGGGATGTTCTTGTTGCGGAGTTCTCCATCAAGCATCTCTTCTTATGAGAACTCTACGCATGTAGAGGCTGGTATTAGGGTTTGGCAAGGACGAGAGTTCGACTCTCTCCACCTCCATCACTATAAGTTGTTTGCAGCTGTCCTGAGCGTCGATTTCGCCGCCTCAGTGACAGCTCCTGTATGCTGCCAGCGCACAATTCCTTTCTTATCAATAAGCACAAGATAGGCCTCTGGCAGCACCTTGTTATTGCCACCTCCAAAGAAGGTTTCCATAACCTCTTGATTTTGCGTGAGCAAAAAAGTACGACCGTGCCCTTGCACCGGCACTTTGCTTTTAATCATCCGAATAGTCAAAGGACGAAAAACTCGCGCCTTCCATGATGTGCCGAGCACAGAGAGTGTGTAAATTTCGACATTTTTTGAAAGGAGTTTCTGACGTGTTAACACTTCAACCCATCCTTTGAGCATTGGCACACAGTCTTTTTCAAATCCAATCAATATGAGCTCTCCTGTTTTTCCAGGAAATTCTCGTGCCTGTCCTGACAAGCTCTCGACATAAATATGCGGAAATGGTTTACCAATATTTGACTCCCCTTTCAGATGCGATAAACAAGGAAAGAGCATAAATAATAAAAACAAAAAACGGCTTTGCATAGGTACGATCCTTTGTATGTGTTTTATACTGTGGGGTGTTGATTTTTTTCATTTTTGTGGACCAAAATCCGCGCTTTTGTCATTGGATGAAAACCCTTTGCAAATTGCCTACTCGTTGAGTATATCAATTTGCAAAGGGTTTTCCCCACTGCCAAAATCATCGAATTTTGGCCGAAAAACGAAAAAAATCAACACCCCACAGTATATTGTAATCCTATTCTAAACAACTCTTTTTTTTACAGAGTTTTTTCGCAGCAGCCCTACTAGTATACCATTTTATACCTTTTTTCTGCACCCGCAGACAAGAGCATGAAGAACCAAAATGCTTGAAATTCAAAACTTCATAAGTTAGTTTTCTTTGACATAAATATAGCATTTGCAGTATAATAGTTTTAGTTATTCTAAACAATTAAACAAAAATTAATATTTATAAAAAAAGGTAATAATATGGTGAACAGATTTGAAGGTCTATCTTCTCAGTTTGGAGATTATAGAAATTGTTTTAATCATGGCAGCGCTACGAGTGTTATCCGTGCGATTGAACATAACAAAAAAACGAAAGGTTTGGTTGCATTTTTGATGCGTGCAAAAGAAAACTGTAATAACCCACTGGTATATGAGCTTATGGAAGAAGGAATTAGGTTTCTCCGTGGCAAGCGTATCAAAGATGGGAGCTTGCGAGGAAACTTTCAAGAAATTCAGCAAGTATTCCAAAGATTTCAAAATAGTGCAAGAGCCCCAGATAATAGAGCTCCCGCTGCCACGCCTGCTCCTCGGGTATGGCCACGTGCTTTTCCACCCCGCTCTGCTCCTCCATTACCACGCTCCGTACCAGTATTACCGCGCCCTCCTGTAGTAGTGCCACCTCCTCCTGTCGTCGCACCACCTCCTCCTGTAGTAGTGCCGCCGCCTCCTGTGGTAGTGCCACCGGTGGTAGTAAGGCCTGTTGTCGCGACCGCATCGGACTTAGAGCGTGCCATAGCAGCAAGCTTGCGCGATGAAAATGCGCGACTCCACAATGTGCGCTATAATCACGACATGGCGTATGCACTTGCATTAAGTGCCTCAGAGGCACATGCGCATCAAGCAAACGCTGACAGACGAGATATAGAAAATTTTGCAGCGGCAGTTGCTGAAAACGCAAGAATTAATGGAGCGCATTTGCAAGGTCAGTTAGATACTGCTACAAGGCAGCGCAATACGTTGAGGACTGAAAATAATGCTCTACGAGGCGTCTATGGGGATCTTCAAGATGAATATGCTATTCTAGGGGACCAAAATGGAACTCTTATCACAGAGCGTAATACTCTGAATACACAGGTGAATACACTCACTACTGCGCTTAGAGATCGAACGACTGAGCGTGACCAAAGCCGTGCAGAAGTTACACGCCGCATTGCAGAAATCAGCGATTTGAACTCACGCGTTAGCACACTCACAACCCAAGTGAATGACAGAACGGCAGAGCGTGACCAGAGCCGTGTAGAAGTTACACGCCGCGTTGCAGAGATCAGCGATTTGAACTCACGCGTCAGTGTACTCACAACCCAAGTGAGTGACAGAACGGCAGAGCGTGATGTAGCTGTAGGACTTGCAAACAGAACGCTACAAGACAGGGATAGGGATGCGGAGCGTTTGACTAGTCTTACCAATCGGCTAGATACTGTAATACGGGATCGCGATGCAGCTGTTACTATTGTTCAGGATACTCGGAATACGTTAACTACTACCCAAGCAGAGCACAATACCCTGAGTACACGGGTACACTCGCTCACTACACAGCTCACACAGCGTACTGAGGAGCGTGATGCTGCATTAACAGAGCGTAACCAGAGCCGTGCAGAAATAGGGCGTGCTACTGAGGAACAGAGACGTTTAAGTGCACAAGTGGCCACAGTCACAACTGCGCTGAATGAGCGAACAGAACAGCGCGATCGTACTGAGAATCTTCTGACGAGAACTCGGCAAGATACAGAAAGACATTTGCAAGAGCAGGATGCTCGGATCAATCAACTCAATACTACCATACGAGATATGGAAACTATGATGATGATTAATAATAACAATACACTACTTGCTACGCAGACTGAACTTGCTCAGGCAACGCAATCTATCGAGGCTCTCGACAGGGACAATCGAGCTTTGCGACGAGACAATGAGCAGCTGTACACAGAACGCAATGATGCTCGAGAGGATCGTGATGCGGCCAAGAGAAGATTAGCTACGGTTCGCGATACCATCCAAGCAGCTGAAGACTTACGCATTGGTACTAGCGATCCTATGGTTCGTACAACTGACATTCGCCAGGCTATGTCTTAGAGGTATTTGTAAATCACTTCTCCTACGAGGGGAAGTGATGCATTACTCCCACAAGCCCTTCTGGCTGGTTATCAACCAATCGTACGGTAACCAGTTGATTGGTATCAAGTTTGGTAGTATGGCCTTCGATGAAAACACCTAAGAAATTATCTGTATGCCCAAAAAAGCGTCCCTTTTCTTCGCGATTTTCGAGTAGCACTGTCATGGTTCTACCAATAAACTGTTGCCTGAGCTGCAATGCCGTCTCTTCAGCAGCTCTTAAGAGCCGTGATTTGCGGCTGGCAATCATATCAGAGGGCACTTTGTTTGGGTAGGTTGCTGCCTTAGTTCTTGGTCGATCACTATAGGGAAACATATGTACTTTTGCAAAACGAACCTCACGCATCACATCGAGAGTTTCTGCAAAATCTTGTTCAGTCTCACCAGGAAAGCCCACAATAATATCTGTTGTCACCGTAAAATCGGGGCACGCATTAGAGAGCGTTCGTACTGTATCTAAAAACACTTGGCGCGTATATTTGCGATTCATGCGTTTCAATATCATGTTGGATCCGGCTTGAAGCACAATATGCATAGAGCGACAGGTACGTTTCCCATTGAGGATAACATCTTGCAGCTCGGCATCTATCTCATCGGGGTCAATTGATGATACACGTAGCCTCTCTAACCCATCTACTTTGTCAACTGCACGAATAAGATCTGCAAGCCGGCAACCAGCTGCTCCTCCTCCATCAAAATCGCCAATGTTTATACCTGTTAGCACTACCTCTTTATAGCCTGTCTGTACAAGGTCTCTTACTTCTCGAACCACATCGTCAACACTTCGAGAGCGCGATCGCCCTCGTACATAGGGAATAATGCAATAGGTACAAAATGAGTTACACCCATCTTGTACTTTTACAAAGGCTCTGGTATGCGCTTCAAAGCGTTTAATGGAAAACTCGGGGATATCTTCTTCTGGAAATAATTTCTCTAAAAGCTGCTCTTTATCGGCATTGGGTATAATTCTGAGTGAGCTGTCAAGGCGTTGTATACTAGCAGGGTCTCGCTCAGCAAGACAGCCTGTGACAACAAGCTGAGCACGAGGATGTTTTTTCATAAGCTGCCGAATCAGATGACGCGAATGACTATCTGCATGCTGCGTTACAGTACACGTATTGACAATGCAAAGATCAGCATCTTCCCCTTCGGCTGCCGCTTCATAATCCATCTGAGCGAGCTGATCACGAAAAGCCTGCGCCTCATACTGGTTTGTACGGCATCCTAATGCTTCAACTGCGTACTTTTTTTTAGGCTGAGACATCGTATCAGCGTAGCAGCTTATTACATTTTTTTAAAGCTTTTTTTCGATGTTTTGGGCATAATGCGAATATGGATTTCAATACAAGTAAAGATTTTATAATTACATCAGGGTGGTTTTCCTCATATTTAAAGGATCCCCAGTTACCCTCAAACAACACAGAAACAAGCATCGCACAGCAGCTTGTACGATGGTTATTTTCGGATGCTCCCTTTTGGCGCACCATTGCATCCTCTCATCTATTAAAAGCAATTTTTATAAAGAAAAATGAAAAGCTCATGCGCGCCGTACAAAATGAGCTCCAAAACATGCTCTATGCGTGCTTTGAATTACTGCAATACACAAGTGAAAATACATTAGGAGAAATCCAAATTGGAGCAATTTTAGCCATCTTGCCTTTTTTAGAACCACCTGTTGAGATCCCACTTGTCATACCACAAAAAATCCAGAATCAATGGCAACTTGTGAGCTACCGAGTAGAGAAAATAGCACTTACGCCTCCATGGCTTGGCTCTCCGATGACTGCGTTTGGACTACAACCAGAAACTGCTGCTCCCTCGCTTTTGCTATTTATGGGAACACCGCAACCGACAGCAACAGGATGGCTTCTGTCAGTATGGACTGACTTTGTTCCTGGTCTTTCAGTGGGACAGCTTGTGTATAGGTGTTTTGCCAAAGAGAAAATAGCTTCCTGGGTATTGTCACAACAGGGTACAATAAAAACATATGGAAAAAGTTTAGGTGGCTCGCTTGCCTTACTGACAGCCCATGATATGCCTGACAAGGTGTCTCAAGTGCATGGCTACAATGCCGCTGCTCCTTGCTTTACCAAATTCCCAGAAAGTGTTAAGGTGTGTCTTTATATACGGGAAAATGATCCGGTGCAGTATCTAGGATACTATCCGCCTCATTTTGAGCTTCTGAGAAGCATCACCGCAAGAAAAGACACTCCTTTTTTTGCCCACATTCGCTCCTGCCCGGGTTTTACTCCCCTTGTCATCATCAAACTAGATACAAAACACGAAACAAAGCGTCTTATACGAAAATGTATGCACGTGCTTCATTTTCTCGTAGCCATTCCCATTTTTATTATCCTCACTCCGATACTCTTGCTGCGAGCTCTCTGTATCAGAATCATTGGGAATTAACGCTTTGAGGAGCTTTGAGAGATGACGCAGGATCATAAGGTGTTGGGAGTTACAGACATTGGGAGCTTTTTTTTACAGGGAGAGCCACAGGAGATAGCTTACAGAGAGAGCTTGTCAGAGGCGTGTGGGGTGTTAGAGGCATTGGTGATAAAGGTCTGGACAGTGGAGAGATTAGAGAGAAAGCTAATAGATTATTATCTGACAAGCTCTCTCTGCTGTTCTTCTCACTGCAGCTCTCCCTGTAAAAAAAGACAGCCCAGGCCGTAACCACCAACACCCCAAGCTCCCCTAACGCCTCTGACAAGCTCTCTCTGCAGCTCTTCTCCTGCAGCTCTCCCTGTGAAAAAAAGCGGCCCAGGCCGTAACCACCAACACCCCAAGCTCCACTAACGCCTCTGACAAGCTCTCTCTGTAAGCTCTCTCCTGTAGCTCTCCCTGTGAAAAAAACTGCCCAGACCTCCTCGCTCACCAATGCATCCCAGCACCCCACACGCCTAAGAGACCTTACTTCCAGGGGGCAGAGCAGGCATTTCTAGAACCTGAAGACTATCGCCTGCAGAAGCCGCAAGAAGCATACCTTGGCTCTGCACTCCCATAAGAGTAGCAGGCTGGAGGTTGGCAACAATAATGACATGCTTGCCAATAAGGGCCTCGGGCTCATAGTGGCTCCCAATACCTGCAACCACTGTACGCTTATCAAGACCAGTATCTACCTCTAAACGAACGAGCTTTTTGCTCTTCGGCACTCGCTCACATGCAAGAATCTTTGCCACACGAAGGTCGAGCTTGCGCACGTCGTCAATAGTGATTTCGGATTTCACTCCAACATCCACTTGTGCAGGTGTTGTTTGTGCTTGTGCTTGTGTTTGTGTTTGTGTTTGTGTTTGTGTTGTCATCTTTTCCTCCTGAATTTTTATCCCACTCTTGAGCTTTGCAATCTCTTGCTCAATTTGGGCGTCTTCTACTTTTGAAAAAAGGGTCTTTGGTGGCTGCAAAGACATGTTCTCTACAGGAAATGCCAATACCCCGTCCCACAACATTGCCTGCAATGGCTTTACCTTATCGCCTCCCAACATACTCCATATGGTTTCGGCAGCAGTAGGCATAATAGGCAGCGATACCAGCGCTAAGAGCTTACAGCATTCCAGGCAGCATGAAAGCATCGTCTCAAGCTCAGATCTCCCTCCCTCTTGTCCACCCTCTTGCCCCGCTTCTTGTTTTGCAAGCTGCCATGGCTTCTTCTTATCAAAGTACACATTGCCTATACTTGCAAGCTCCATAATCAGCTGCGCCGCCCTTCGCACCCGGAAGCCCTGATAACAGCCTCGTATCTCCTGAACCAGTGCATGCATATCTTTCAAGAACTGCTCGTCTACACTATCACATACTCCTCGCACCGGGAGCTTCCCTTGCAGATTGTTATTTATAAACACAAGTGTTCGATGGATAAAATTGCCAAACTTACCCGCAAGGTCGCCGTTACACTTTTGCTGAAAATCTTTCCAGGTAAACTCAGCGTCACTCGTCTCTGGGGCGTTGGCAGCAAGGACGTAGCGAATTTGATCGGGTGTGTATCGTGTTAAAAAGTCCTCTACGTCAATATACCAGCCATCGGACTTACTAAACTGCCTGCCTTCGAGATTATAAAATTCATTAGCACACAGCTCATCCACCAACTTATAGGGCATGTTTTGGCCCATAGTCATCGCAGGAAAGATAGCCGCATGAAAGGGAATGTTATCTTTTCCAATAAACTGCACAAGCTTGGTGGTAGGCTCTAGCCAATACTGCTTCCAGGCATCGGGTGTGCCACGCAGTATGGCCCATTCTTTTGTTGCCGAAATATAACCAATAGGGGCCTCAAACCATACGTACAGCACTTTTCCCTTACCTTCTTCAAGGGGCACGGGGATGCCCCAACTCGTATCTCGAGTGATGGCACGCGGACGAAGCTCATCAATATACCCTTTCACAAAATGCATCACATTCGGCTTCCAGTTTTTGCCCTGAAGCCAGTTTTGCAGCTTTTCTTTAAAAGCATCGAGCTGTAAATACCAGTGTATGGTCTTCTTGAGCACAAGAGGAGCTTGGGAGAGCTTTGAGCGCGGGTTTTTTAAATCGGTTGCTTCATAGCACGCACCACATTTGGTACACTCATCGCCTCGAGCCGCCTCAAAACCACACTTGGGACATATTCCCACTACATAGCGATCTGCTAAAAATTTGTGATCGGCCTCGGAATACAGCTGCTCTGATTCTTGCTTGATAATATATCCATTGGTAGCAAGGTCTTGAAAATACTGATAGGTCGCTGCCACATGGCCTGGCCATGTTGTCCGAGAAAAATGATCAAATGAAATTGATAGTTTTTCGAACAAATTTTTGTTAATTTCGTGAAACCTCTGCACATGCTCTTGTGGGCTTTTTTTGGCAATCTCAGCGCTAAGCAAAGTAGCGATGCCATATTCATCAGAGCCGCAGATATAGAGGATATCATTGCCTTGCAGCCGCTCAAAGCGAGCATAACAGTCTCCAGGAAGATAGGCTCCTGCTAAATGGCCAAAATGGATTGCCCCATTGGCATAGGGAAGGGCTGCTGTAATTAAAATTTTTTTTATCATAAAATATCGTTTAGTGATTCAAAATCGGGTTTTTTCACCACAAGGACCTCAAAGGGCGTACCAGGCACTCGTTGCCAGCCAAGGAAGATCTTGGTCAAGACATCGACATACAAAGGTCCAGGGTGCGTATTTGCATAAAAGGCATCGACTGCTTCAGGCTTTGGCCTTGGACTCGACACCTCCAGTTGAAAACCATCGAGGCTATGGTGGTGCAGTTTAATATGTTCTTGTATATCCTTTCTGACAGCGCCCCACGAGACCCAATTACCATGGTAGCGTTTTTGTAAAAAACCCCAGTTCAGTGCAATAATTTCGCCTGGCTTTACGCAATCAGGGAAAATCCTATGTGTCTGACGACAAATAGCTGCTTTCGTACAGTCAAAGGGCGCATTCTCTGGCTGGGGCAGGGACTTTAAAAACTCCTCTACCTGGCGTGCAAAAACCACTGGTAAATCAACCCCATACATCATAGGCTGCTTCGTATAGGGACTCACGCAGCCGCGCCTCTGTGACACCCACCAGCCAAACCATAGAAGGCCACAGAGAACCACAATAAGCGAAATCAAAGAAAAGATAAAGAGCCCAATTGCCTGCTCACCCAGCTTTTCAACGTCTGTCATTACTTACACAATACGCGTAAGACGGATAGCATTCTCTTCCAGTATTTCTTCTTCTTCCTCTTCTTGACGCAAAATATCTGTATACTGATCCTTCCCCTCTGCAATCTCCGATAATACCTCGACAGCAATATTCTCTTCGTCGATATAGCTACTCTCTTGTCCCCGCTCAACATGCTCTCCTGCAAGCTGAATTGCATACCGAACTAAATCAAACTGGCTTGAAAAGCGCTTGAGCAACTGCTCATTTGTAAGACAATCTCTATAATTAAAATTTTGTTTATCTTTCATTGTATCCTTCTTTTTTGATATGTTCTTCGGCAATAATGATACTTCGCAACACCTCGTAGGCTATTGCAAGACCATCATTGACGATTTGATAATTATATAAAGAGCCGAGCTCCATCTCTCTCTCTGACCAACCAAGCCTCTCTTCTATCACTTCCGGTTTTTCAGTACCTCGTTCCATAAGGCGACGCCTGAGCTCTTCTTTGGAAGGGGGCATAAGAAAAATAAAAACAGCCTCAAACTGCGCTCCCCTACCCATAAGTTGTATAGCACCTTGTGTATCAATAACTAATACCACATGATGGCCTTTTTTTTGAAGCTCTTGCACATGCTCCCTAGACGTCCCATAACGATACCCAAACAGCGTGACATGTTCAATGAAGGCTCCAGCTTCTAACTTCTCCTGAAACTCCACATCACTATAAAAATGATAATGCACCCCATCGACTTCAAAAGGCCGAGGAGGCCTTGTCGTACAGGAAATACTCATCTTTACGCTCTCAAATTCCTTGGTCAGCATCCCTACAAGAGTGGTCTTACCTGTCCCTGCCGGCGCAGATACCACAAATACCTTCCCATACTTGAGATTCCCTACAAGCTTTTGTTTCATACTGCAAGGTTTTGTTCCTTAAGCTTTTGCTCTTGAGATAAATGATCCAGGAAAACACGTGTCTCTGCAATCACTACAGGTGAGAGCAAGAGCACACCAATGAGGTTTGGAAAAGCCATAAGGCCATTAAAAATATCGGATACCTTCCAGACAACTTCCAGCTCCAAAACAGCTCCTATGCCCACAAAAAGTATAAATACCATGCGAAAGTAATGTGTGGCTTTTGTCCCAAAAAGATATACGATGCACTGCTCCCCATAATACGCCCATCCAAGAAGTGTTGTGAAGGCAAAAAGCACAAGACACACACTCACAATATACCCACTATGTGGCATAACCGACTCAAAAGCCTTCACCGTCATACTTGCACCGTTCACTATCATACCATTTTCTTGAATTGTTCCAAAGGCATTCGTGACTCCAAGAACAAGTGCTGTCGCACTGCACATGACACATGTTGCCAAAAAGCTCCCCGTCATAGAAACCAATGCCTGCCGCGCTGGTAAATCTGTCTTTGCAGAGGCCGCAGCAATCGAAGCCGTGCCAAGGCCTGCTTCACTGGTCATAAGAGCACGAGCTACACCTGTTTGAATAGCCTGCTGCACTGTTGCCCCAAGGAAGCCTCCAAAGGCAGCTTGCCCTGTAAATGCCGAAGTCACAATAGTCCATAACACATGCGGAATGCGATCATATGAACAGAAGAGAATAAAAACTGCACCACTTACATAAATAAGCGCCATGAAAGGCACTAAAAAGCTTGCAATTTTTCCAATACTTTTAATGCCACCTAAGATGCTTAATGCTGTTGCTATAGCAAGCACGACAGCCGTCCAAGAAGGAGAGAGAGAAAAGACCGTACGCAGCACATCAGCAACCGAGTTGGCCTGCAGCATATTGCCGCCACCAATGGCTGCAAAAACACCAAAAAATGCAAAGGCAATGGCAAGTTTTTTGTATGACAGCCCGCGCTCGATAAAGTACATAGGGCCGCCTGCCATATTCCCTTTGGCGTCGACAATGCGGTACTTGACGGCAAGACAGGCCTCGGCATACTTAATCACCATGCCGATACATGCCATGACCCACATCCAAAACACAGCGCCCAGCCCACCGCTGACCATCGCTGTCGCAACACCTGCAATATTGCCAATACCAATGGTAGCTGCAAGCGCTGTCATAAGAGACTGAAAATGGCTCAGATCACCAGGAGCATTTTTATCGTGACTGTTGCCAAAAGCCGCTCTGAGTCCAGCGAAGAGATATCGAAATTGTAAACCCCGAAGAGCCAGGGTCAGATAGAGCCCCACTCCCGTTACTAAAATCAAGAGCGGATAGCCCCATACAATATGATATATCTCTTCTAACATATATTATCTACGATGGATATGCCGCCCCATCAAGCACAGGTTTCTTCCCTTCAGTGGCTATAAATTCATCTGTCTCTTTGAGGATGACTTTAGCAAGGCCAAAGAGTGCAATCATATTCGGTATCACCATTAAAGCATTGGTAATATTAGAAAACGACCATACAGCGTTGAGTGCAAAAATAGCACCGGGAACTAAAACGAGCGTATAGAGAATTCGATACGGCACAACAGAGCGCTCTCCAAAGAGATACTCACAACACTTCTCTCCATAATACGCCCAACCAATAATTGTCGTATAGGCAAAAAGTGCAAGTCCTGTCATTACAATATACTCGCCTCCATAAAATGCCGAGCTAAAAGCCGTAATCGCAAGAGAGGCGCCATTAAGAAGAGTCCCTGTTTCATCCACCTTTCCAAGAGATCCTGTCACGGCAATAACAAGAGCCGTAATGGTGCAGATGATTGATGTTGACAAGATAGAAGCGGTCATAGAAAGAAGCGCTTGCCTGCTTGAAGAAGTGGTCCTTGCAGCAGCGGCTGCAATAGATGAGATACCCACACCAGCTTCACTCGACAAAATACTACGAGAGATGCCAAATTGAATAGCAGCAAGGACTGTCGCTCCTGCAAAGCCACCTACTGCAGCTTGCCCTGTAAACGCACAAGAGAAAATCATACCAATTGCCGCTGGAACATGCTGACGAAAGGCAATAAGCACGGCGCAGCCTGCCAAAATGTAAAAGGCTGCCATGATCGGCACAAGCACTGTTGAAACAAAACCAATATTCTTAATACCGCGAAGGAGCACAACACCAGTAATGAGCGCAACCACACAACCTGTAACTAATTGGTCGACATGAAGCACACTGTGGACGGAATCTGCAATAGCTTTGACCTGCACAAGGTTGCCAGTACCAATAGTTGCAATAGCGGCAGCACCAGCATAAAAGAGAGCAAGCCATTTCCAGCCAAGCCCGCGTTCGATATAGTACATTGGTCCACCCGACATCTCGCCGCGCTTGTCAGTGATACGAAATTTTACAGCAAGGAGTGACTCACCATATTTGACCGCCATTCCAAGAAAGCCCATGACCCACATCCAAAATACTGCGCCAATACCTCCCAAACAAATTGCAGTAGACACACCAACAATACTACCTGTTCCCACGGCCGATGCCATAGCTGTCATCAGCGATTGCAAAGGGCTGATGTCGCCTTTTGCCTCTGATTCTTTGGTCCCAAGAAACTTAAACGCACGAAGAAAATAACGAAACTGCACGCCTCGCAAAAGACATGTCAAAAAAATACCAACTGCAGCAATCAACACAAGGAGGGGCACTCCCCAAATTACTGACTCAATACTAGATAGAAACTCTTCCAATTGACTCATACATTTCCTTTTCTTCTATCCCTCGCAAGCTCGGGGCAGAAGAGTAAATTGATTCATAATTCACGGGGCTCGTACCTATTACGGGCCCGTGCCTAACTCAGTAACAACACATACGAGAGTACGATTATCTCGAATTAAATGGAAGCTTTATTTTAGCATAAAATAATAATTTTACACAAGAGGTAAATTAATTTTTGGAAGAGTTACAGGAGGGAGCTTGCCAGAGGCGTGTGTGGTGCTAGAGGCTTTGGTGGTTATGGTCTGCTCAGATTTTTTTTACAGGGAGAGCTTCAGGAGGAAGCTTACAGAGAGAGCTTGTCAGAGGCGTGTGTGGTGCTAGAGGCTTTGGTGGTTATGGTCTGGGCAAAGAGATTAGAGAGAAAGTTGAGAGATCTCTTATGGCTGAGGTACTTGGGCAAATTACTGTTGAAGACAAAATTTGATAATTTTGGCGACTAAGGTGGGGGGCTTTTGCAAATCGACAGAAGTGGCCTGAAAGGCCACAACATGTATAGCCTGGGCATAAACTGCATCAGACTAAGGGGTGTGAGCATGGCAACCGTTATGAGCTACTACAAGCCCATGTCTGCTTTTTTTACAGGGAGAGCTACGGGAGAATAGTTGCGGATTGGAATCTTCGATGCATTTTTCTGCTGAAAGCAGAAAAGTCCAGACATATAAAAATAGACTGACAAATTTATTTGTCAGTCTATTTTTATATGTCTGGACTTCAACGAGCATATGCTCGTTGAAAATACATCCATGGTGCTTCTTACAAACCAGTAGAGATCTCTTAGCTTTCTCTCTAATCTCCCCCTACCCAGGACATAAACACCAACACGTCAAGCAACACACACGCCTCTGACAAGCTCTCTCTGTAAGCTATCTCCTGTGGTTTTTGAATTAGAGAGCGTTATGTGCCGTTCTGGTGCTCTTCCTGATGCCACCAATCCAACAGATACCTGGGGTCACTATTGGTATTATCGTAAAGCTAGCCAGTGGATACGGTATGACGACGCTCGGGTTTCTGCACCAGAGGCACATACTGTCCAACGAGAGATTGATGATAATGGATATGCGCTCTTCT
>JABDDE010000051.1 GCA_013287775.1 Chlamydiota bacterium
CCTAATCTAATGACAACTTATCAAAAAGCTATCATTCAACCAAGGATAGCATCATACTTCAAATCAAGCAGAGAATCAGGTATACTGCTTAATCTAACGCCATGTGCGACTTTTCCTAACGGAAAAGTGCACATGGCGTTATTATACTTGCGCTCTAGTAGAGAATCAGGTACAACGAGAGCTATGGAAATTTTTCGAGGAAAAACCGTCCTTATTACAGGCGGGACAGGGACATTTGGCAAGGCGTTTGCAAAAAACTTGCTTGAAGAGGATCTCGTCGCAAAAGTCATTATCTTTTCGCGCGATGAATGGAAGCAGTGGGAGATGCAAAAGAGTCATCCACTCTTTCAGCATCCCAAAATTCGCTATTTTCTTGGGGACGTGCGCGACGAAACACGGCTCAAACGAGCGCTGAGCGATGTGCACTACATTGTGCATGCGGCAGCCCTCAAACAAGTGCCTGCAGCAGAATATAATCCGACGGAATTTATTAAGACAAACATTCAAGGAGCCATGAATGTTATCAACGCAGCAATCGATGCAGGGTGTGAAAAGGTGGTCGCTCTTTCGACCGATAAAGCAGTCAATCCCATAAACCTCTATGGAGCTACCAAACTCTGTTCTGAAAAGCTTTTTTTGGCCGCAAAAGCATACGTGGGTAAGAAAGGACAGCCTTCCTTTTGTTGTGTGCGTTATGGGAATGTTTTGGGAAGCCGAGGAAGCCTGCTGCCTCATTGGGAGGCATGTATTCATGGAGGCGCCAAGGAGCTGCCTATCACAGACATTCGCATGACACGCTTCTGGATTACCATTAGCGAGGCTGTTGACTTTGTTAAGATGGCCTTTGCACGCACGCAAGGCTCAGAAATTTTTGTTCCCAAATCGCCTTCAGTGAAAATTGTTGACCTTGCAACCGCTTTTAAGCCACATATGCCCCATGTAATCACAGGCATACGCCCTGGTGAAAAATTACACGAATTACTCATCTCCCCCGATGATGCCCCACACACTGTAGAGCTTCCAGATGCCTATGTCATCATTCATGCAACTGAAGAACAAACATACCCATACAAAAAATTGCCGGCGATGCACAAAGTGAGTGAAAACTTTATGCTTGCATCAAATAGCAATTCCCTGTTTACTGCGGAAATAGATGCGATTAAGCACTTGTTAACAAAATATCATGCGTAATCTTCATATTGGCGTATTAGGAATAAACCATAAACAGGCAGACTTGAAACTGCGCGAAGTGGTAGCTACAGCTTACCAAAGGTACTTCTCTCTCGGCAACCCTTTCCAAAATAGCACCTCTTTCGTCCTTCTCTCTACATGTAACCGCTCAGAGCTCTATTTTAGCTCCTTCAATCTTGCACACACGCACAGCCATATTTTTGAACTGTTGCGAAAAGAAATACCCCATGACTTTGAACAAAAGTGCTATAGTTTTTTTGGCAGGGACTGCTTTCATCATCTTGCCAAAGTGACAGCAGGCCTCGATAGCGCCATCCTAGCCGAAACAGAAATACAGGGCCAAGTAAAAACCGCCTACGAACATGCAAGAAGGCTCCAGCCGCTTGCATCAGAGCTTCATTTCCTCTTTCAGAAATGCCTCAAAATTGGCAAAGATATCCGCACAACACTCCTATTACCAACGCAGCTTCCCGATATCGAACATGCGATTCTTCAGATAGCGAATAATTTTTTTAAAAATAAAGGAATACCGCGTCTACTCCTTGTGGGGGCATCTCACATCAATGCAAAGATTGCTGCGCTTATTGCCAAAAAAAATGTAGCAGCTATTACGGTTGCCAACAGAAGTCTGCTACCTGGAATCGAGCTTGCACAGGCACTAAAAGGCGAAACACTTGCTTGGAAAGAAATCTCCACATGCTGGCACACTTTTGACTGGATTATGACGGCTACCAAATGCCCCTACCATATTATCTCAGGCACTCCTCAACAAGAAAAGCTTCTTATTGACCTTGCAGTGCCTCGGAATATGTGTCCTCGCATTGCTGGAGCTGGAAGTATGCTGTATAACATTGATGCACTCCATACTCTGCTCGATGAGCGCAAATATGCCGTTGGTAGATGTTTAGAGCACGCTGAGGCGGTTATTGCAAAGGCAGTCATGCACTACTATCCTGAGCTTGCTTTGCAAGCTCAGGATAGTATATGATGTGTATATGCACATATTGATTATTAGTTCATCTCTTAATAAAGAATCGCGAAGCCGTCTGCTTGCGGAAGCGGCAGCCGAACAGTTCAAGGCTTTACAGCTCTCTTGCGAGCTCCTGGATATTGGGGAATATGAAATCCCTCTTTGTGATGGAGATCGCTGCTTTCAACATCCTCTCGTGTCTGTCATCAATGATAAACTCGAGCGCGCCTCTGCCATCATCCTCGCAATGCCTATCTATAACTTTGCCCTCTCTGCTGCGGCAAAAAACTTTGTGGAGCTCACGGGCGAGAGATGGCGAGGCAAAGTTGTCGGCCTGATGGCCGCTGCTGGTGGCAATAGAAGCTATATGGGTATTATGACCATGGCAAGTAGTCTCATGCTCGACTACCACTGCCTGGTGGTGCCAGAATTTGTCTTTGCCGCCACATCTGATTTTACTGAAGAAGAGCGCTTATCAAAGACGCTACCACCCGATATCCTAGAGCGCATCATGAAGCTTGGGGCTACCGTTGCTTCTTTGGCAAAATGCTGGAACACCGTACGCGAAGAGCTGGATATGGTGTAAGTTATAAAGTGGGCGGTTAAAAGTTGTGGGGGGCTTTTTTTACAGGGAGAGCTGCAGGAGAAGAGCTTACAGAGAGAGCTTGTCAGAGGCGTGTGGGGTGCTGGATGTGTTGGTAATTATGGCCTGGACAAAGAGATTAGAGAGAAAGCTCAATGGTGTCAACTTAAAGAAACTTGTAATCAATCAGGACCCCGACACGGCAGTGTCGGAAGCTCATTAGCCCCGCGTGCAGTGCATACTTTACCACACATCTTTTAGTCGTTGTGATCAATATAGACCCCCACCGCGGCAGCGGTGGAATTCATTAGCTCCGCGTGGAGCACGGCCGTAGCGCGCTCGCGCTACGGTCGGCGAAACGTGGGGTTACAGGTGCATGAAATACAATAGAGCTGCGGTAGCAGCGACACAGAATGTATCTGCAGCAACAATATGTGCATTGATTAGGTCAAATATTAGGAATCCCCGACAAAGATGTAATCAACTTCTTTAAGTGAAGCAAGCATGCTGGTAAGGTCATCATCGGGCATGGCACCTGGCAGATGGATGACAAGTTCTGTATCTGGATCTTGCCCTGCATCCTGCCTTGCTCCACGCACTGTTCTGATAAGCTCTGTGCTTATCTCTGTACCCTTAGGTATGGTAAGCTTTGTCACCTTATGCCCGTTGGTTGCATGTGCGAGCGCTGCTCTATGCTCGTCTGTGAAAATCTTGTTCCTCGTATGCTCATCGATGTAGCGCTTTGCAACCTCTCTCATGGTGACCACAGCACACCCAAGCCTCTCTACCGCTATTTGTGCTGCTAGACTTGCAAGAAAGGTCGACTCTGAAATAGTAAACCCATTGGCACACCCGCACGCAACCATCGCAAGCACCGTGTCGCCAGCCCCTGTGACATCTCGAACCTGCCGGACCTGCACAGGAAATTCCTCATGCGTGCCATCCGCAAAAAAGATAGAAATTCCATCTTGCGATCGAGTGATCATCAGCATATCTACTGGCACTGCCTTAAAAATGGCCTGAGCCACATCTGGAAGAGGTCTTCCATGCATGTTTACTGCTGTATAGGCCTCTTGCAGATTGGGTTTTAAAATGGTCGCATGCGCATACTTGCCAAAAAAAGCACCTTTGGGGTCTGCAATTACAGGAACATGGGCTTTGCGTGCTTCTTGAATGAGCTTTTGGATAATGGCATCCGTTAAAAATCCTTTTGCATAGTCAGAAATAGCAATCACATCAGAGCCAGCAACAAGGCCAGGAATGGATGCAAGAATATGCTTCTCCAGCGTGCTGTCAATCGGTTCTATTTTTTCAAAGTCGACACGGACAATCTGCTGCCCACCTGCTATCACACGCGTTTTTTGGGGGGTCATCAGACCCTTTTGAGAAAAAAGCGACTCGCAGAGCACACCCTCATTGCGTAATGAGTGCTTGAGCGCCTGCCCTGCACTATCATCTCCAACACGGCCAAGAGCTGTAACCTCCATGCCTAAGGCAGTAAGATTTAACACAACGTTTCCAGCACCTCCTGCGCGGTCTTCTTCCTTCTCTACAAGTACTACAGGAACGGGTGCTTCAGGCGATATTCTCTTTGAGGCTCCAAAAGTGTAGCGATCCATCATAAAGTCGCCGGCAACTAAAATACGCCTCTTATGAAACTGATTAAAAAGATGGGCGTTTTTTACCATCTGGCTTCCTGAAGAAGATAGTGTTGCACATAATCGCATACAGCATCAGCAACTGGAGTCGTTATAGCGCTGGCCCCCAGTGCCTTGCTGGTTTTAGCTCTATCTGCCTGTGTAAAATTTTGGTATTTGCCCACAAGATCTTCGGGAAGTGGAATGTACTCAATATGCACGGGTTTTTTGAGCGCATGAAATACCGCCGTAGCAAGCTCATTCCAGCTTGTTGCCTGCCCTGTCCCAACATTGAAAATACCGCCTACATCTGACTCAAGAAAGGCAACCGTCATGCGGGCTGCATCTTTGACATACAGAAAGTCGCGCTTTTGCTCACCATCGGCAAAGTGATCCGGATCCGCTGATGCAAAGAGAGAGATTTTCCCCTTTTGCAATACATCTTTCGTCATACGCACAAGCGCTGAGGCCATTCTCCCCTTATGGTATTCATTAGGGCCAAAAATATTAAAGTATTTGAGCCCTACAAGTTGATGTAAACACCCCTCACGCTGTGCCCAGAGATCGACAAGATGTTTTGAATAGCCATACATGTTTAAAGGCTTAAGATCCTCTAAGCCAGCATGTGCATCAGAAAAGCCTTGGCTTCCGTCACCATAGGTGGCAGCTGAAGAGGCATACACAAAACGATGACCATGATGTAGTGCATATTCTGCAAGCTTGCGCGTGTAGCGATAGTTATTTTCGAGGAGATAATTAGCATCTGTTTCCAGAGTATTTGAACACGCGCCAAGATGAATAAATGCCTCAATACTGTCTTGTCGCCCCTCTAGCCAGGAAAAAAGCGTGCTTTTATGAATAACATCATAAAAGCGCTTGCCTACAAGATTTTTCCACTTGCCTTGTATCCCATCTTGTATCCCATCTTGCGATCCAAGATTATCGACAATGACAATGTTATCATAGCCTTTATCATTGAGCTCGCGGACCACGGCAGAGCCTATAAAGCCACTACCACCGGTAACGACAATGACAGTATCATCATACAGTTTCATGGGCCGCAGGATGCTCCTCAGCAACCACCTTCACAATAACTTGTGAGGCAACACCCTCTTTTAACTTCAGCGGTACTTCATATACCCCTGTTGCTTTAATAGGATGCTTTAAGACTATAATTTTCTTCTCAATTTCAACTGCTATCAATGCTCCCAGCGCTGTAGCAATCTCAAGCTGCGTAACGCTGCCATACATGTGCCCTTCGCTATCCACCTTCACAGTAAATGTCAGGGTCTGTCCTGCAATCTTTGCAGCCACAGCCTCTGCATCTTTGAGATCTTGCGCCGCTTGCCGCTTGCGCTCTTCTTGTAGCTTTGCTTGACGTCTCAGTGCTGCCTCCGTTGCAACCATTCCATACCCTTGTGGGATAAGAAAATTATAGGCATATCCATCTTTGACCTGCACTACGTCTCCTTTGCGACCAACTACTTCAACATCTTCTAGTAGCAATAACTTCGTTGCCATAAATCCTACTCCTCCCCTTTACACTCTTGCCACAAATGGCAACAGCGCCATATAGCGCGCACGCTTAATAGCCAATGCAAGTCGCCTTTGAAAATAGGCCGACACTCCTGTAATACGACGCGGCAAAATCTTGCCCCGATCTGTAATAAACTGCTTAAGCGCATTCAAGTCTTTATAATCCACATCCTCGAAATTGCCCGCGACAAAAGGGCAATTTTTTCGCCTTCTCAATCTTGGATCCATAGGGTCAGTTACCACCCTCTTTCTTGGTCTATTTACTCTTGCTTTACTTACTTTTGCCATATTATGCCTCAGGTAATTCTTTAAATTTTAAATCTTCAAGTACATGATCGGTCTGCATGGTCATAAACCGTACAATCCCTTCATTTAACTTATAGCCACGCCATAGCTCAGCAATATAGGCTGGCTCCAGCGTAAAATACATCAAAAAGTAGTATCCTTCTTTGTGACGTCCTATAGGATATTGAAGTGTTTTTTTCTTCATATCGTGGGTTTTTTTGATAACACCACCTGTTTTTGTAATATCTGCTTTTAATTTCTCTATAAGCTTTGCACGAGCTTCATCATTGAGTTGGTTACTAATGATGTACATTCCCTCGTACAATCTTGCTTCCTGTTGTTTCATTTTTTTCCTCTAAAGTATATTTTCTATACACTGTATTGCCTTCTCAATACATTGTGGGAGCTCTACGAGCTCTTGTGCACTAAACTGGCTGAGCACATATTGATGGGCTGGTATGCTCTCATCTCGCCCTATGCCAATGCGCAGACGCTCGTATTCTGATGTCCCAAGCGCGCTTTGTATGCTCTTGAGCCCATTATGTCCCCCAGAGCTACCTCTACTGCGTCGCCTCAGCGTACCAAAAGGCAAATCCATATCATCCACAACCACAAGCAGCTCCGAAATGGGCCGTTTGTAATAGGATAAAAAACGATGCACGCTTCTGCCACTTTCGTTCATAAACGTTTGCGGTAAAAGAAGCACCATGCCGCTCGCTTTGGCAATCTCACACTCAAGGTGAGGTCGGTATTCAAAATGGGCCTGATATTTTCTAGCAAGTGCTTGCACTACCAAAAAACCCATATTGTGGCGAGTATATGCATACTCTTTACCAGGATTACCTAAACCCACAACAATGAGCATTATTTCACATTCCCCCACGCTGCCGCCAGGCCTTAGCTGTAAAGTCGCATATGGCGTTTATTTAACAACACTCACTACAACATCATTGCCTTTTACCCGAGGCGTAATACCTTTTGGCATGGCAATATCATTTACTACTCGGCTCTTGAACATTTCCAAATCTTTCACATCAATGGTAAAATGGGATGGAATGTCTTGTGGCAAGCACCTGACAGGTACATGACGTCTGAGCTGACGCAAAAACCCACCAGCTTTCACACCCACGCATTCTGCGGCTCCTGTAAACTGCACAGGCACCTTCAGTTCTACGTACCTCTCTGGAACCAGTTCCAAAAAGTCAATATGGCAGACTTCATAGGTCGTTGGGAAATATTGTATTTCCTTCACAATAGCTTTGCATGTCTTGCCTGACGAGTCTTTTAAAACAAAACGCGTACTTGGCAAAAATCCTTGCTCCATCTTTTGGAGCAGCATCTTAATTGCCACGGTATCGACATAGCCATGTCGATTGGCGATGCCTTTGGAATACACCACACAAGGGATTTTTCCTTCGCGGCGGAGCGTCTTCACCGCCCCTTTATTGAGAATCTCACGCTGCGAGAATTCTAATTCTATTTCTTTCATATTACCCCTACCCCACTACCCCACGTTCCTTTGCTCGCACGCAATGCGTGCTCTCTTACAAGTCACGCGGGGCTAACACCAGACGCCGCTACCGCGGCGCATAACGTACCGACAGTTTATAAAATAATTTGTTTATGCCTACAGCATTGGCGCAGTTATTCTTTTTTATTCTCCTATCTAGGCTTGCAAAGCAAGCCTAGATAGGAGAATAACTATCTCATATGACGAAGGAGAGCAGCAGCAAATACTGCAGAGACTGAAACGACGCAAATTTTTTCACAAGCATGAGCCCGCTCATCTTGAGCTATTGTATTGGTAACAAATAGCTCAGCAAGCTCACTTGCTTGTATGCGTTTAAGAGCATCCTCAACGAAAAGACCGTGAGTTACACAAGCAAACACTTTTTTTGCGCCCTTCTCTCGGCATAATTTGGCTGCTGACTCTAATGTGCTTGCTGTAGTGCACATATCATCAGCGAGAAGAACGTATTTATTTTTTACATCTCCAACAAGGGAGTGTACTTCTACATGTCTGGCATCATATCGCTTTTTTTGAATCAGCGCAAAATCCGACTGTAGCTCTTCAGCATAATGCCCCACAAGCTTGGCAGAGCCAAGATCAGGGCCCACAACCACAAGTTTTTGTATGATATCTTCGTGCTGATCCCGAAATGCTCGCACTAAACTTGATGCTGCACTGAGATGGTGCACTGGAAAATCATAAAAACTAGGTATGTGTTCTGCATGCAAATCCATTGTCACAAGTTGAGAGATGCCCGCTTCATGCAGGAAGTGGGCAAAGAGTCGTGCTGCAAGCGAAGCCCCATCTTCTTCAGGCAAATTTTGCCTGCTATACGCAAGATAGGGACACGCGAAAATAATAGACTGAGCACCCGAGCGCCTGGCAGCATCTGCAATGAGCATGGTTTCTATGAGGAAGTCATTCGGACGTCTTGCAAGCGTCTGTAGGATAACTACTTGTTTGCCTCGTATATCGCCTCGTAGATGTACTCGGCACTCTCCATCTGGAAAATATAAAATCTTCACCGGATGCAAAGGCTTGCCTAAATGAGCACTGATCTCCTTTGCGAATACCGTGTGCGATGTTCCAGCAACCAATATGGAATTATCCAAAGTACTCCTTATTTATGCACTCGTGATTTATGCACTCGTGGTCATACATTTGGGGTGGAAGGATTCGAACCTCCGCATGGCGGTACCAAAAACCGCTGCCTTACCGCTTGGCGACACCCCAATAAACTCGTGCCGTCATGAGCGACTTTTCCTAGCGGAAAATTCGCCCATGAAATAAACAACAACTTCAGTGTAGCTGCTCTGCCCATTTCTTCGCAACAGAAAAATGAATGGCATGTGCAATTTTCCTATCGGAAAATCGCACATGCCATAAGAGGCCACATCAGTGGTTGTTATGTAAAAATTTTAATATACTTTCTTTCGTTTCCTTAGGGATCGTTAAGGAATAAATCGTACTTTTCAGAGGGTGTTAGAGTGAATTAAATTCTGCGCCGATCTTGCGCAGGAGATATTACAAGGCAATATCTTCAAGCAAGGAGGCGCAGAGGGTAATTTGCTATAATCCCCTCTCAAATGTACGAGTTATTTCTTAACGATCCCTTACCCCATGTCGCTGCAATTTAAGTATGTTAGGCATTGACAATTATCTTATTTATTGTCATAATTTACATCGACACAGTTTTTCAGTAATAAAAATTGACATTAAACAATAACCATTAATTTTATTTATAAATATATGATTCCATCAACATCATCTGCTTTTAATTATCAAAGCAGTTCTAATGCATCATCAAGTATGAGTGCATCAAATCCAGTAGGGCCTCAACTCTCGGTGAGTCCTTTTCCTATTATGTATCAACCACAACAACCAATGCATATACCAAATCAATATACCGCACAACCTCAGCCTCTACCCGTGTCGTCACCCATTCCTCTCTTCTCATTACAACCACATATTCAATGTTTGAATAACCGACCTACCCTGGTCATCCCATATCCATTTTATGTGCCAGTTGTCTCTGTACAACCGCAGCCTACGAACCAGATTGCATCTATTACGCCTACGCCTACGCCTACGCCTTTAGAGATAGAAAGTAATGAAAAAAACAATAAGATAGAGATGAGTCATACCAGACTTGGCACTGCTGCACCAAGCCCTGAGTTAAGACCAGATACAGCAGATCTCGAACTGGATTCCTTCGCACTGCCTCAAGCTGCGACAAAACAATCGATAAGCCGTAATGAGAATGGAGCAACTGTTGTCAGTATCTCTCCTCGACCCATGAGTATCTCTCAGTGACCCGTGTAAGGCGTTCGCGATATGGAAATGGCCCAGGGTACATTGCGCATACTCTATTTTCGTCATGTGCACTTTTTCGTCAGAAAAAGTCGCACATGACGTTACTCCTCTACTGCCCCGGAGTTAACGAAAGCAGCCGTAGAAGTAGATTTGCACCGTCCACCCATCCCAATTAAACCCCGCTTTGTCGTCTTGCAAAACTCGATAAAGTGCACAATCTCAGGGATTGGCTCGAGGGTTTCTAGACGTGCAAGACTCTCTTGTAGCGGCAGTTCAGACCAAAAAACAAGCCGAAAAGCTTGTGTGAGAAGCTTTCTCTTTTCTAAAGAAAAACCATGACGCTTAAGGCCCACAAGGTTTAATCCACCTAATCTATAGGGAACGCCTGCACCAACCGTGTAGGGCGCTACATCATAAGTAATGCGGCTCATGCCGCCAATCATCGCATGCGCACCGATGCGGCAATACTGATGCACCGCAACAAGACCACCGATAACGGCTTTATCCTCAACAGTCACATGGCCTGCAAGCGCTGCCTGGTTCACCATAATCACGCCCTTTCCCAGCAGGCAGTTATGCGCCACATGGCAATAGGCCATGATGAGACAATCATCTCCTATTCGAACTTCTGTGCCTTCGCCACATGAAGCATTAATGGTTGCGCATTCCCGTATCTGGCATCGCTTTCCAATATGGACGTATGTCTTCTCGCCTCGAAACTTGAGGTCTTGTGTTTGCGTGCCCACAACAGCTCCAGGCCATACAGTACTTGCCTCGCCAATAGTCGTGTGGCCGTCGATATAGGCATGGCCTTTGATGGTAACATGATCTTCTAAGATACAGTCTTTATGAATAATGGCGTATGGCCCAATAGTTACATGCGCCCCAATCTTGGCGCCTTCTTCAATGATTGCTGTGGAATGAATACTAGTATTATTTCTATCTGTCATTGCTCTCCACCTAAATTTGCCGCTTGTCTACGAGAGCAAGCATAATTTCGGCCTCTGCCACCACTTTGTCTTTCACAAGAGCCGTTGCCTGCACCTTGCTTCCCTTACTGCTAAAATGCACACCTTGGCACTCGAGCAAAAGAACATCTCCTGGATACACAGGATGACGAAACTTCGCATTATTCACGCTCAGCAGCACCGCAATTTTTTCACGACCGCTTCGCAAATGCAGCAAAATCCCCCCTACCTGAGCCAAGGCCTCTAATATAAGAACTCCAGGCATAATCGGCGCTTCAGGAAAGTGCCCCTGGAAAAAAATTTCGTTTATAGTGAGGTTCTTTTGCCCAATTATATGCGCTTGTTCCGCATTTAATGCAACGATCTTATCAACTAAAAGAAAAGGATAGCGATGAGGCAAGATTTTTAAAATATCTTTTATACTAAATTCCTGTTCTACATTTACTATTTGTTCAGACATAGCTGTAACTCCTTTGCAAAAGCCACGTTCGAGGTATGCCCCGAGCGTATCGCGATAATATGAGCTAAAAAGTGTTTACCTACCAAAGAAAGGTCCCCGATCATATCGAGAATTTTATGTCGTACCATTTCATTGGGAAAAAAAAGTCCATTCTTGCAAATAATAGCATCTTCTTTAATAACAACGGCATTATCAAGGCTACCGCCTTTAATAAGGCCTCGATCCATAAGATAAGCAAGCTCTTCATACAGTGCAAAGGTACGGCAAGGGGCAATTTCGCTTTTAAAATGAGCTGGCGTTACCTCTACGGAATAAAACTGGGTTCCGAGCGCTGGCACATGAGGATACGAAAGCGTATAGCTAATGCGGTACTCTTTTGATGGGAGCGCAACAAGATGTATCTCGCCCTGCGACCAGTATACCGGCGCTTCAAGCTCAAAAATAGGAATATCTTTTTTTTGCTGCTTGATGCCTGCTTGCTCAATAAGCTCGACAAAGACATCTGAGCTGCCATTTCCTGCAGGTGGTTCAATACCCGAAAGCTCTATCCCAAGATTATCAATAGAATATGCCCGACAAGCGGCCAAGACATGCTCCACCGTGTACACACGCGCGTCTGCCACACAAAGATTCGTACTTCTCGAAGTATCAAAAACATGCGCGGCATTCGCGGCAATACGGGGCCTGCCTGGCATATCGGTACGCTCAAAAAAAATCCCCGTGTCTTCCTTTTGCGGACAGAGCGTCATCGATACTTCCTGCCCTGTGTGAATACCTACACCAGAAAAGTTTGCTTTATTAGCAATTGTTTGTTGCTTTCTCTTCATGTAACGACTTCAATTGTTCTTTCGTTTTAGCGTAGTGATGCCAGCGCCGAAATGGTTTGCCTACATACTTATAAGGGCGAACACGTTCTTTATGCATACAGCTCTCTTGACAGCAGCCTTTAAATCTATCGAGGCATTCAGGACAGCAAAGAAATAATTCATTACAGTCCATATTAGCACAATTATAATAGGCCTCAATACTCTTGTTACAATGGTGACAAGTGCCTATTACCTCTGCCTCAGTATTAGGTGTTAAGCTGCACGCAAGTCGATCATCAAACACGAAGAGCTTGCCCTGCCAATGTTTGGTCTTCTCAAGCTGCCCGTAACGAATAATGCCCCCCTCAAGCTGGAAAACGTTGTTGATCCCCTCTTGTTTTAAAAGGGCTGAAAAGAGCTCGCAGCGTATGCCTCCGGTGCAATACATGAGCACTTTTGTATCTTTGCCTTGAACTCGGCTTTTGAGTGCAGCAACAGAATGGGTAAATTCCTTAAATGTCGTACATGGAAAGAGTTCTGCTCCAACGAAGCGTCCGAGCTTCCATTCATAATCATTTCTCGTATCAAGCACAATTTTTTCAGAGTCATCTGCGAGGGTTTGCGCCCATTCATGAGCTGTAAGATAGGTCCCACGATCATCTATGGATACCTCTTTACCAAGAGCGACGAGTTCTTTTTTACACTTTATGGTAAGACGTGGGAACACATGTTCTGGATGCTCTTGTATTTTAAAGGTAACTCCTTGAAAGGGAGATCTAGATGCAAGCCATTCCATATAGGCCTTGCCATCACCTGCCGCGATACTCATTTGCCCATTTATCCCTTGTTTAGAGATATAAATCCGCGCCTTAGCATCACAGCGACTTAAAAATTCTTTATGGAGACGTACTTCTTCCTCTGGATCAGTAAGATGGACCAGGTGGTAATAGGCCAAAATGAGTTTTTGCATTTCTTCTTCACTCCCTCGCAAGCTCGAGAGCGAAGAAAATGTAATAACTCATACATTAGCTCTCTCGCGTGTGCTACCTATCTATCTTACCTGTAAGAGAACTATTTTTTCAAGCATGTTATGACAGGGAAACACATCTCCAATCCCTGCTTCCATGGATAGAGCGTGACATGTTCAAACTTTTTTAAGAAACGATCTTGGCTTAAAACAATAGCTTCAGCGTCTGGAATATCTCGCGTGAGCTTGATAAAGCTCTTTACATCCTGTTCATTCACGCAATCAGAGCTTTTAATCTCAATACATAGGAGCGACTTCCCAGGCCGCTCAACAACCAGATCAATTTCTACATCACCGGCAGTCCTCATAAAAGAAAAACGATATTCGGGCTGGAGGTAGCTCCCTAATCGTAAAAACTCCAGTATAATAAAATGCTCGAATGCCTCGCCATAGGCGGGCGTTTTTGGCAGAAGTGGTACAGATAATCTTCTCGATAAGCTACGTACAACACCTGTATCAAAAAAGTAAAATTTTGGCTTTTCTGCAAATCGCTTTCGAAATGAGTTATGGAATGGTTCGAGAAAAAAGCCAATCATGGTATCTTCTAGGATAAGAAAATATTCCTTAATAGTTTTATCATCCACACCCACATCTCGGGCAATATTAGCATAGTTAATAATTTTCCCATTACATTGGGCTGCCACTTCCAAAAAGCGACGAAAGGGTGCTAGCTTGCGTATAAAATGTTCATCCCATATCCCTTCTTTTAAATAGGTATCAGCATAGGAGCGCAAAAATTGTGATTTCTCTGTGTCTTCGTTAAGTGTGAAAATACGAGGCAGTGACCCCCAATGCAGTGCTGTATCGAGCTCAAATGCTTCTCCTAGTTCAAAACAGGAAAGCGTATAGAGATGATAGACAAAGGCGCGCCGCTCTCCAAAACTTGCTCAAACTTAGTCAAAATTGACTAATGATCAACTTTTGGCCG
>JABDDE010000052.1:0-10727 GCA_013287775.1 Chlamydiota bacterium
TAAGTTGACACCAGTGACTTTTTATATAAATTTTTCCTTGCAGTGACAATGATATATTGATATAATGTTGTTTATATAAATCAATAATAATATATAATGGAGTTTATATGAACAACATAATACCAAATGTCGAGCAATATCGAACACGAATCTTGGCAATTTTACAAGCAAACCTTTCTGAAAGTGTACAAGATGCGCGTATTGTAGATATTGTCGCCGAGATATTTACGGCTGCGGGCTATTCCGAGAACGCGTATACTGCGGTGGCGCGTCTTATCCTACCTAATCCAAGCAATGTAAGTCAGGCAATTAGAAACAGAGTAGCGAGAATAGTAGATGATGGAGCCTTGCCGTTTAGATTGACGGTAGGATGCGGCTTTACAGAAGGCACAAGGTCAGTAAATACAAAAACAGAGCAAAAAAGAGAAAGAAAAACAGAGAAAAGTCACCGCGCAAGTGTGAAGACTACCATAGCGTTGGAAAAGACCGGGAACAAAAGTGAAAAAGCGGCTGTTATAACAAGGCATGAACGTGAACAAGAACTTCATAAACGGCGTGTGCAGCATCAGGCAGAGGATGTATTATCGGACTTGTTATATCGGACATTTGATGCGCTCATAGATACAGACATCCAGAATATAGTTGGAAGGCAATCTCGAGATGTATTAGTGTATATACATAGCTGGCTTATACAAGCAATTGAATCGGGGCGATTAAATGAGCCTGAAAGCGCAGCGTATCGAGCCTTTGCATCTCGATTAAAAGAGCAAGTGAACATACGCTTTCCAGAAAGCATACCGTAAAATGTTGAGTAAATATTGAGTTGTATGCTACCCTGTATGTAATTGGTTAGGTTTCCTCTCTTGCAATACAGTACGTGAAGGTAGGAGCTCCATAAACAACACAATATTTTTTGGTCGATCCCTAAGGGGATCGACCACCCAATACTTATGAATCACCCACAAATTATTGACTTTCAAAAAGTAAAAAGCCCATTTAAGCGTACCCATAATGCTCGTGGTGAGTATGTGGTGACACCGGAAATAGAAGAGGGCTATGAGTGGATTTTTGAAAATGGCGTTCGTGCTGTTGACAAGCTGCATGGCACCAACATTTGCGTGCATTTTACGAATGGGCAGGTGATGGCAGTTGATAACCGGACGACGAGAATTCTGCAAGCGCCTATTGAGATTCATGCCAAAAATGAAGGCAAAAAAAGCCGTTTTCTCTTAGGTATTCTTAATTCGGCAGAGCGTGACTGGCTTGAATCATTCGATAACGGCCTTGTGTATGGTGAGCTGATTGGTCCTGATATCAATACTAACCTCCATGACACGCCATATCCCTTATTTGTGCCCTTTAGCTTTCTCTACGATAAATGTCACTGGAAGTCATGGGTGAACAATAAGTACCCAAAAACATATGAATCTATCAGTGAATGGTTCAAAACCTTGATCAGTCTCTTTACTGAGCGTGTCTTTAAAAAACAGGTTTTAGCAGAAGGCCTCGTATTTTACCATCCTGACGGCCGGCTTGCAAAGCTCAGGCGCGATATGTTTGATTGGTACGAAGGCCCGCGTCACGGGGATTAAACGTAGAGTCATATGCGATTTTCCTATCGAAAAATTGCACATGACGAAAATTAGAGCACGCTTTGTTGACATATTTAACGTACATATTGTTGTTGCAGATACAATTCTGTTTTACTGCTGTCGCAGCTCTATTTTAGTATAGTCACATTCAACCTGCTTCAGCAGGTTGAATGTGACTATACTAACCCCATTTTCTCTGCCTTGCGCTGCTCTTGCTGCAAACGACCAAGCTCGTACCCATCGTAATCGACAAATTTTAGGAAGCGCTCGAAGTGGGGCTGTACGGCAACTACTTCTCGTGCCATTTTTTGCGCAATCAGGCGATATGAGGGGTGACCTTGGGGTTGCGAGCGGAGCTCACACAGCCATTGCAGGGTGCGTAGGTTGGCAGCAAAATACCAGCGCACATTGTAACCCATAGGCACGATATATTGAGCCTCTTCGGGTAGATCTGATGCAATAGTATCATAGGCTTCTTTTGCTACTTCCATGGCTTTAATATACTCAGGGGCAAGACCACTTTCTTGGAGCTCTTCGGGCATATAGTAGCCATAATCACAGCTCAAGGACTGCCTCTCTTGAGTAAGCATACGGTGGCGATGCAGGTCGCGGTACGAACCAAAGTCTGCGATAATTTCAAAGGTAAAATTGGCATGCTCGAGTGCGCGCGGCGATTTATGGCGTCGGTTGTCTCGTGCGTTGACGACAGAGTCAAGAATGCGGGCAAGCTCTTCATCACTTAGCCGTCTACAATAAGCAATAAGATCAGTAAGAGAGCGATTTGAAAACTGAAAGAGAAGTGCCCCAGCTACTTTGTAGACATCGTCAGCATCATAGGCGACAAGTCTTACGCCTGGTTCGAGATGGCGGGTAACACTCCCTGTGTGTAGATGCGTTAGCATTTTTATTTCTGATTGCATGGCATCATAAAATTGCCCAAAAGCTTTTTGATATTTAGAGCCAATTTCTGCACGTCGTACAAAGGAAGGAATGACTGTCCCAAGCTCTTCAAAGGCTTTTTTACCTATCTCTTGAAGCTCTACAAGGTTATGACAGTGAAGTTTCTGGATAAGATATTCAAAGAATCTTCCATTGCCATAGAGCCCCATGTTGGTAAGGGTCGATGCGGGGAGTAAGCCTCGGAGGCAGTCAAGTACCTTAGCTCGAATACTGGCTCCATAAGCTGTCTTAGAGGCCTCAGGGGATTTGGGAAACTTGCCTTCAAGAAAAGAAGTGAGGGGAGGAATGAGTCTAGAATAAGTATCAAAGAGCATGTTGCAGGTTTTAAGATAGAGAGAGCGAAATGCGGAAGTCATTAAAATGGGTTCTCGGTAGAAAAGATATTCGCCACGAATTTTTTGATCGAAATAAATATAGCGGGTCGATTTCTCTAGTGGCGAGCCTCCAATACGGCTATCTTCAATTGCCTTGGCAGCAAGCATGGAAATATTTTCCAGGGCAAGATGGGCACCGCCAAGTTCACCAATAGAATCGTCTCCATAGCCATCCAAAATGCGATCATAAAAATTCTGCGCCTTTTTAATAGCAACTGCTTGCTCAAGAATAGTGTGCTCGTGAGTAGTGCTCGTGTCCTCTCGTCCCAAAGCAGTGATAGCGTCGAATTGTGATTCATCGCCGCCTAAAATAAACTCCTTTAACAAAAGCGAGCGCAGTCCCAAACTCGATCGGGAATAGCGTGAAAAGAGTGCGCCTTTAATAACTTCTGGTAAGTTTTTTAAAACGAAAATCGAAGAAGAGGTATTAGAGACAAACCTCTCTAAGATTTTCAACTGCTCCGGAGTGAATTCTTCGTAATTTTCAAGCATATCCTACTTTCCCTTCATAATAAGCCGCTGCTAATAGTTGCCAGCGAAATGAACACTGTTTTTGTTTTTCTATCCAGTTTATGATACCATGTGCGTCTTTATGTGCAAAGAGTTCTATTTCTTCATCAGTAAGTCGTACCATAAGATGGAGGGGATTGCCCTTGACAACCTGTTTGAGTACATTTTTACAGCGGTATAGTATGCGCCATCTTGTGAGCAGACGTAGGGTGAAGTAGAGTGTTGTAGCAACTGGAAGAAGAAAAAAAAGCGGCCCTAACCATTCTGGTAGCATCCAAGTGAGTGAGAAAATAAGAGAGTAGCAGAATGGTAATATAAACGATAAAAGGAAGAAATACGTGTCTCTTGATGTTTCAAAAAGCGGCCCTAGAAAAGCGCGTAGACGTGATTGATTTTTAGAAAGATAATAGGCAAAAAATTCTTCAAACTTGTTTGAGCCAAGAGGGTAGCGTATCGCATGAACATACTCGTGTGCCAACACTTCTGCTTTAGAATAGAAGAACAAATAGCGGTCTTTATACTGGAAAATTTTTCGCAGTTGTATCCAGGCTTTTTTGCCCTGTTCGTCATCTTGCATCCACGTGCATCCTGCTTCAAAAAAGGACAAGCGCTCATTACTATACGTGACATCAATTGAGGCCGGCCGAATATCATACATGGTTTCGAGCTCGGCTAGATCTTCTTTAGGACAAGAAGGCGCAAGGTGCAGCCGCTTTTTGTACTCATCCTGAGTTTCCTCAGGCAATACCAGTATTCCAAATTGGTTGGCTTCTATATATGTATTCATTGTATGAATAACTTATAATAGGGAGCCTCTGTTAAGACAGCTCCCTATCATAAGTTTAGGGCAATTTAGGGTGAGCAAAAGTATAAAAACAGCGTATTTCATTGATATGACCACTTGGTGAGTTCGTAAATAAAGAAGGAGCTAATTGAGTTGGTAGTTGATTTACGGAGTCCTCTATCACAATGCCATGAGCGCCTATAGGAGCAACTTTTGTGTCGGGTGAGATGATCACATGCTTGCCTGAAATAACAATCGTATACACCCCTTCTTGTAATGGCGAAGGAAGTGAAAATTCACGGCGATGTCCTGCTAAGATATGTAAGGACACGGCTCCTTTAGGATCATGCGTGACTGTTCCATCCGGAGCGACGACGCTTAAGCGCCATTTGCCCTTAGCCTTTCCCCAGATCGCATTTTTGATGGTATACTTTATCGTCAATCTTCCTGGTACTTTTATTGGATGGGGATATCCATGATGCCCTTGATCACCTTGTTCTCCTCGCTCTCCTCGCTTGCCACGTGGGCCTGCTGGGCCTGGAGCCCCAGTAAGACCTTTTAGACCACAGGGGCCTTTTTTGCCGCATCCACCTGGTTTGCCTGGTTGTCCTTGGCGTCCACAAATTCCTGGTGGTCCCGGTGGTCCAGCAGGACCTTGGCGTCCTCGACGCTCTAGCCTCTCCAGGTCTTCAGGAGGGACATTATCGAACATGGGTGCTCGATTATGCGAGCGTGAAAACAAAATGCCTGTATTAGCACATACCAGCAGCATGATAGATAAAACGATATAAAATTTTCTTTTCATACAAAATACCTTTATAGGTAAATGGGAGGCCTCTCTACAAAGGCCCCCATCACTAAAACTTAAAAAACGTAACACTTTTTTAGTGGTCGGTCCCTCGATAGAGGGACTGACCACTTTTAAGGTAAGGGTGCATTCGCAACCCCATAATACCGTGCAATGACCTTATTGTGTTTACTAAAGGGATGTGCTGCGATAGGGCTGCATGTTAAGTTGCTAATGGAGTCTGTAACTTTTATCATGCCTTGTATAGGGGCCAGGGTGTCTTCGTTTTGCGAAAAATGAACGTGGCGCCCTGAAATGCATATTGTATACACCCCTGTTAAGATTGTTGGCGAAACAGTGATGGTACGGGTACCTGTATGTGTGGTGACAGAGACAGGACCTTGAGGATCACGAAATTGTTTGCCATCAGGAGCAATCACAACGACTTCCCAATTTCCGCTTACTTTGCCGGTGCCTGTGAAGGCATTAATAATCGAATAGGAAACGGTGAGCGTGCCTCCTTGCGGAAATACTGCATAATAGCCTCGCTTGCCTCGCTCTCCTTGTTCTCCTTTTTCGCCAGGACCACCTTGAGGGCCTGCCTCTCCTCGTTTGCCACAAGGCCCTTGAGGCCCTTGAGGCCCTTGGGGTCCTTGTTTGCCTTGTTCTCCAGGAGGGCCATCTGGCCCTCGAGGACCAGATGGTCCCATCTTGCCGGGGCCTCCAGTAGCACCTCGATGACGTCGGTCGAAGATGCCATCTGTACCAGAGTATGAACCATTTTTGGCACATAATGAACCCATTACAAGGATAGTGCCAAGAGCCATCTGCACAACTCGGAATATTTTTTTCTGCATACGAGACCTACTTAAATATTGTATAAAATGTTTGAGCGAGATTCACCGTCGGGGTTAATAGAGGGTTACTCTCTTCAAAACTTGCTGTGTGTGTTTTATGTATCGAATCAGTAATTGATGACGCTGCCGGGTCGATAGGCATAAACATGCTAGCAGGATTGGAGTAGCTAAGATTTCGGCCACTGATGGAAATTGTATACAATCCTTCAATAAGGTGTGAGGGCACTTTTACTGAAAGAGTTGTGGGGCTGTCGGCTGCGTTCACAACAGGGCCACGAAACTGCTTCCCATCAGGCGCAATCACAACAAGTTGCCAGGTGCCAGTAACAGTACCAGTGCCAATGACGCTATTCTTTGTGGTATAGTGTATGTGGATTGTGCCATCTACTTTCTTAAAATGGCCTCTTTCCCCTCTCTCTCCACGATGGCCTCTCTTTCCTCTTTCGCCTCTTTCGCCTTTTGGTCCCCGTGTTCCTCGGTTGCCTGGGGGGCCGCAGCGCCCTGGAGCTCCTCTGGGGCCATCTAGACCACAAGTGCCACAAGGGCCACATCGTCCTGCAACCCCCTGCGGGCCAGTTTGACCTAGACGACCTTGTCTTCCATGAAGACGTGGTAAATGTGGATTTCCAGAAGAGCCTGACTCACTATATGATGGTTTGTGGGGGTTAGGGGCAGCCGATAATGGTGCATACAGGGTAAGTGAAGCTGCTGCTAAGAGTATACAATACGTGTACATACGTTTCATAACTATCCTTTTTGAATCGTGTCAGTGCCAGTGTCTCTCGGCCCGTACACGAAAATAAGCAATCTTAAGGTACTTGCAAAATTCCGATTTGGGCCAAAATTCGCGCTTTTGTCGCTGGGCAAAAACCTTTTGCAAACCGTCACCCAGGGCGTTGCCCTGGGCTATACATGTTGTGGCCTTTCAGGCCACTTCTGTGGATTTGCAAAAGGTTTTCCCCATCGCCAAAATCATCAAATTTTGTCTCCAACGGAATTTTGCAAGCACCTCATAAGGTTCAATGTCCCGCAATATAATGGATTGCGGCAATTTTGGCAAGAGGTTTGCAAATACAAACGTCATGTGCGATTTTCATAAATGAAAATCGCACATGACGAAAATGGCAGCAATTCCCACCCACGCATTGATAGAATAATTTTTTCATGTGCAATTTTTCACAGGAAAATTCCGGCATGCTGTATAATTGTCTCAATGCCGTATAAAGCGGCATGATTAAAAGAAAAAAAATATTATGAATACTACTTCAATTACGCGATATGGAAAAATACTTTCCGTCGCATTGTCTATAGCGTTATTTGCGAGCTGTGCTCGTGAAATATCGTCGGATGTGTATAGTGCATCGCACGTAGGTGAGGCATCTATGACCTATCCTGGCGTTATCATTCATACGCGGGCTGTGACTGCCCAAGAGCATGAACGACTGGAAGAAAACGGTCTTGGAATAATTGGAGGCGGTGTTGGTGGCGCGCTTCTTGGTTCCCAAATTGGAAAAGGCAGCGGCAATACCGCAGCAACCATTGGTGGTGCACTCGCTGGTGCAACTGCTGGTGCTTTTGCTGAAAAAGCCCTCAAAACCCAGTCTGCAGTGGAATATGTGGTACAGCTTGAAAATGGTCAATCAACGACCGTTGTACAAGGACCACAACCTGCGTTTACTGTCGGTCAAAATGTCTACGTTATCGTAGGACAAAAAGGCCGCTCACGAGTAATTGCTAGGTGAATTACACACTCATGTATTGCCCTTTCAGGGCAATACATGAGTGTAAAAAATTGATCCTTTATGGCCCTCTTGCATTTAAAACAGTGTCTCTTGCGATTTGCAGCATCTCATGGGCATGATGAAGTGGCTCTAGGCGGTTTTCAGGGTTGTTTTTCATCTCGAGGAGTTTGCTCTTATCCTCATCAGACAACGTCCTCCGTGAAAACTTTATAGCGCATAAAATGATATGGATATAATAGTTGGTGGGGACTTGCGTAGCCAATTCCTGTACCAGAATTTGTGTCTTATCTGTGCTGTTCAGGCTCAATACATCGAGTAATAAAGAACAAATTACTGCATTGTTCCCCAATTCTGGACGCTGCCGTATTGTTGCTATACATACTTGTTGTATTCGAGGGCATAATTTGCTCTCATTATGTGCAAGCTCAGTTATGATACGAAACGCAGTTTCATTATGAGGATCCAATGTTAATGCGCGCTCTAAAATTTGGCAAATAGTATTGGCATCTGCGCCACCGTTGTCCAGGTAAAACTGAGCCAACTGTGTAAGACAGGCACTTTGTCCTCGTTTGCCCGCCTCAGTTACTCGTGGGTCAGTTTGTATTGTTTCGCAGAGCTCTCTAATAACTTTCCATGTATCTTGTTGACTATCAAGCTCAAGTGTTTCATCTTGAACAAGTTCTATCAGGCTGCGGTAGGCATCTTCGTTATTGGGATTAAGGGTAATAGCTTTTTTAAGTTGGTGTATATCGTTATCATTTGTTTTTTCAGAACGGATGCGTATCCTGGATTGCATTTCCAGACAGGTGCTTAAGTATTGTGGTATCATTGCGTCATTTGGAGTGGTCATAAACTCTAAAATCGATACGAAATCAGTCAGGAGGCTCTGCAAGCGGGTATCGAGAGCAGGATTTTGAGGTAGTGACAATGCTCTTTCAAGGTAGGATAGTGCAGCAGTATACCGACCGCTTTCAAGAGCTTGTCTGCTTAGTGCTATGATTGCTTGTGCGGACACCATATTTTGCAATTCGCTCTGCTTGAGCGATTTGCCATAAAAGCGCTCTACACTGCTTCTTCGAACTAGAATCTCTTTAATAATTGGCTGGCCATTTTGTGTGCCTATTGTAATAGGCACTTTCACGATGCGGCCAAAAAGCCAATCAAAAAAACCTCGTTTGGGTTCAATGGTTATTTCAGGTAGTTGGGTACCTGGTGTGAGTTGATTTTCTGGTAGTTGAATAGGCAAGCGCCGAGCGCTTGTTGCTTGTGGCGATGTAGAAACGCTCTCGCTACTACTTGCAGATGGTAAGGATGGTGGAGAAGGTTGCATATAATACACTTTTCTTCATACGTAACATTATTTTTAATTAAAAGCAAGAGAGGTGAATAGATTTTTTTATCATCCTCATATCATATTGCCCGTAGGGCAATATGATATGAGGATGATAAACTTTCACTCTTACTCTTTCTGCCAGCTGTAAATCCAGAGGAGCTCAAAGAAGGAGAGGATGCCGAGCGCGGCAATGATGACGTAAAAGAAGGGCAGAATGTGGATGTCGAGGGCAAGCACCATAAGAAAGATAAACTGCAGTGATGTCGTAATTTTGCCGCAATAAAAGGAGCGGATGGAGAAGCGCTGCCATCCTCCAAAACACCATAGCACTACGGCAAAGGCAATAAGAGAGAAGTCGCGGCAGAGAAAGGCTATGATCTGCAAGAGATTCATTTTGTTTTCTGCAAAGAAAATGGCAACCGCCATATACACAAAAAACTTATCAGTAATTGGGTCGAGGTAAGTCCCAAGGGTGCTTATTTTGATTCGACGTCTGGCAAAGTAGCCGTCTAATATATCAGTGAGCATTGCGGCAATGAACACCCCCAAGCGAAAATAGGGATTAGGCACGAAAAGACAAAAGGCGAGGGGAATTCGAAGTGCCGAAAGGATATTTGGCAATGTACAAAGCGTCTTCATCATTAACTTGGCTCAGCCTTTACAGCTCCTCGTTTTCGTAACCAGAGACCAAGCGCAATCCCCATAACGGAAAGAAGAAAGATGCCAAAAATGATGAAATTGCTTTGGTGCACGTACTGTATGAGTGCTTCATAATTTTGGCCACATGAGTATGCAAGATAGAAAATTGCTAAAGAAAATACGAAACAGCCAATGACATCAGTGGCTGCAAATTTGCCAAAGTGCATTTTTGTAGCCCCAGCGGTCATAAAAATACCATTTCGAACACCAAAAGGAATGAAGCGTCCTACAAAGAGGGTCAGAAAACCATATTTCTGAAAAAGCGTGTGAGAAAAGGGAAATTTTTTTATGGTAAATTTAAATTTATTCTTTAAGCTTCTGCCTAGCCAATAGGCTATACAATCAGACAAATAACACCCCAAAAATACGGCGATGAAGAGGTGCATTGTTTTTTCGGGAACTACACTGCTTGCTAATACACCACCTAGGATAAGCATAATCTCTTCACTAATAGGGAGGCTAAAGCCAGTGAGCAAGAGGGCAGCAAATATAATGTAGTGCGCTGAATCAGCATGTAATGTAAGCCATTCTAAAAATGATTCCATGCACTCCACTATGCCAGGTTTTACAAAATTTGTAAAGGAATTATGGCACGCCCCCTAGCTGCATGGAATCTAATGGAACTGGCAGCCCAGCCACGGTAGTGGCATATGCATCAGGCTAAGGCCATGACTTTCACAAGCTTTGGCACATTTTTTACAGGGAGAGCCACAGGAGAGAGATTACAGAGAGAGCTTGTCAGAGGCGTGTGGGGTGTTAGATGCATTGGTAATTAAGGTCTGGACAGTGAGGAGATGTAGAGAGAAAGCCAAGAGATTTGGCATGTCAAGAATCTATCTATAAACCTATGTGCATATGATTCTAGTTCTTAAATAAACAATTTATGCAGAAATTGAGTTAACCAATATTGCCATTACAAGGCCAAAAGGTGCACGTTGTGAAGAGAAAGAAAACGGCTTGGAGAATAAAGAGAAAAAAGAGTTTAGAGGAGACAAAGAGTGGACGCAGGATCTTACGGTATGGAAAGTTACAAGTATTGGGAGCTTTTTTTTAAGAGGGAGATCACAGAGGTGCAGAGAAAGCTTTGGG
>JABDDE010000052.1:10737-14113 GCA_013287775.1 Chlamydiota bacterium
CAGAAAAGTCCAGACATATAAAAATAAACTGACAAATTTATTTGTCAGTCTATTTTTATATGTCTGGACTTCAACGAGCGTACGCTCGTTGAAAATGCATCTTTGGCGCTTCTTATAAGCCCATAATGATCCCTCAGCTTTCTCTCTCATCTCTTTGCCCGAGACCTTATCCACCAACACACCCAGCACCCCTAACGCCTCTGACAAGCTCTCTCTGTAATCTCTCTCCTGTAGCTCTCCCTGTAAAAAAAAGCCCCCACAACTTGTAACTGCCAAAACCCTAAGATCCTGCGTCATCTCTCAAGTCTCCTCAAGCTCCTCTAGCCTCCTTGCTCTCTTATCGCCCAGGACGTTAGCCATTACTTCTGGAAGTCATATAGAGGCATTTTACGGACTTGTGTGGTAAAGTATGCGACCTGCGCGGTACTGTGGGGAGAATTATGCACGTGCTGCGGCTGGGATATTGATATTGAAGGTGGCGAATTTGGCACCCGATTTAGTGACAATATCGGCAACAGCCAAAAAGATGGTATCTTTGACCTTTTGGAATGGTTTTTCCTCGAGGCAATAGCTCAGTGCTGAGATGGTGATGTGAATGGAATTGGGGCCAAGTGTTTCAATATATACATACATTTCATCTGGATGAATGTGCGGATGCGTGGTAAGAAAAGATTCAATCTTTTCAATAATACTCGAGACTCGGTGGGCATCGTCATAACGAAGCTGAAACGTCTCCTCCACTTTGCGATGGGTCATTCGAGTGGCATTAATAACATGTGACTTTCCAAAGAGGGTATTGGGAATATAAATCGGTCTTTTATCTAGGCTTCGCACGAGTGTTTGATACCAACCAATGTTTTCCACGTAACCATCAATTGCAGCATCCGGAAGCTCGATACGATCGCCTACTTTAAACGAGCGATGAATGTGTATCATCACCCCCCAGAAAAAATTAGCAATAATCTCTTGCGAAGCAAAAGCTATAGCAACACCACTAATACCGCCAAAGGCGATAAAGGTATGAAAATTCTGGTGCGTTGCCTCCATTATGAGGAGCGCTGTTACAATAATAATAATTACCGTTGCAAGCTTGGAAAGGCTGTGGAGTGTGCCTGTATCCATGTTAGCATCCATATGCTTGAACATATTGCTCTTAAAGCGCATAAGGAACCAGGCAATGGTTAGTATTGCAACTACTCTAAAGGCAATTTTCAGCTCCTCAATATATTGTGCAGTAAGAAATTGATCCGTAATCATGTTGACAGAGTAGGCAAGCGTTGTAAACCAGATAAAATAGCCGAGCGGCGTTATGAGAGCTTTTAAAAGAGCTCGCTGCACGGCCGGCAAGGAAGGGCGCTGTTCAATATGATATAGTAATTTTTTTAAAAGATGTGTTCCTACGGCCACAGTCGCAAGTGTGGCAACCACATGCATAAACCACGCACCCTCAGCATTGATAAGATTGACGAAAGTCCACAAAAACATAAAAACACACACGCCATGCTCTATTTCTGTCATGTGCACTTTTCCTTCAGGAAAAGTGCACATGACATACAAAACACTTGCATTATAATATATTTTCAGCAAAATTGGGTAGAGAAAAATATTATAACGCCATGTGCGACTTTTCCTGACGGAGAAGTGTACATGGCGAAAACATACTATTCATCCGGAGGTTTATGAATTCAGATTCTATTTTTAAAGATATTGTGCGCGGCTTTTTTGGTATGCTGTTTCGCATTATTGGGATAGGTGTTGGCATTGTGATTTTCTTTGCCATATTCGGTGCACTCTTTAAAACGCCTCCTACAGTACGCCCGACAACCGTTGCAACGATTATGCCTGATCACAACTGGAAACAGGCTCCCTTTTCAAATACGACCCCGACTATTGTAGAAATCGCGATTGATGGCGTTATTGGGATGGATCATTTAACGCAAAGTGCAATCCGTTCTGAGCTTATCGATACGATAGATGGTGATGTGAAGCAGGGGCAAGTAAAGGGAGTGCTTCTTCGAATTAATACACCTGGCGGTACTGTAGAGGACTCTGATGGCATTTATCGCATCCTCTTGGAGTATAAAAAACGACTTCAAGTACCAGTGTATGCTCATGTCGATGGATTTTGTGCATCAGGTGGTATGTACATAGCTTGTGCAGCTGATAAAATTTATGCTACAGAAGCGAGCTTAGTAGGGCATGTGGGTGTGCTTTTGCCAACAATATTCAACTTTTCAGTGCTTATGGATCATTTGGGCATTGCCTCAAAGACGATTACCGCAGGAAAAAATAAGGATGCTCTGAACCCATTTCGTCCCTGGACTGAGAATGAGGGTGCTTCATTTCAATACATTACCGAATCGATGTATAAAACATTTGTCGACATAGTATCCACTGCAAGGCCACTTCTCACTAAAGAATCTTTAATCGAGCAGGGCGCACAGATCTATCCAGTCGAAAATGCGCTGAAGCTCGGTTATATCGACGGGACCGTATCTTCTATCGATGAATCCCTATTAAAATTGGTCACCGATTTGGGGATCGAAAAAGAATACCAAGTCGTTGAAATGAGGTATAAAAATTGGCTTGAAGACCTCTTTGACGGCAATCAGGCGCTTGTTCCCAATAAGATGACGCATGAACTCAAGCTTCCAGCACTTTTCTCAGACAAGTTGTATGGCAAGTTTTTATACATGTATGTCCCAGAACAGACTACAACCCATGACTAATAAGCAGTTTGTTTTATCGTTATGTGTTATTTTCCGGAGGAAAATAAATACATGACGATAAAATTACTCCTCATAGATGCCTCGGGCTTTTTATACCGCGCCTATTTTGCCATTCAGGGGCTCTCCTCCAGACAAGGCGAGGCAACCAATGCCTTGTTTGGCTTTATTCGCTCGACGCTTAAGCTCAAGCAAGATTTTCAACCTACCTATGTAGTCGCCATTTTTGATGGACCGTCAAATAAAGAGAGTCGATCTCGGCTGTATGCGGACTACAAAAAGCACAGGCCTCCAACTCCACCAGATCTTATCCAGCAAATGCTTGAGGCCGAGCGTTTTTGCAAGCTCATGGGCATCCCCACTCTTGCGTGTTCAGGCGTAGAAGCCGACGATACCATCGCAAGTTGTGTAAGGTGGGCACATGACAAAGTAGAAAGCATATACATCTCTACACAAGATAAGGATCTTGCGCAGCTCGTCGATAATAAAACACTGCTCCTCAATCCCCACAAAGATAATTTGCTTATAGATGCACAGAAGGTAACAGAGCTCTATGGCGTGCCCCCATCGCAAATAGCTGACTTTTTGGCAATTGTGGGAGATGCATCTGATAATATCCCAGGCATCTCTGGTTTTGGGCCTAAAACGGC
>JABDDE010000053.1:0-13289 GCA_013287775.1 Chlamydiota bacterium
TTAGAGGCGCTCCAGTTGCACCGAATCACGGGGGCGCCACTTTGTGCAGCAATGTAGGCCATGCCCGGTTTTACGCTATACACAGGCCCTCTTGGACCGTCTGGAGTGATGACAAGGAGGCTGTTTGGGTTTTGGAGCACGTGAATTGCTTGAAGGAGCGCTGCATGCCGGGTAGTATGCCCCACACGAATGGCGCTCACCCCTTTATAGGTTTCAGCAAGCGCTGAGGGGATGTTGCCATCACGGCTTTTACTAATAAGAACAAATATTTGCTTTCTCCGTGTGTATTTCCTGATTAAGCGGGGTAGTAACAACAATTGATTGTGCCACAGCGCAACAATCATGGGGGTATCAGTTGCAAATACGTCACTGCCTTCAACTTGTATTCTCATGGTCCGAAGGTAGAGGGCAAGAAGTAGGCGAAGAGGGGCTACAAGGATCTTTATGAGGACATGGTTGGATATCATAGAATCGATACTATAGCGTCAGCTGCTACTTTACTTGGCACTCTATTTGGCTCTTTTGATGTCGTAAGCTCTGATCTGAGCGACCGACACTCTTTTCTGATGGCTGCAGCATCGTTTTGTAACTGGCTAAGAGTCTGCGCAATATCCTCTGGTAAGGGGCGATGTTCGATATATTCTTTAAACAGTTCCTTGCCTTTCAAAATATTGACAATGCAGTAATAGGGTAGGTTGAGGTGTAAAAAGTGCTTTGCAATAAAACGATTCAGTGGCGATAGATGATACGTGACAATAGTGGGCACTTCTGAAAGGGCCAATTCCAGTGTGACAGTGCCCGATTTTGCAACCGCCATGCAGCTCTGCCGCATGAGGTCATGCCGCTCTGCAAATGGAGTGAGGTTGATTTGTAAATTAAACTTTTTATTTGCATTCTTAGCTTCTTTCTCGATCCATTGCCTGACAGTTTCGCTATGTACAGAAATAGCAATGGAATACCCTGGCCTTGTTGCGGCAAATTGGCATACGCCTTCGAGTTGCATGGGGAGGTTGGCTACAACTTCGGAGGGTCTGCTTCCTGGAAATATAGAAATAATATTTTTGTCTTTGTCATTTTGTGTAGGAGGTTGTAGGTATTCTATGAGGGGATGTCCTGTCCAGATGGTGGGTACTTTATAATGCGTAAAGTAGGGGACTTCGAAGGAAAAAAGCGGCAGCAATAGATCAAAATATTTGGCCATAATGGCCGCCCTTTGTGGTTTATACGCCCAAACGGTTGGGGCTACTGCTTGTATGATCTTGCCTGTATAGCCCGCCTTGCGAAGGGCTCGTGCAAATCGTATAGAGAAAGCTGGCTGGTCGATGAAGATACAGGCGTCAGGGTTTTGTTTCAGACAGGCTTTTTTGAGGGAGATAAAATTCTTAATAAGGCGTGGCAGGTTTTTATATACATCGGAAAATCCCATTACCTGAAACTGCTCTATAGGAATAAGAGATGTTAGCCCCTGGCTTTGGAGCTCAGGACCACCCACACCGAAAAAGGAGCTCGCTTGAAAGCGATTTTTGAGTGCAGCCACAAGTCTCCCACCATACAGATCACCGCTTGCTTCACCAGCAAAAACAAAAAAATTCTTCATGAGTTAAAATATTTTTGCCATGTGCAATTTCCGAAGGAAATTCGCACATGACATGTCTCTTCACGCCTTTCCTGCTGATTTTTTCCAATCTTCGTAGATATCTTTAAGTTCATGGCGTACCTTTGTGCGTATGCCAAGAAATTGTAGTGAGTAGTAAAATTCTTCGGTTTTAGTAAAGCGCCCATGGAATTTTGGCTTGGTGTTGAAGGGTGTAAGGCGAAATTGATTGGTAGTAACAAGGTGTGCGCCCATCATAAGGCGACGGGGGAAATGAGCAAATGAGGTAGTATCAATGCCATTTAGGAGTGTCTCTGAGAGGTGCAGCACATCTTGCATCGAAAGAGGCCGCCCACGATCTTGCGTGAGTGTGTTCAGTTCTTGCTCGAGAATGGGGAACACAATAGCCGCAAGGAGGATAGAGCGATGGAGGGGGGCTGGACGGATTCTATGGAAGTCATCAATTGCGCGCAGATATTCATGGGCAATCGTTTTTGAAGGCCCCCATAAAAAGTGGTGAAAGCACGGGAAGAGAATCAGTAAAAAATCATATGCCGCCATAAGATCCAAGAAGGCACTTGCATAACCTGATTCGAGCATTTTAAAAAATTCCTCGAGAAGGCGTGCTGGAGCACTTTTCATGATTTCTTCCTTGCATGCATGGAGGGCGCGCTCAGTTTTGTGATCTATGGAAAAGCCAAAGCGGGCATGGAACTTGAGAAGGCGAATCATGCGGACGGGATCTTGCTTGAAACGTATCATAGGATCGCCGATAGTTCTGAGGATTTTGTGGCGAATATCTTCTACGCCATTTACATAATCGATGACAGTGCGGGTGGTGGGGTCATAGAAAAGGGCATTAATAGTAAAATCGCGTCTGAGGACATCCTCTTCGGCATTGCCCCATTGATTATCGCGGACGATAAGGGAGGCGTTCTCGAGATCGCCTGCACGAAAGGTGGCGCACTCAAAAACTTTCTTACCGTGGCGTATATGGGCTAAGCGAAAGCGTTTGCCAATGAGCAGGCATCGGCGTTGAAAGAGTCTCTTGACTTCCTCAGGGCGTGCCGATGTGGAAATATCGTAATCTTTTGGCTTTTTATGGAGTAAAAGATCACGCACACCACCCCCTACAAGGTAGGCGGTATAGCCTGCATTCTTTAAGTGAAATATAATGTCGAGTGCATCTTGGTCAATGTCATCTTGACGTATGCTATGCTCGTTTTCGGTATATATTTTAGGCTGCATCACGCGGCGTTACGTTCTGTCTCTGATTTTTTTGAAGTATCTTTATCTTGAAATGACCCTTCGAGTCGAGCCACACGAACATCTAAATACCGCACACTTTTATCAAGATCGTTAACAGAAGTTTTAAGTTCTTTGATGTCTTGTGAGACCTCACTTCTATTATGTTCCATATCACTTTTTAAGCGAGTTTCAAGATTACGCATATCATCTGTTATTCTTGTCCCAAGGTTATGCATATCACTTTTTAATCCCGTTTCAAGGTTATGCATATCACTTTTTAGTTCAGTTCTAAGACCTTGTATATCGTCTTTTAGCTCGGTTCTAAGGCTTTGTATATCGTCTTTTAGCTCGGTTCTAAGGCTTTGTATATCGTCTTTTAGCTCGGTTCTAAGGCTTTGTATATCGCTTTTTAGCTCGGTTCTAAGTTCCTGCAAGTTCTTATGCATATCTTGTTGCACTGTAGCTAAGTTCTTATGCATATCTTGTTGTACTGCTGTCATCCTGTCGTTTACCACGGTAATCTTATCGTTTACCACGGTAATCTTATCGTTTAACCTGCGATAGAAAAACCAGACGATGACGACGATACTGATAATATTCTGGATGTTAAAACCCTGTAAAAATTCTACAAGTTCATTCATAGCTATCCCTTGCGGATTTTCCTACGGAAAATCCGCGTATATCATAAAAAGTTATTCGTGATCTGTGAAGTCATCTCCTGTGATCGGGCAGTAGAATGCTTCATAGGTTGGAGTATACCATTGGATGGTATTTTTTGCAATTTGCAAATACGTTTTGCACGTCATCAAGCAGTCTGTATCTGCTCTAATCTCGCTATAGCAGCGCTAGTGAGGGAAATGGCCTCTCCAATTGTCGGACGCTGAGCTGGCTCGAGTGCACACAAACGGCTTATAAGTGTATATACTTCCAATTCTGCACGCTGCTCAGCAGTAGTACTGCCGCTCTCAATGGCTTGTTGGGCTCGGGCTAGCTGTGCCTCTGGTGCATATATGCGCAAGTCTGTATCCTCAGTTTCATGAGGCAGCCTCGGTCTTGTAAATGCATTGCTATAACCACTCGTGCGTAAGGCAGCGTATAGTGCAGAGTTGCTATCATATATATGTGCAAGCAGTGCCCCACATTGGTATATATCTGTTGCAAAGGGGAAAGCAGGGGACATAATCCGAGGCTTGATAGGACCACAAGTCTGGCTGTTCGTTTGGGTAACATCTTGTGCTTCGGCTGTCAGATCAAAATCGGTTATACGAATATCTATTCTCTGTTCAGTAGCATGAGCTAGAAAATTGTTTGCTTTAATATCTCTATGGACAAAACCTCGCTCATGCATAGATTGCACTCCAAGCAATGCTTGTTTAAATAATTTTAATTTTTCAATAACTACTGTGCAAGATACTCCCTCCGGAATAGCATGTGCCAGATCCTGGTCACAGCTTTCAAGGAAAAAATATCCTCTAGCACCTTGTTGAGGAGATGTAAGCACTTGGACAGAAATCGTTGTTACTACGTGAGGTGCTCCATTTAATCGCTGGCCATAGTAAATATTACGCTCTAGGAGATCTGTTCCTATGCGCTGTGTCAAAGCCACAGGTCCTCTTTGTGGAGCTGTTAATGATAACGAAGAGCTATTTGAAGGTATAGCAAATTGAACAGTACGAAACACTTTTTTCAAACCGCCAGCAAGTTTCCGAGAAGGTATATAGAGTTTATCACCTTCACGAATCATTGAAATAGATTGCTCATGTACTTGTATTGTAGTTTCTCCTTGAGAAGAGAGAACAGTTTGGTACACATTACTTATTTTTGGTAGCTCGTATGCTGTGATAATTACTGTGGATAATGCCTCCATAGCTATGCCACGATAATTTTGTTGTATGTTTTGCTGGATTTGCTGGTAGTGTTCAAGAATATGGGTTCGCTGCTCTGAAATGGTAGAATCGGATAGGGGCATGTTTTGCATAAATGTAATAAGGCTAGCGATGGCATTATCGGAAAAGTTTTCTTCAACAAGCGCATTGTGAAATCGAGACCAGTTATATGGGGGCATCAGATGGGTGGTAATACAGATTGCAACACGCAATGCCTCTGTAGGGGTAACATTTTGGCTTGTGATATTAGTAAAATAGGAATATGTCTGCTCAAATAATGATTGAGGTATCGACTTGATGGCCTGCAGTAAGTCTATGGTGTCCTGTGCAGAAACTTCAAGCTGAAATATCGCATGGTACTTGGTGCAATACCGTTCAAATTCTGCAGGCGAGCTCTGCCGTCTCTGTAACAGTGTTGCCCAGTTTCCTGAATCTACTAGTAAGAAAAATTGTAGTGCGCTCTTTATTGAATCAATGACTGCAGCATCAGCATTGGGTGTCGCTCTTGAGATATTGTCCATGTAGGTAGAAAATAATTTGCTATTTGCTTTGTTAATGGTAAACAGGCGCAACATAACTTCGTTTTTTTTCTTAGTGGTCATTGTTCGTTGTGTGGCAGATAATGATGGAGAGCTCAATGTATTTTCCAAATTTCTGAGTGCCGCGCAGCACATGGCGCATTGCAGTTCAGCGGATGGTTGTGACGAGCCAGTGCGGCAACAAAGAACTGCAATTTCATCAATATTCTGATTTTCTATTATGTCATTAATGTTATTGTTCGTAATAAGTGATTGGACTTGGGGGAAGATGTGAATAGCTCTTGTTATTTGCTCAACCGGTCTTTCGAAGAAAGAACTTCTCCTCATTGTTACTTCACAACACTGAAGCAAATCGTGTAAAGGCATAGTGGTGAGCAAGGAGCGCACGAATGTAGAGAACTGATTCTCTTGGTAAGGTTCAGTGCGGGCGAACTGTTTAATCCGACGTATACATTCGATTTGTGCTCGTAAGGAATTCAGGGAATCGGTGGCAGTAAGTGGTTGAGGTATTTGGCAGTATGCTAATAATGGCTCGAAATCCTCGAGCTCAATTTCTGACAAAAAATCAGTAAAACGCGTTGTGGTATTTCTTTGTGCAACAGCTTCTCTAAATCGCTCTAGAAAGGAAGTGGAATTTGGGGAAGGAATGACCAATTCCTGCCAGCGAAGAAATTGTAAAGCAGAACCATCTATTTTCTGAAATACATCATCTGAACGGGCGCGCGGATCTTGAAAAAGTGTTTGGAAGCGCTGAAGATCTCCCGAGGCCATGGCATCCTGTATTTGCTTTGCTAGCTCTGCAAGAGAAACTTGAACGGGTTCGGTTGTCATGGGTGAAACACTCGATATGGTTATAGAATTAACTATATTATTGCGATCGTTAACAGAAATTGACATAGAAACCTCCGTGTATTTTATATTTGTTTCCGTTAATTATAAAGCAAATTATTTTTTTTGTCTAGGGCTGATCTTAACAGGCCTGATCTTATCCTGATGAGATGACGCAGGGTCTTAGAGTTTTGGCAGTTAGAAGGTGTAGGGGCTTTTTTTTACAGGGAGAGCCACAGGAGATAGCTTGCAGAGAGAGCTTGTCAGAGGCGTCAGGGGTGTTAGATGCATTGGTGAGTAAGGTCTGGGCAGTGGGGAGATTAGAGAGAAAGCTGAGGGATCATTATGGACTTATAAGAAGCGCCAAAGATGCATTTTCAACGAGCGTATGCTCGCTGAAGTCCAAACATATAAAAATCGCATGGCAAATAAATTTGCCAATCGATTTTTATATGCTTGGACTTTTCCACTTTCAGTGGAAAAATGCATCGAATACCCCAAACTTCTCTGTGCGCTCTGTGTCCTCTGTGGTAAAAAAATTTACCAAATCAGGGATTTACAGGGCCGTGGCCTTAGCCTGATGCGTATGCCACTACCGTGGCTCGGTTCCGATTGGTTACAAGTTTCTTTAAGTTGACACCGTTGGACCTTAACCAACCATGCCTCTAGCACCCCACACGCCTCTGGCAAGCTCTCTCTGTAAGCCCTCTCTTGCAGCTCTCCCTGTAAAAAAACTGCCCAGACCTTTCTCACCAACGCGTCAAGCACCCCACACGCCTCTGACAAGCTCTCTCCTGTAGCTCTCCCTGTAAAAAATTCCCCCAGGCCTTCCCCACCAACGCATCTCAGTAATCCCCTAACCGCAAAAAGACTAATTATCCTTGCGCATAAGGAAAGGAAATGCTATAGTTATACTTATGGAGAAGGATATATTACGCATTGTGCAAACATTATTAGAAGAATTTCGTGCCCAGATTAGCGCTCTACCCACATTAGTACCACGACAGTATGCATTTCCGGAAGTGCATAACATGATTCGTGTGGCAATTGGCATGCGAAGGTCTGGGAAGACCTACTTTTTGTTTCAAACCATACGCCAGCTGCTCACAGAGGGAATACCGCTTGAGCGCATACTTTATGTGAATTTTGAGGATGATAGGATATTGCCCCTCGATTACAAGACCATGGGAGAGATGATAGATGCCTGGTACACATTGTATCCCGAGCATCATGAACAGTGCTGCTATCTCTTTGTCGACGAGGTACAAAACGTAGATGACTGGTCAGTAGTGCTTCGGAGGCTCTTGGATACAAAAAAAATACAGATCTATGTGACAGGCTCATCCTCGAAGCTACTCAGTAAAGAGATTGCGACGTCACTCAGAGGCCGCTCTATTGCCATCGAAATTTTGCCTTATAACTACACAGAATTTCTATGCGCTCATGCCCTACCACCCCCTGAAAAGCCTGTTGGAAGGCGCATGCTGGATCATCAGCGGAAGTTCTTGCTCGACTATTTTTCCATGGGCGGCTTTCCAGGCGTGCAAGAAATGTTGCCTACAGTGCGCCTAGAAATGCTTCAGAGCTATGTAGAAACGGTTATTTTTCGTGATATTGTTGAGCGCCATCACATTACGAATGTCACTCTTTTAAAGTATTTTATCTATTTCCTGCTCAAAAATAGCGGTGCGCCTTTTTCCATTAACAAATTTTATAATCACTGTAAAAGTCAGGGGCATAAAGTGGGAAAAGATACACTCTATTCTTATCTTGACTATCTTGAGGACGCATTTCTTGTGTTTTCTGTGCCGCTCTTTACCGAGTCCCTGAGACGCATGGAACTTGCACCGAAAAAAATATATGCTATAGATCCTGGACTTGTGTGTGCTAATACCTTTAATGTTTCAACTAATACAGGTAAATTGTTCGAAAATCATATATACCTCACATTGCGTCGTCAGGGCAAAAGTGTGTTTTATTACATAACTAACGATGGATATGAAATAGATTTTGTTACAAAGGATAAACAGGGAAGTTGTGAACTCATTCAAGTGGTATGGGATGGAGAAGATCCTGCAACGCTGGAGCGCGAAAAACGGGCTCTCAAAGCAGCCTCGGAGGAGCTTCATATCCCTGGCAAACTTATTGATTGGGAAACGTTTATCACCGATCTTGCTGGAAACTCCCCAAGATGAGTATACTAGTCGGCGTGTAACTCAATAATATAAAGGAGCAACAGTTATGGTACAACCTTTGCAATTTGTCGCAAATACGGTTATCAAACCGGTTATAAATATAGCCGAAATGACCTATAGAGGTATTTCGGATCAATTTAGTCGAATATCAAATATTGTGGATAATGCACCACCATGCCTTCGTGGTGTTGTGTATGCGGTTAAGAAAGTGTTTGAGTCGACAATACTCATAGCTATTTATTTTCTTGCTCCGCCGCCAGTGCAGCTGGCTATTTGGGCAATACATGCGATTACTGTGATTGTAGACTTAAGCACAAATCAAAATCTTCTAGACCTCGAAACGACGAGCATCATGTGTAGGGGATTTGGCATCGCAACGGCCCTAGAGACCTGTGTAAACCTTGGTCTGTATGCTATAGCCCCAAAACCTCTTCATATTATTGCTTCAATTGTCGGTATTGCTGCTTCTTTCCTTTACTTTAAAGGGGCACAGCATTATGAAGAGAAGTTTCAACGAGAATATCCAGTTACTGGAGGGTAATATGAACGAGACTATACAAGCAATAGATGCACGACTCCTTCATATGTGGAGGTATCTTTGACTTAGCTGTCAAAGAAGAACGGCTTAAACATCTTGAAGCATTGATGGAAGCCTCGATATTTTGGGACAACCAAGAGGCTGCACAAAAAACCATTACAGAAGTCAATGAATTAAAATCATGGCTTGATCCCTACAAGGCACTGACAGGGCGTCTGAAGGATGTTCAGGCGCTCTATCCTGAGGCCAAGGCTGTAGAAGATGCTGTTTTTTTGAATGAACTTGCTATAGAGCTTGAAGCAATTGATAGAGAGCTCTCTCAGCTAGAAATTCGCAAAATGCTCTCTCATGAACTCGACAAAAAGAACTGTTTTTTGAGTGTGAATGCAGGGGCAGGTGGAACAGAGGCATGCGATTGGGCTGAGATGCTGCTGCGGATGTATCAGCGGTGGGCAACCAAGCGTGGCTGGAAAGTAGAGATGATTGATGTCCTAGAAGGGGATTCTGCAGGCCTGAGAAGTGCTACTATGCGCATTATTGGCAACTTTGCCTACGGCTATGCGAAAGCTGAGAAAGGGGTGCATAGGCTTGTGCGTATTTCGCCCTTTGACAGTAATGCACGCCGCCATACGAGTTTTGCGGCCGTGGACATCACTCCTGAGATTACGGATGATATTTCTGTTGAGGTCCGCCCTGAGGATATTCGTGTAGACACGTATAGGGCATCGGGAGCCGGTGGACAGCATGTCAATAAAACCGATTCAGCAGTACGTATCACCCATATCCCTACGGGTATTATTGTCGCTTCCCAGCAGCAGCGTAGTCAGCCACAAAACCGCGAAGCCTGTATGAAGATGCTTAAGTCTAAGTTATATGAGCTCAAACTGGAGGCGCGGCAAAAACAGATAGAGGAAATTGGAGGGGAGAAAAAGGAAATTGCCTGGGGTAGTCAAATACGAAGTTATGTTTTTCAGCCATATACTCTTGTCAAAGATAGTCGAACTAAGGTAGAAATAGGAAATGTACAGGCAGTCATGGACGGGGATATTGATCCTTTTGTCAACGCCTATTTAAAGGAATTTGGAGGAGTGTGATGGACGACTATAAATTTTTAGAAGAGCTTGCCAATGGACAGAAATTAGAAGGTGATGAAGGGCAAATTTCAGGCCTTACTATTCGGTACACTGAGCTTTCAGATGCCCAGCATCTTTTTGGATGGCTATCGGACCCTTCGGTTTCCTCTTGGTTTCCTATGACAGGAGAGGCTGAGATTGATGATGCGACAAAACGATGGATCTCTTTTTATCGTATCCATTCTAGCCTTACCGCGGAAATGGACGGTGTGCCCTGTGGGATCATTACCCTGTTTTTGCAGGCATATAAAAAACTCCTGCATCAAACAGAATTCGGCATTATTGTAGCTCCTGAATTTCGAAATCGTGGCATTGGCAGCTTTCTCATAAAAAGTGTGATGCGACTTGCAAAAGAAAAATTTAATATTGAGCTTTTGCATTTACAGGTGTATGCGGAAAACCCTGCCATACGTCTCTATAAGCGCATGGGATTCCGTGAGTTTGGCAGGCAGACGCATTGGATTAAAGAGCCTGGGCGTTATGTTGGCCGGATCTTTATGGAGAGGTTTCTATAGCTGCATCTCCCTTCCCTCACTGAGGGAAGGGAGATGCAGCTATAGAAACCAAATAGTGTACTATCCTGGTTATCAAGGCTTGACGACAACACAATTTTTTCAGTAAAATTTCCTTTAATCGCTGATACTAAGGCACTTACGTTTTTCCTAGCGAGAATTGCTGTACCGATATGGCAGTTTTTTTGCAATCGTTCGTGTTATTTTTGGTTTTTCATTGTACAGAATATTCCCTTCTATGGTATCGTAGGTGCGCTATGCACATCGTTCCTGAATACTTACAAGAGCTGCAAAAGGATAAGAAGATCCAAGTACGCATCAATGATAACCGTCATACAATGATGAGCGTGCGCTTCGGACCTAAGCAGACACATGTTTCCATGCATCGTATGTTTCTGACGGCTCCTGCCGCTATTGGAAATGCACTCACGCGCTATATTACCCGTCAGAGTAGGGTCCTCGCGCCCGAAGTAAAGGCTTTTATTGAGGAAATGCGCCCGCGCTTTACCTATTCCCATCGCGCTCCTCCACACTTATTATCTACAGCTGGCACAGTGTACGATCTAAAAAAACTCTATGCTGAAATTAATAGAAAATATTTTAATTCTGAGCTGCAATTAGGGATTACATGGTTTGGAGAGACTAGGCGCACAGCGCGCGTACGGCTATCACTTGGGCTCTATTACGATGCGCTAAAGCTGGTTAAGATTCATCGGTTATTAGATACCGAGAAGGTACCTCGATATGTGATCGACTTCATCGTATTTCATGAGATGCTCCATGCCGCAGTTCCGAGTTATGTGGATGCAACGGGCAGACACCATATTCATAACAAGGAATTCAAACAGCGCGAAAAAGCATTTCAGGGTTTCTCTCAAGCCGATGCCTGGCTGAAGGCACATAAACAAGAATTTTTTGGGAAAATATGATATGGCAGGACATAGTAAGTGGGCAAATATTAAACGCAAAAAAGAGAAAGCGGATCTCGTCAAGAACAAGCTTTTTAGCCGCGCATCCAAAGAGATTATTACGGCGGTAAAGCTTGGCGGTCCAGATCCGAAGGGCAATGCGCGTCTTCGATTAGCAATCCAGAAGGCAAAGGATGCAGACCTCCCCAATGATAACATTGAGCGTCTCATCAAAAAAGCGGTATCAAGTGATGAACAAGCCTATGAGGAGATGCAATATGAGCTCTATGGCTATGGGGGGGTGGGTATTATTGCCGACGTGATGACCACCAATAGAAACCGTATTTCTTCTGAAATTCACATTGCTACCAATAAGCGTGGCGGCACCATTGCCCACCCAGGGGCAGTTTCTTTTAATTTCGAAAGAAAAGGTGTGATTACGGTTCCTAAAACAGGTGGCATGAAAACACCTACCATTGAGGATGAGCTGTTTCTTGCCGTCACTGATGCTGGTGCGGAAGACTTTTCCGATGAGGATGAGGGCGCCTACATCATCACCTGTGACCCTACAAAGCTACTCCAGGTAAAAGAGGCAATTACAAAAATCGGCCTTCCTTGCAGTGATGCCTCGATTGAAATGCTTCCAAAGACGTGGATAGCATGCAGTGAAGAAGATGCCAAGGCCAATATGGCGCTTATCGAGTGGCTTGAAAATATCGACGATGTCGATGCGGTCTACCATAATCTAGAGTAACATCATGTGCAAATTTTCCTCTGGAAAATTCGCACATGATGTTACGTTAGTAATTGGCCGAAATCGACTACTTTATCAAAATATCTTTCATCCAACACATTTTCTTCTACCCCATTGACATGGATAAGCACAGGTCTGACAGAGCAGTTTCTTGGAATTTTTAAATTTTTTATCTTGGCTTCCATTTCTTCAATGATTTTAATGCCAACTGGACTTTTAGAGAACTTAATCTCGCATACATACAAATTATGGAAGCGAGTTTGGATCATATAATCAATTTGGCATCCGGCGTGCTTGGTTGTGTGACTCTGAAAAAACGGCCCTTCCGTGACTATCTCCTCTGGAGAGATCCCTAGCATCTTCCAGAGAGTTTTTCGATTATGGACAACAAGATTCTCGAACTGTAATCCCATGATACTGTCCCACCCTGGAAGTTGGGTTATTAAAGTAGAAAAGCCTTCTTTTTCAATGGTAGAACGATTAGGAGCTATATATTTCAAATAAAAACGCAGATAATTATCACTGAGTCGATAACGACTCAATTTTCCTTCTTTCCCAGTTTTTAGATCCCATGTAAAGTCTCTTTTTACAAAGCCTGCCTTTATCAATTCATCTAAATGTTTACTAAATATCCCACCCAGACTTTTTCCTAATTCGTCGCACATTTGCACAAGCTCTTTTGGACCATTAGCAAGGCAGAGGACAATTTCTTTATGTCTTGCTTTAGTACGAGAAAAAAGGTCAGAGAATATCTCATCAAACTCCCGCACAAGCAATCCTCCCTTAGAAAAGCAGAGATCCTGGATATTTCGTTCTGCAGGCAGATTTGATTTGATGTGTTCCAAATAAAACGGGACACCGCCTATTACAGACAAAAGTTTGAATTTTTCATAAGGTGTTATTCGCTTTTCTTTTGGATGCCAGAAGGCATTACAGATCTGTAATGGGAGCTCTTCAAGAACAAGATCTAAGGTAATTCTTCCCAAAAACCCGGTACTACTGAGGATGTTCTTTTCAATCCATGACGAGACCGATCCACAAAGTGCTATAATTAAGTGGGGATTTTTGCTGAAATACATATCCCAAGCAGTTTTTAGGTGCCCTAAAAAATTCTTGTTTATGTGCCTTCAGCCAGGCATCGGCTTGAGAGAAAC
>JABDDE010000053.1:13299-13664 GCA_013287775.1 Chlamydiota bacterium
CCCATCCATGAAATCTCATCGAATACAATCAGGACTCGTCCTTTTTTAGTTTTCTTGGAGAGACACCAGAAGAGATCACTCCAATCATCTGGCTTAGCATCACGAATACCCACTCGTTCCAGCTGACGTGCAAAATCATCACGCTGTTTTTGAGCCGTCGTTTTATGAATTGGAGGATTGCCGGAAAAGAAGTAGCTTTTCATTTCTTTTCCAAACTCAGCAAGGAGTCTGCTTTTTCCAATACGTCTTCTTCCTCTGACAACAATAAGGCTTGCACTTTTTTTATCTAGCAGGCCTTTAAGCCTTGTTATTTCGGCTTCACGCCCTATAAACTGAGATGGTCTCATAGCCCCTCCTACAGTATG
>JABDDE010000054.1 GCA_013287775.1 Chlamydiota bacterium
AAGGTGTAATATATGTCCTCGCCGAATGTAAATTCCCAAGCTTCATCTTCACCCGCATGGTATACGGGGATGGGGAGAGCTATGTGGGCAAGAATGCGTAATTTTACTACGAGTGCACTTACTGATGAGATAGTGACACAGATAGCGAATAACGCTATCGATCCAAATGTATTGCGATGGTTTTCTAATACAACACTTGAAGTTGTAGCGAAGAAAGTCATTACACGTGGCCTTACAGTAGGAGGTATGGTATTGCGGCCTAAAACGATTAATAAACCTTCTGATACCCAAGAGGGTGCTTTACAACAAGCCAGAGGCCACATAACACAAGCAATAACGAATGCGAGGAATGAGTCAACAAAACAAGCATTGAAAAGAATCTACAGTAATTTACTTTCAATGGATATCCCTTCAGGGGCGACTGTGAGAAATGTCATCCTAGCGCATATTCGAAGTGGAGCACAACTTCCTAAAAAACTAAATTTTTCACTATTACAACAGAACGATATTCAAGCTATAGCACGTGCATGGCGTGATTTGGGCCAAATACGGCCACGTCAACGTGAAATAGTAGACGAGGTAATGCGTCAATTAGACTCCAATCCGCAAACGCGAGCTCTTGCAGCTATGCTAATGTCGCTATTACCCCTTTCAGTCGAAGATATCGCTATTGCATCTGCTTCGGTGACTGTTGTATCAGAGGATTATGATGCTATGGCAGTTGAAGTAACACGCACCGCAGCTCAGAATAGCTTGGACACACTACGATCTGAGCTGGGATCTGTAGAAGCTACAGCAGTGCTTGCTGCTCGCGCCGGAAATGTCACGACTGGCCCTGCTCAAGACGCGGCGGCAGCTCTTTATACAGCAGCAGTAGAATTAAAAGCAGCTTTGCAAACAGTACGAACTGCAGCTGTAGCAATTCGAGACGCGCCTGCATCTACCTCAACTCAAGAATGGGAAAGATTGAGAAATACGTTTAATACCGCAGAGACTCAGCGCGCACAAGCAGTAAATCAAGTCAATGTTGCCCGTGGATCTTTATGTGATCAGCAATTGCATGTTACTGGAGAGCCAGGACTGAGAAGTTATGTGGTGCAAGAGGAACAGCGAAGGAAGCAAGAAGCGAGTGAAGCGGAGCAAGCAGCTGCGCGTGATCTCGAGAGTGCTCAATATGCGAGTCAGGCTACTTTAGGTAGTGCTGCTGATGTATCAACAATAACACATGACGCTGCATCAGCGAAAAATAATGCTAACAATACACTTTCTGAAGCGCTCACCGAAGGGGAACAAGCAGCCGTACAGTCATTACCACAGAGGGCAGAGCGGATGGTTCAGGCGGCTTCTGCCGTTAGCGATGGACATCAGCAGTTACTAGCAGCTCAACAAGAGACGATTACAAAAGCTCAAGCGTTACGAATAGCACAGCAAGTGCTTATTGCGGCTTGGGATGCTGTAGCAGCTGTATCTACTAGTAATGGAATCATAGCAGCTTTAGAGATTCTTAAACAAAGAGGTGAAGAAGTAAATGCAGCGAGGGCAGCATTAAATGGAGCAGAAACTTATGAAACGAGTTGCCGTAATACGTACCTAGACGCTCTTGACAGTTCAAATACAGCTAGGCAAGAAGTTGACACTATTATAGAAAGTATACGCGATACAGCGATTAGTGGGATTAATGCCGCATCACAAACAATAGCTGAAGGCAGAGCAAACCCTGGGCGGTCCTCCTCTCAAGACGAGGTGGACGCCGATAGAGACGAAGATACAACGATTAGGGATTATCAAAATGATATTTTAGCAGAGCGGAATGTGTATAGGATAATTCAGGACCAACATAGAGTGCAGGCAATCGCTAAACGATATTTGAGACCATGACTTACAGAATGAAAATTTAAAACAAATTATTTATTAAAAACAATAAAAAGAGGTTAGTATGTCTGTAGATTTTAATAATATTATTATATCGCAAATAGTAAGTATAAATGAAATAAACAGCAGGCAGGATTTAACCCCACATAAAAAGCGACAAGAGATAATTAGTGCAATCTGGGATGCGATCCCTCGCAATACACAAGCTACACAAGAAAATCAAACTGCATTAACAAATGCAATTAACACAAATCTTAATAACATACCAGCAGACTCAAGGCGCATAATTACTACTACCGTACAGCGGCAATTAAGCCGCATACACCCTCAGTCCACTCCTCAACCCCAACCCTCCCAGTCTGTAGCAGTAGCCCCCAACATCCCTTCTGTTAGTCTACAGGAACTTCCGCAAGCAGTTCCTGTAGTAGTACAACTAGGAGAACCGCTCCCAATGGTAACAACGGCACCAGCTACGACGACGCGTACTGATCCGCTTATTAATAATTTTCTCCGAAACATATACAACACCCAATTCAATATAGGAGGAGACACTCCTCCTATTCGCATTTTGGCACCTCCGCCTCCTTCCGACATGGTCATTGCTTCGAAGCTCGAGCATTTGGTCAATTCCCTAAACAACATTACTCCTCCTATAGATCGTGCCACAATAGCATTAAGCATCTTCGATCTTGCAAATCAATTACCAGACTCATGCACATCTTTTAAAGATCAACTACAATCACAATTGGAGACGATTATAGATAATGCAGGGCAGCAAGTGCCCGTTAAACGGCCAAGGCCGAGACAAGCTTTTAATTTACCAGCTCCTCGAGCATTAGGACCGCTTCCTGAGACTCCTCCTCAAGTAGACCTTACACCTCAATTACGACAACGTATTGCTCTGGAAGAGCTGCGTGACTTGCGCGCTCCTTTGCGCTCACATGATTTTGATGTGATCATTAGATATCTTGATATACCACTCACAATTCCTGACCTCGAACTTGTTGTTCGTAACCTACTTCCTCATGATAGCACAACGGCACGCCAAGCAGTGCAAAACTTAATTAATGCCGTACGAACATTGCCACAAGGTGATCATAGTGCATTGATAGCAAATGCAAAGACTGCCTTGAGATCTGTGCAACAGCAGCTTGCTAGGCAAGAGAGGATTGCCGCGATAGTGGACCAGGTTAATGAGATTTATGCAGATACGGAGTTAAGAGAAGGACGCCGTTTTTTACAGCGCTCAGAAGTTGCCGCCTTAGTATCTCTACTTGAACTACTGCCTAGTACCGACTTATCATCATTTATGGACCTACAGCCTCTTCAAACCCCACTGAGCAAGATAGTGCAGGGTATGCCGAGAAACGCATTACCCGAAAGCGTCTGGAATAGGATTCACACTTTTCAAAGCACCGCTCTCCAAACACGGCCACCAATCTCCGGGCTTGTTAGCGCAATGACAGACGGGCTTTATGCTGCATTAACAGAGAATGAGTCAAGAATCAGGCAAGCCGTAGCACAAATAGGTCAGTTAAGGTCAAATAATTTTGATCCAATATATGCTTCTCTTAATATGTCCGAGTCGCTTTCAGAGCCAACATTACGACATGTTTATAACTTACTTCCAGCTGACAGGACGGTGGCACGCCAAGCAGTGTACGACCTAATGAGTGCAGTGCAAGCACAGCCACAAGGCAATCACAGTGCATTGATAACAAATGCAAAGACGGCCTTGATAGCGGTCCAGCAGCAGCTTGCCCTGGCAGAGCACTTTGCTCCGGCTTCAACTGGTATAACAGCGGCATGGGTAGCAGAGCAGGCTGCGAGACAGGAAAGTGAGGCGAGGAGACAAGAACTAGAAACATTAGGACGGCAAATTCGTGCATTAAAAAGCAGTGTAAGTAGTATTGAGGCGAGGAATGCACAAACAGGACGTAGCATTGCCGCAATTAACACGAATTTAATTGCTATCAGAAATAGTGCTGAAAATGCACAAAGGGCTCTGGTGGAGGCACAGGCGTTAAGGGAACAAGCAGCGGCATTGCGTGTGCAGCGTGAATCAGCACCAGTAAGCACCACACAGCAGCAGCCATCAGTTGTACAGCCATCCACTCCTACTGTTGCACCTACAATGATTCGTCCCATCACTCCAGCTCCTGTATCCGAAGCAATGCAAGCAGTGCAGCAGAGCATAGCTGCAGTTGATAACGCCCTAAAGAACGCAGCTACACTCCGATCACAAGCACAACAAACTCAGCAAGACGCAGAAGACTTAATAACAGAGGCGCGTCAGGTAGCAGCTGCTTCGAGCGCAGCCTTAGATCGTTTAGAACAGAACTTGGCAACGGATGCTAGTTCCGAATTGTCACAGTTACAGCCGCAACAATTAAAATCTGACGATTTTGAGGTAATATTTTGGTTTTTAGCTATGGCGGAGGGACTGTCAAGGCGTGATTTATTCGTTCCAGGCTTAATGAAGATACTTGAGTTGATTCCCGAAAATTACTCAGCAGCACATCAAGCAGTGCAACGCGTGCTGGTAGCTGTACAACTATATCCACAACGTGATCATAGTGACTTGATAGGGGACGCAGTTAATGAGCTGAGGACCGTTCAGCAGGGATTTGAAGCTGACGAACGGCAAAGACAATTTATTAGCCAGCTTTCTCCCCTTACTATTCCTGAGCCAACCGAAACAAGCACTCTCACCACTCCTCATCCAGCTACTCCCATATCCACACTTAGAGCGCCGGTAGAAACAGTGGCTGTTAGCCCAACCCCTGTATCTGCTCTGCCATCACAAGTACCAGTAACAACTCCAGTACAGCTCGAGACAGTGCGACAAGCAAACCTTGCTCTAGCATCCAGCGTAGTCGCTATAGCAGTCGCGCAGCCTACAACCCCACCATCTGAGCCAAGGCAGTGGCCATCTGTGCCCACGGTTGTTAAAACAGTAATAGTGGGGACGTTGATGATTCTCGGTGGAGGTTTTATATATAACGCACTAGCAAGCCGAGGGGTTCCATCAACAGCTATGGCATTGCCAGAGACAGCAACTGCATTGCCAACAACTACTACCGTGACAGCGCAGCCCACACTGCCTGCTTCATCACCACAAAGCGGACTTGAGGCTGTTCGTTCGTTAGATCTGGGAGTAACTAGAACAACTTGTGAAGCAGAACTTGGGGCTGAGTGGACTCCTGAAAACTTAGACAGGATGGAGGCCGAAGCTACGATAGATCTTAATTCTTGGTGGCCTCCAACTCGCATGAGAGCGCAAAATACCTTAGAGAATGTGAGGTTATGTCGTGAAATTAATGCAGAACCTGCAGTACCCGTGCCAGAAGGTTGGGATTTGTTTAGAAGCTGGTTGGGTTAATATGCAATAAAAAATATAATATATAAAAGAGGGAGTTATGTCTAACATATCAGATAGTTCCACACCAATGGTAACAGGAAAACCAGTATCAGAGTTGCCAGAGATGACAGTATCGCGTCGGAAGGGGCCGAGGCGCGCTCGAGTGTTGCCAACACCAGGATTGTCCGGTCCATCTGGCATACGGGGGCAGGGTCAGCAGGCGGTAACGATAGATGTGAGTAGGATTTTACCTCCACAAGGTGAAGGCGTGCGTCCAGTAAGTACTTTGAGTGCAAGACACGTTACAGTTGTTGGAGGGGGGACTGGTATGTTGTTAGGAGCATTCTCAGGTCTCAGCGCTGCGGCTCCTACCTTATGGCATTATTTTGCAAATAGTACTATGAATCCTGCCTTTCGTCCCTTAATAGCTCGTATTCTTGAGAATGTGGCTATCACCACCGCAGAATATAGTGTCATCGGGATGACAATAGGCGCAGCACTGTATTTGACGCAACCAGAAGTTCGTGCGCGTCTGAGCGAGGTAGGCGAAACCTTACTGACTCAAATAAATGAGAGGATTGCGAGAATGACAGGCAATCTTACACAAGAGCAAAAAAATAATTTAATCCAATCTTTTCAACAGGGTCAAAGCCCTTTACTGCAGCAAATCAATACAGCGGCAAGCACACAGCAGCCACTTACAACAGGGCAGCGGCAGCAAGTACAAGACTCATTACAAGGTGTGGTCAATACATTAAATTATTGCATCACGAGCGCTATGCCATTTTCATTTTCAAGGCCAATGTCAACCACGGCGCAGCCATATACATCAACGACCGCTCCTCTCTCGGTTACCAGTTTTTCCTTTCCACCGCAGCAACCGCAGCAACCACCATCATAAACCCCACGCTGCCAGCGGGTTATGCGCTACGCGCACCACAATTATGTCAAACACAAATGGGTTTCGCTGCGGTTTCGCTGCTGCCGCAGCTCTGTTTTTATTGATGCCTCATAAACCCCACGTTCCGCTCGGCCCGCGCGCGACGCGCGCGGCCTTCACTGCACGCGGGGCTAGAGCTGCAATTTCGCCACTACCGTGGCGAGGCCCTGATTGGTTACAAGTTTCTTTACATTGACACCATTCCAGCCTTGGGTTTACGACGCTATCAAAGATGTGTAGTAAAGTATGATGTTCCACGCAGGCCGTAGCGCGACGCGCGCGGCCTTCACTGCACGCGGGGCTAGAGCTGCAATTTCGCCACTACCGTGGCGAGGCCCTGATTGGTTACAAGTTTCTTTAAGTTAATACCACAGGGACTTGGATTCAGGAAAAACCAGAGGTCCTTGTTATATGGAAGGGCAACGTCCTGGGGATTAGCAATTGTTGCCCTTCAGGCAACATGAGGGTGGTGATCGTTTAACCCAGGGCGTTGCCCTGGGCTGTTGCAATTGTTGCCCTTCAGGCAACAATATCGCGTGTATTAAAAATAATTTTTATTTGTCATTGACGCTATATCAGTGTTGTGGTACAATAGTTATTTAGATTATTGTGTTATCAACCTAATTCCATTTGGAAGCTGGTACAGACCTTTAGTTGACTTGAGTCAAGGGAAGATCTTTCAGTCTTCAAGAATTCTATGTGCTGTAGTGCATAGTGGTTGCATTGATAAACTAAGCTGTGCAGTAAGGTAGGCAGCGAGATAGATGTTAATAAAAAATTAACTTAACAAAAATACAAAAATGAGGTCATTATGAATTTTTTTAGCACATCATCAGTTTCTAGCGGATCGATGAGTTCGCTTCCATTGATTGCTGTTCCCGGGTCTGGGGGCAACCAAACAGGGGTCACCTCATCATCACCTGGCTTTACCATATCGCCACTAACTCCAACTCCGTCGTCGCCTCACCTTGCATCCTCCATCACTCCCATCACTCCGATCACTCCCAAATACGTACGGTTATCACCCCTATCGCCAGAATCTCCCGAATCAATCGCAAAGTTCGCTGAGGCTCAAGCAGCATGTGTAGCAAGGCGCATACAACCAGCAAGCTTCAATCAAAAATTAATCGGCCTAAGAGATGAGTGCCGAACGGAGGAGAATACACTTGAGCGTTATAGGAACCTGCGCGAGGGTACAGGCCCTCTCATACCTCTTGCGGGGCGTTTTGCTGTTTTTCAAAGCAACAAAGCGAAGCTGCAGACACAAATGCGAAGTATTCAGGAACAACCCCAACCCACTTCACAAGGTAGCTGGAGTATAGGTGGAGTTCTCCATCGTATCACGCATAGCTTGTTGCCAAGTGCTCAGGGGATTGCGAGGACAAAGGCAGTAGTGCGTGTACTACTCCTGTCAGCAGCAGCTCTTGTAACCATGGCATTAACGAGCTCACCTGAAAACTCTTATCAAGAATAACTGTGCATTTATGATACAATGAATGCAATAAACAAAAAAAATCAACGGCATGAAGCATATGTATTAATAAGGATTATAATAAAAAATTAACTTAATAAAAAAATGAGGTCATTATGAGTGCTATTACAAATTTTAATTACAAGTTTTCATCAGTTTCTAGCGAATTTACGAGTTCGCTTCCATTTATTGCTGTTCCTAGGTCTGGGGGCAGCCAATCAAGTGCCACTACACCATCACCTGGGTGTACCATATCGCCACTATCTCCGTTGTCGTCTTGCCTTGTACCCAGCATCACTCCCATCATCCACTCACCAATCCTATCGCCAGACTCTCCCAACTCAACCAGAGAACTCGTTCAAGCTCAACAAATACAAGAAGAAAGGATGATAGAATTAGCATATGTCAATCGAGAATTATGGGAAGTAAATGAGGAGTACGATAGATTGCAGGAAGAGCTTAGATCTTTTGACAACCCGTGTATTGGCACAGGCCTTCGAACGGGGCGGTCAAGTATCCAGGGACAATCCCAACCCACTTCACAAGGTGGCTGGAGCACAGGTGGAGTTCTTCATCGTGTCACGCGTAGCTTGTTGCCAAGTGCTCAGGGGATTGCAAAGGCAGTGGTGCGTATACTATTCCTGTCAGCAGCAGCTTTTGTAACCATGGGGCTAACGAGCTCACACGAAAATTCTTAGCAAGTACCTCTTCAGTGTGCCTTAGGTCAATAAGACGGTAGGCACGCTGCTAAATTTTTTATTACAATAATTGGTAACATGAATTTAAATATTAACACTAATGTAGATGCAATAAGGCAAGCAGAACAAACAACCATACAAGAAATCGAGGCATCTATCAGCAACTTAGAGAGAGTAGCAGGTGAAGCGGATCAATTGTCTGGAAGGCTACTCCGCGAGCAGCAAAATTCTGAAGCAAAGAGTAATATCTTAGATACGATTGCCGAAAAGGTCGATGCAATTCGGGACTATATGGGCCGAGCACAAAGAGTTATTCAGCAAATATCTATGCCCAGGTCGCCCCCGGTCTCTCAATCATTACTACGCCTTGATCAGTGTATGGAAGAGGTGAGCCGAACGTTAGGTAGAGTATCGTGCAAACAAGGTGGATGTCCAACGAGCAAATACGAAGTAGAAGTCAAGACACAGGGTCAATCACCGTCTAGCGTACTACCGCGCCGGCCTCGGCCTCCACCACATGAGGCTCCATCGCAACCTGTGCCTCAACCTGTACCAGCACTCAGGTCACGACAGTGCCCTAGTCTGGGATGTCTTCTGAAGACAGCATGTGTTGGTTTATTGGTTATTGCAGGCGGTATGCTTGCAGCTGCCAAAAAATATGTTTGAGCTTGTGCGTGTACTATCTTAATAATTGTTTATTGCTCCAAAATATTTCTGTGCTTGTTTAAGCGTTAATAAGCGCGAAATCAATACATGCATGTTGGTAAAGGGGTCGTTTTTAGGATCATTATTTTGCCGTAGCATAAGAAAGGAGGCATTTTTACACGCCATCTCAATAAGGTGATGTGTTGCATTAAAAACGGAATTTCCCTAAGAAAGGTAGGGCCCCATAGCGACCTTTTAAATAGCCTTTTCCGATGGCTTCTCCTTTTCGTGGTTTAAAGTCTAATAAAGACGACAAGCGAGAGGCAAGGTGTTCATCCTTTTGTACAAACCAAATTTGGTCTCTGCGGAATATGTCACTATCTAACAAGGAAGTATCATGTGTTGTAAAAATCAGCTGAGCCTTGTTTTGATTGACTTTTGGAGTGTGAAAAAGTTCAATGAGGTATCTGACAATATATGGGTGCAAATGTAGATCTAGCTCGTCTACGCACAGTACTAGGCCTTCTCTTAGTGCCTGCAACCAGCCACCAATGAGCAAAAACAATCTTTGTGTGCCGGCAGACTCGTCTTGAAGGAGATCAAAAAATATTTTCTGCTCAGAATCGATCATTTGATGCTGGGTTTTTATAATGGTTTTCTTTAAAGGAGACGTCTCTTCTATTACTTGAAAATCCTCTATTCCAATATCGGCGCATTCTATAAATTTTCGAATCCATGGGAGTGTTTGAGGGTTTTTTAAAAATTGCAAAGTGAGTTCTGGGTGGAAAACGTTTTCTTGCAGTCCATCTTTTACTAGAATAACAAGCCTCTCTTTAAACCAGAGAAAAATTGGTTGTAACAGCTCACTATTGAATTGCACTGCGGTAGAAAGGTAGAGCGCATTTAATCGAGTCATGTGCGCCCAGGCTTTATGCTCTCCTTTAAAGCTCGGGCCATGGTACCAGTCATATTTCTTTAACGAGTGGTTCCATTTTCGTGTAAACCATGTTTGCCGGTACTTCTTGGGATACGCGTACAATTCTTCTGTAATGACTTGTTCCTCTGTCAGTGCGACACAGTAAGTAAAACGAATACCACTGCACATGAAATCAATAGAAAACTCGCTAGGTTGCTCTTGTGCTGACGAATGAAGCCGAAAAGGCTGCAAGGGTATTTTTTGTTTTTCTTGAAAAGCTGTAGAGGAGAGAAGGATAAATTGTTGCAAAAAGTATAGGGCTTTTATCAAGTTACTTTTTCCACTTGCATTTGCTCCGTAAATCACACTCGAGCATACTAACCGCTGCTGATGCTGAGCTGCAAAGGTATTTGTATCTAATAGCTCTGCTCCTTTGCCTGCATAAAGACGTAGCGTTTCTTCATTTGCGAAAGAGCGGAAATTTTTCACCGAAAACTGTAATAACACCCAATTGTCTCCTCTATAAGACCATTATTTCCTTTATTTTTGCATTTTTTCTGCAAAAAAGTCCATAATTTTCTCTTTTTAAGGCTGAGGTACTCTATAGTTCGATGGTATCAGGGGATTGTGAGGACAAAGGCAGTCGCACGTGTACGGAAAAAGAAAAATTCAATGGTATGAATGCTTCTTTGTATATACTTCTTTCCTATGTGCAACACGAACGATAAGAACCAATAACTGATAATCTTGAATACTATAAACAATTCGATAATCTCCTTGACGGATACGAAACAAACCATCATCTTTTCCATGAAGTGGCTCTACATTTGAAGGACGAGGGTTTGTTGCAAGATTTTCTATTTTCTCGACAATAAGATTTCTTATATTTTTAGGGATTTTCTCTAATTGCTTCTCTACACGTGGAGCAAAGTCGACTTGATACACTGCTTTTATCATGGGATGTCACGTAACCGCCTTTTCATTTCTTTCAAAGACACTGCACCTTTTTCTTTAATTTCTTGAAGTGCCAGTTTTGCTTCACGAATATCCTCAGCATTCTCTAACGCCTCTAATTTTTCCAAATCTTCAATCGGTACCATCGCAATGCGTTTTCTATGATTACTAAGAATAACCCTCTCTTTATAGTAATTTACATCACCAAAAATATCCCCCAAGTCTTTTCTTGCTTGGGTCACAGTGATAATCTTCATACCCTACTCCTTATTTTTACTTATACCTATATTATACCAAATGATAGAAATATACAAAATCTGTATTTTTCTGTATTTTTTTGGAAATCTCATTCAGCCACCCATGTGCTGCTATTTGGTTTTTTTTCGCTGGGGGAAGAAGAAAAATACTCCCAGAGCCAGCCCGGCCCCTAATATTGCCCAGGTGAAGGGATTTGTGCCGGCTTTTACCATGTTGAGCCATAACACGCGATACCACCTGTACGTTACTGCCTGCTCGGCATAAATGGGGATGCTGTGCACAGGCTTGTTATCTGCATACAGTACCACATGCCCTACTTTTTGCCCTTTGGCAATAGGGGGAAATACTTTATTCCAGCTTAGCTCTGCCCGAAATACTGGCTCTTCAGCGGGATAATAGCTATAGGCAAGAGGTGCTCTACAATATGTTTTGAGGGCGGTATTTGCACCAAAAAAGCGCTTTGTAAATGGAAGAGAGCCACTGGGAATGCATATTTTTTGTACGGGCTTTTCTTGGAAGGCGGCAACAAAGAGACGTATAGCATCTTCAAAGCGCTCTTTACGGGTATCGGAGTTGAAAAGAACACAGATTAGGAGCCTGCCATCTTTTTCTGCAGCAGCGGCAAGGGTGTAGCGAGATGCACTATGATAGCCTGTCTTGATACCTGTCGCGAAAGGATAATAGAAGGCTCCTTTTTTAAGGAGTTTATTTTTCTGCACATAGATACGCTCTCCTGTACTTGTATAGTGTAGCGTTTTGACAATCTCACGAAAAAAGGGATTTTGCATGGCATGCTTGCATAGGATGGCCATATCGCGGCATGTCGTGACATGTTTGGGGTGGTGCAGCCCTGAGGGGTTACAAAAATGCGTATTTTTCATGCCAAGCCCATGCATAAAGGCATTTAATTCCTGCACGCCCTCCGAAATAGACCCTCCTCCACAGTACTCTGCAAGCATATTCGCAGCATCATTGCCTGATGCGAGCATGAGTGCATAGAGAAGGTCTCTAAGAGGCAGTGTCTCTCCTCCTTTTATCCCCACATGCGTGCTATCGGTTTCAATCCAGTGGGAGGGGTATTTTTCATAATTATTATGGCTTTTTGTGATAGGTGAAATTGAACGAAGTGCCTCGTGAGATGCTCGTATAGGCATATCCAAAAGAGGGGTCCCTCTTTCAAGAACATAGATGCAGGTAGCAATTTTGGTAGTACTCGCAGGAAACGCAAGAGCATCTGCATTCTTTTCAAAGAGCACTTTTCCGCTTTTACCATTGATCAGGATCACATTTGGGCAGGCAGTAGTGACAGACAATGGTACTGTTGTCGCAAAAGATTGACAAAAGAAAAGCTTGACCAAAAAGCCAAAGTAAGCGAGATAGAGGGGACGTATCATGTTTTTTAAACCTCGTGTAAGGGTAGTAAGTTTATGGCGAAAAAAGAGAAAAGTCAAGAAGTCAAAAATGTCCTTGACAATCAAAGAAAAATTTTGAAAAATAAGGGTATACATAAAAAACATAATAAAAAGGACAATGAGATGGATAAGATTGCAGAGCTCGACGTAACGTACGGGCAATTTATGAAGAATTTGGCCAAATGTATACCTGACGGAATTCTTCACGTAGATTTACCATTTTTACAAAAACTCAATTTGTTGACGGAGGAGGCCATTGCAGCAAGTAGCCCCTCGCTTACTCGATTTTTCCATGTTGTCGAATCGAAGGAAAAGATTACGCTCTTTAATGAGCAATTCGTCATCTGGGTAGTACCAGAAAAAGAAAATGACGAGCCGACGACGCTCGTTCTTGTCGCTATGGATGACAAAGGCAAATTGCGCCCTGAACTTGCCTTTGCAACATCTGGGATTTACAATACTTCAAAACTCGTGCTTAGAATTCTTGAAAAGCTGCTTCTTGAAATCCAAGAAAACGAAGAGCTTTTAGGGCAATTGGTAAGTGATCAGTCCCTCGAATAACGGACAGGGAGAGCTGCAGGAGAGCCCTGGGTAGCTTTTTTTAACAGGGAGAGCCACAGGAGAGAGCTTACAGAGATAGCTTGTCAGAGGTGCTTGGGGTGCTAGATGCATTGGTGATTAAGGTCTGGACAGTGGGGAGA
>JABDDE010000055.1 GCA_013287775.1 Chlamydiota bacterium
AATATGAGTAGTATTATAAGTTCAATAATGTCATCCACAAATCCTGAAGTAGCAAGTATGTCTAGCAGATCGAGTAGTACAGTTATCTCGTGCTGTACTGCATGCGGTAGTATGATAAGCGCAACATCAGCAAATACTGTTGCTTCAGTAGTAGCAAGTACGTTCAGCGCATCATCGAGCACATCGAGTAGTGCAGTCACCACGAGCTCTGTTGCATTCCACAGTGCGATGAGTACGCCATTGCAACAAGTTCATAATTACACACCCCGTGCGACATTTATGACTGCTTACGGAAACGAGGAGAGATGGGACAATGGGAGCTGGTAGGAAACCAGGCCGTAGCCCAGGTAAAGGCCCGTAGGGCCGAAATATGTATAGCCCAGGGTGCAGGAGCCCCAAAGGGGCGACTAAACCCTGGGTGGCCGGCGACAGGCCTGGCCAAAAAACAAAACAATAGAGAGGTGCTTGCAAAATTCCGTTGGAGACAAAATTTGATGATTTTGGCGATGGAAAAAACCTCTTGCAAATCCACCATAGTGGCCTGTAGGACCACAATATGTATAGCCCAGAGCAACGCCCTGGGTGACGATTTGCAAAAGGTTTTTTCCAGCGACAAAAGCGCGAATTTTGGCCCAAATCGGAATTTTGTAAGTACCTCAGAGGCCTTGTAAGGCCGACACAGGAAACCAGCATGATAAGGAGTATATATGAGATTTTTTAAATCAGTTGTATTGATGTTTTGCGTGATAGGCGCTTTAGGTGTTTCAGTTTTTTTATACACTGAACATCAAGATACCAAAGAAGTTAGGTTGATTCCTCGAGAGGCACTCTTTGATAATCCTCAAAGAATACAAGTGCGCATGTCTCCTGATGGTACAAAATTTGCTTATCTTGCACCTGATGAAAAAAATATATTAAATGTATGGATGCGCGATCTAGAACATCCAGATAGGGATATCAAGATTACGCAAGATACCAAGCGCGGCATTCGAAATTTCTTATGGCAATTTGATCAAAGCCATATTCTCTATGTACAAGACCAAGATGGTGATGAAAACTGGCATCTATATCAAACAGATATTAATACACACGAAAGTAAGGATTTGACCCCCTATGACGGCGCTCAAGTGAATATTATTAAATATGATCCCAAATTTCCAAACAAGATGCTCATTACACTGAATAAACGCGATCCTACTCTTCATGATGTCTACAGGCTCGATTTGGAAACGGGTGAGATTGTTCTCGATACAGAGAACCCAGGAGATGTTCTTGAGTGGATCGCAGATCATAATTTAAACGTTCGCCTCACACAATCCTACACAAACGATGGTTCAATATGTATTCGTACTCGCGAAACCGACAGTTCTACTGGTAATTCTATTTGGCAAGAGCTGCTGACCACAAATGCAGAGGAAATAACCGAAGGAATATACGACTTTGCGGCAGATAATAATACATTTTATCTCCTGTCGAGTATAGGTGGAGATACGGTTCGTTTACTACAGGTGGACGCTACATCTGGAGCTAAAAACCTTCTTATCGAAGATCAGCAATTTGATGTCTCCGATATTGTGCTCAATCCTATAAATCATAATTTAGAATACGTAACAGTTGAAAAAGAGCTTCCTCAAAGAATTATTGTTGATAGTTCGCTGGAGGGCGACTTTGCTACCATTTCAAAAAGCATACAAGGCCTTTTTAGCCTTACAAGTCGCGATTTGAATAATCAAAAATGGATTATAGCCACAATATCCGATGTGAAAGCACCACACTATTATCTGTATGACAGAAAAACACAAGATCTAACTCTTCTTTTTGCATCAAGACCAGTTCTTGAAGAATACACGCTGAGTGAGATGAAACCAATTACATATCAGGCTCGTGATGGGATGCAGCTATATGGATATCTTACGCTACCTGCTGGGAAAGCTCCACAGCACCTGCCTTCAGTGCTTTTAGTGCATGGCGGACCCTGGGTGAGAGATGATTGGGGCTTTAATCCGCTGGTTCAGTGGCTTGCCAATAGAGGCTATGCAGTGTTACAGATCAATTATCGCGGCTCTTCAGGTTTTGGGAAAAAGTATTTGAATGCTGGCAATCGTGAATGGGCGGGAAAAATGCATACAGATTTATTGGATGGTAAGGCATGGATGATACAAGAGGGCTTTGCAGATCCCGATAAAGTGGCAATCTACGGAGGCAGCTATGGGGGATATGCGACGCTCGTTGGGTTAACCTTTACTCCAGAGGAGTTTTGTTGCGGTGTAGATATTGTGGGCCCATCAAATCTCATTACCTTATTGCAAACTCTTCCGCCCTATTGGAACCCCGCGAAAGCAGAAATGGATTTGCGTGTTGGTAACCTGGATACTGATAAGGACTTTTTACAAGGAATATCGCCTTTGTTTAGGGCACAAAACATCACAAAACCGCTCTTGATTGCTCAGGGGGCACATGATCCTCGAGTAAAGCAAGCTGAGAGCGATCAGATTGTCGAGGCAATGAGGCAAAATGGCCTTCCTGTAGAATACATGTTATTTGAAGATGAAGGCCATGGTTTTGCAAGGCCAGAAAATCGCTTAAAATTTTATGCGCATGCAGAGGCATTTTTAGCGCTATATTTGGGTGGACGCCAGGAATAGTTATAACGTCATGTGCCATTTTCCTTTCGGAAAATGACACATGACGTGACTTTGCAATGAGGCTCAAATGACTCGCGTAGCTCTTATTACTCTCTCGTTCTTGTATTTTTCTCAGATACACTTTTGTTATTGTGTTAATAAAAATTTTTATTATACAATAAAGGAAAGGAAGGAGGGAAATATGTCACAGTCAATACCTTCAGGATTTCACCTGACCCCAGAGAACATCGATTATGCTGTTATTCGCGATATGATAGCCGTGTGTGATAGTGAACAAAATGTGCAAAAAACACCTGCGAAAGTCGAAGAGGTTATACGAATGTTCTTACCACGGCGGATGGCAAACCATGTGATCCAACAAAAAGCAGCAGAAATTAGTGAATACCTTATAATTGCGAAAGGCTTGGGAGAGACTGAAGGCGAAAGATTACGAATAGCAGCATGCGATGCCATGCTTACAAGCGTGCTCAGCTACTTGGAACAACAGAGTACAACCGCACAGAAACCAAGCACGTTGCAACAAGCATGGCGAGCTGTGCGGAGGCGCATTACGGGCATGCTTCGAGCAATAACTGGCACCAAAACACAACGTACCACACCCACTACAGGGCAGTCGCGTCGTCGAAGACGTGAAGAGACGTCACCTGAGGCTTCCAAGCGTCATGAGCCTGAAAGATCCCCCTCACCGCCCCCACAACTTGTAACCTCACCTACTCACTCGCCATCGCCCAGCCGATCACCTACTCCTCCTCCCCCACCACCTCTGTCTCCCACTGAGCGAATGCAAATGCAAGACATGTTGACAGAGCATTTTGTAACCCCCACAGAATCTGAAATATCCACAGCTGAGGCGCTCACGCCGCCGCCTATTCCTCCTCAACCTACGCGGTCAACTATTGGTGGAATAGCCAATCCAAGTAGTACCACCTGTTATATGGGTTCAACCATGCAAGCACTCGCGCGAAGCCCTCTCGTACGCGCAGTACGACCTTCAAATATTAATACTCTGCTACAGAATTGTTTTACGCAGTTTCAGCCCTATTGCAGCACGCTTCCTCAAAATCTAACCAACCGACTGACTGAAGCTCTCAACACTCCCCTCACACTGACAACCAGCGCACATCAAGATGTATTTAGAGATATTCAGCACTTACAATCTTCTGCAACAAACATACCACGCGATACTGCCTTCAAAAACCTTTTACAAGCATATTGTATAAAGCGTTTTTTTGAACTATCGGACATTTTAGAAGCAGGTGGCTCAATCACCACTGCACACATCACCTTATTTAGAAGTGCAGTACTCACCCTTTTATGTATAGGTAATCCAACTTTTAATCCTATCAATTTTGATCAACAGGACGCTGAAGAATTTTGTCGAGGATTTTTATCAGAGGTAATGGGTATGAATCCTTTTGTGCTCAGTCGTGATTTTACGCCAACAACAAGCAGTCAACCACTACCTGCACAATTTCGTTCAGCAATAGAGCCAGCAACAATATTACCATGCAACATAGGACGGCTGGGCAGTAGAGAGAATGTCTCTATCGCAGAGTTATTACAACTAGAATATAATGCAGAAAGAGATAATGGACCTCCTGTACCTTTACAAGAGACTATACAAGTACTTCCCGGGAGTGCCCCGCAAATGCTGCCTATTGCACTCAGCCGTTTTGCAACTACCTACGATCGAACAACGGGTACTTTGCGTCAGTTCAAATTAACCACACGTATTACTCCATCACCTGAGCTATATATCCCCTATCATGGAGACTCTTCGCGAACAGCTACCTATCGGCTGCGCTCTATCATCGTGCATGCAGGTGCAACGGCACAGTCGGGTCACTATTATACCTATATGCCACAAGCAGATGGTTCGTGGCGGGAATATAATGATCATAGGGTTATCAATCACCCACCTCCACATGGCGACCAAAACGACAATGCAGCCCAAAATGGATACCTCTATTTCTACGAATATGTCGGTGATAGGCAAGAGCCAATGGCGTCAACTTAAAGAAACTTGTAACCAATCAGAACCGAGCCACGGTAGTGGCGAAATGCAGCTCTAGCCCCGCGTGCAGTGAGGGCCGCGGCGCTAGCGCGCGGGCCGAGCGGAACGTGGGGTTGGGGAAACGAATAAAAAGAATAGAGCTGCGGCAGCAGCGACACACAAATGGGTTTCGCTGCTACCGCAGCTCTATTGTATTTCATGCACCTCTAACCCCACGTTCCGCCGGCCGTAGCGCGGCGCGCTACGGCCGTGCTCCACGCGGGGCTAATGAATTCCACCGCTACCGCGGTGGGGTCCATATTGGTCACACAATTTTTTCATTGGTCGGTCCCCGGAAGGGGGACCGATCAATGACCAACAACCCAATCACATAGTGGTAACAGTAGCTACTATACTCTCTAAAAGCGGCTCGAAAACCTCTTTCGGCTTGATGGCTTTATCTGTCAGAAGTTTTTGATTTATCCACATCTCAATACCCACGTAATTCGCTTCTGAAAACATTCTGCGAAATTCCACTGTCAAGCTATCTGCAGTACCTAAATGCGGATAATTTAAACGCGTTACATAGGGTGAACTTGCAACAAGATTAGTCTTTAAATCGTTACAAAATGCCCTCTCTTCCGCGCGAAGAGGATCATATAATAACCCAAACTCTGCATTTCGCTGCATACCATCTACCACAGGGGCAAAAGAGTGCACAGAGAGGTGTACTACTTTCTTATCCTGGGCAATCTTTGTTTGGATAGCTTTGGTTAATTTTTCCTTATACGGGATGTAATAGGAGCGGATAATAGCATCTTTTTCCTCTGGCAATAGACACCATGTATACTCAGAAAACAGCGTCCGGCTTTTTATAGAACGGTTCACATCTATTAATAGCTTGGATATCGTATTGCTCACGAGTGGACATTCACAGTTTTTGGCAAGTTTCTTGGCAACTGTGAGCGCCCCAATATCATAACCCTCATCACCTTCTAGGGTTTGTTCAGCACCTTGGAACAAATGAAGATACTGTTTTGGAACATCGTTTCCACCATGTTCACAACTCATAATTATTTCTACTTTAGACATGGGATCCTTCTTCGAGCCACCTCATGGATGGCTCATTGCAAAAGTTTTTTAAAATTATTTTTAATTTTGGTAAGCGGAATCACCCACTACCTCTGATGAAGTGGTCATAGTATGCAATATTAGCCTATTTTTTTGCCAGCTAAAATCAGAATTTTTTCGCAGTCTTGGCTGTTTTTTTTGCAGACTTTACCGGTTTTTTCGCAAGGTTTTTAACATCCTTTTTAACCTCTTTTTTAACCTCTTTTTTTGTAGCTTTTGCTGGTTTTTTTGTTGATTTTGCCTTTGGAGCATCCTCTAGCGCATCCAAATCGATACCAAACATCTCAGCCAAGGCGTTATTAGCAAGCGCAAATTCAGTCTCAGCAGGTGTTGCAAGGGCATCACTTTGTGCCGATTCAAGTAAGTCGACATGATTGACATGGCGGAGGTCAAAGAGCCATTCAGGCTTCGTATCCAAGCATGCACCAACACCATACAACACGGCCGCCACATGCTTGCACATACTCGCTACATCAGGACATGAGCAATCCATATTAATCTCTTGAGGCTTTGGGAATAACCCCGTTTCTTTTTCGGTGATGATTTTCATAACCGACTGCGAGAATTTGCCTTGGAGGAGTTCTATAAGTGAGTCAATCTTTCCTGAGCAGGCACCTACAAGCGATTTCCATTTTTTTTCAAGCATGGGCTTCACAGTAATAGCTACGTGATACAGAGAAGATCCCATGACCTGCGCTACAATCTTCCCTTTACTGATCTGCAGATCAATCACAGAGCCATTTCGCACATAGGTACGCCCTCGAGGAAGGCGATTTGCAAAATCACTATAAGACTCTAAATGCGTGCACCACTGCTTGCCCCAAAAGGTCTTGGCAATGGCCCGGCCTGCTATGACCACAGGATTACAAGCTTTGCCACTCTTTTCACTTTTTTTTATATGTGCAGCTGCCTTGGCTCTTCGCTCTGCAACCGGAACATATCTTCCCCAACTCCCAAATCCCATATTTTATTTTTCTCCACATGCCTTCGTGATGTCTAACGTCAGCATATTTAATAACTCTTCATTCGAAAGCTCCATGAGTGACAGCTCATCGTCTGCCCCTGATAAAAGCTCTTGCGATAACGATTTCTTCGAAGTAATCATCGCATCAATTTTCTCTTCAATGGTCCCTCGACAAATAAACTTATGGACCATCACAGGATTCTTTTGCCCAATTCGATATGCCCGATCAGTTGCCTGATTTTCCACCGCAGGATTCCACCAGCGGTCAAAATGAATCACATGTGATGCCTTCGTCAGCGTAAGTCCACTTCCACCCGCCTTAAGTGAGAGCACAAAAAAAGGAGCACCTTCCTCATCTTGTTGAAATTCTGATACTAATTCTGATCGTTTATTTATCTGCGTGCCACCATGCAATACAAGGCCACTTCTGCCAAAAATGCCGGCCAAGAAGGCAGCCAGGACGTCTACAATTTCGCGAAACTGGGTAAATACGAGTACTTTTTCCCCTCGCAGCGCAATCTCTTCACAAATCTCTCTGAGGCGCATGAATTTGCCACTCATCTCTTCGGCATATTCTCCATATCCTAACCACTGTGTGGGATGATTACAAATTTGCTTAAAGCGTATAAGATAGGCAAGGATAATACCGCGGCGCTCGCGCGCTGGTTTTTTTTCAAGCTCAGTAGCCAGTTCATATACTGCTTGGCTATACAAGCATACTTGATTCTCTGTTAGGCAGCAATAGGTCTGCATTTCAGTTTTATCAGGCAGGTCATAAATGATACTCTTATCTGTTTTGAGGCGCCTCAGGATGTAGGGCTGCGTGAGGTTTTTAAGTGTGGTAATGAATCGGCTATAGGCATTTGGATCTTCGGAGCTTTGTGCACGCTTCATGTGAGCTGCAAAGACCGTACTTGAGCCTAAAAGCGCGGGCGAGGTAAAGTCAAAGAGAGACCATAAATCGCCAAGGCGATTCTCAATAGGCGTCCCTGTAAGCGCCACACGTGAAATGCTTTTGAGCGCTTTGGTAGCAGTAGTCTGCTTGGTGCCAGGATTTTTAATGGCTTGTGCCTCATCTAAAATCACCAAATCCCACTCCTGTTCTTGTAAAAAGGAGGTTCTGTGCAGCGTGGCATAGGTCGTAAGAATCACATCGGCAGAGGGCAGCGTATCATTGAGCGCTCCCCCATGCGCGGCAGCAAAAGTAAGCGACGGCGCAAAACGCGCCCCCTCTTCTTGCCAATTGCCAAGTAAGGAAGCAGGAACAACAAGAAGATGTTGTTTATTAGATCTTTTTTTGGGGTGATATTTTGCAAGGAGGAACAGGGCAAGTACCTGAATAGTTTTTCCAAGTCCCATATCATCTGCAAGGCAGCCGCCAAGCTGCAATTGGTACAAGAGCCAAAGCCAAGAGACACCTGTTAGCTGATAGGGCCTGAGTGTTGCCTTGAGGTATGTGTGCAGTATACGTTCTATGTCTTGCTGCAAAGTAGCGTCAGGGCTTCGAAGCTCTTGCAGCATACTCTTAAGCCACTCCCCTGGCCGAATTGCAGACCATTCACGGTGCGTCTCTTGTACCTGTGTGTCGAGATCGACTTCTTGCGGGACGCCTGCAAGCATGCGCAGCCCCTCTGCCATAGTGATACCATTTCTCTGAGCATGCTTGAGCTGCTCCCAGTGGGCAAGAACGCTCTGCAATTTTTCAGGGTCCACTTCTACCCAGTGTTCCTTGACCTTTACAAGCTTGCTGGAGGCTTTAAGGAGCGACTGCAGCTCCTCCTGGGTAAGCTCTATGCCATCGCTCAAAGCAAGTCGCATGTCAAAATTAAGAAGCGTGCTGACACCGCAACATGAGGCAGTCGTCTCGCCTATGGTGACAACGACCTGTGGGCGTGTAGGCTTGTGGGCATTCCACCAATTGGGAACACGCACGAGGATGCCACTTGCCTCTATAACAGGAATCGCCCGTAAAAACGCATGTGCCTCATGAGCAGTCCATGTCATGGCCTGAAATAGGCCCCCAGAGTCAAGTAGCGACTGCACAAAGGGATTTTTGGCTGCCGCCTGCTGTACAGGCACAAGAAGTGTGAGGAGGGCTTCGTTATTTTTTTCCTGGGAATACATTTCCAGGGCCGCCTTGAGAGGCAGATGCTTCGCAGGCTGTCCTGGTAGGGCTTCAGGTATATGCGTTGCTAAAAAGGCAAATGGCCGCTTTTCATTATTTTTATTCTCGGCTAAGTGAAAGCAAATACGACCGCTAGTAGGCATATAGGAGGTTTCCTTGTCAACAAGCTATTTTATCTACTTCAATATCCAATGGGATGTTTTGAGAAGGTTTTTTAGTAATGACCTCAGGAGTAAAGGTGAGGTATATTTTTCGAAATTCTTTATCGGTAACCTTTAAATGATCCAAAACATGCAAACGAATGCAAATCTCAGTACCTACTCCCATTTTTCTCTCTTCATTTTCCCATTTTAATATAGCTGTGTGTGTTACACCAAACAACTTAGCAAAGGCGTGTGTCGATAGTTCTAGATAGTGTCTAATGAAACGTACCTCTTTCCCACGTAAACGAGAGCGTTTTTTTACAAGCATGAGCAAGACTGCTAAGTGAAATTGATTAAAATCAATGTCCAAAATCCATTCATTGAATACTTTTTTTAATGGAACATTTATTAGTCGCACCGGAAAGCCAAGCCCATCATAAATAAATGTATCTCTTTTTAATTCACTCATAAATCCTCCATTAGATTTATTACAGTAATAACTATTATCTTATTGTGAATAGCCACAATTATCCGTACGTCCAAATCGTCTAACGTGCGTCCACGAATAGCATACTTCCATGTATTGCACGTCTCATCAAATTTTGTTTTTTTCTTCTCTTCGTATCCTGTTTTCAATACGTACAAAGCGGTAAGAGTGTCTATTCCTCGTTCAATTTGTCTGGATAACGCATGTGTGGTAAAACTATATTCACCATTCGCAATATGTTGTTTGATTTTTTCCAAAAGATTGTCAAGCTTTGGTGGCGTTTTCTTTTTCTTCACGTTTACCTACTTAAGATATATGGTACCAAAGTTTCCAAATATTTGACAAGTGTTTTATTAACGTCATATGCGACATTAGCAAAGGAGAGATAAGCAGATGGATACGCAGACTTGTGGGACGTTAATTATACTGAATACGGAATTTATTGATTGTTCCCCTGGTCTTCAATGCCGCTTACGCGGCATGAAGACCGGGGTAGTTGATCGGAATTATTGATTGTTCCCCAGGTTTCAGATGCCGCTTGCGCGGACACTGAAACCTGGGTAGTCGGGCACGGGCACGGGCACGGGCTCGGGCACGGAAATTCGGAATAATTGATGAATCCGTTGGCCGAGCGGACGCTCACGCGCCGCTCGGCCCGGAATCGGAATAATTGATTGTTCCCTCATTCTTCATGACGCTCCGCGGCATGAAGAACGAGGGCATAGGTTTCGCTGCTACCGCAGCTCTATTGTATTTCATGCACCTGTAACCCCACGTTTCGTAGGCCGTAGCGCGGGCGCTACGGCCGTGCTCCACGCGGGGCTAATGAATTCCACCGCTGCCGCGGTGGGGTCCATATTGGTCACAATATAATGAAACACTGGCAGAGCACTTTGGGTCTGTAAGCTAATCGCCTCGGCACACTAACACCTTTTTTCCCTCGAAGACAATAGCGAGGGGTATAATATTCGTATATCCTTTATGTCGCAGTTCAACAGCATACTGTTTATCCGCAATTTGCTGTAGGCCACTTGCTATCGCGATTTCGAGAGTTTCATGTTTATTGAGATTAACCTTCTTAAATTCTATGATAATCGCAGGTCTTGTTTTATCATGCGGTGCTATCATCACATCATAGCGCCCAAGGCCAGCTTCTCGATTAGAGGTAATAGAATGGGTCTCAGCAAGGGTTGCAAGTATCCCTAGGACAAAAGCATGATAGAAATTTTCAGGTTCTTGATCTCCAATGTCAAAATAACTAAAACTTGTAATAACAAATTTTTCGAATAATTCAGTAAATTGAACAATATCGCCCTTTACAAGATATTCCAACATTAAGTTATATCGAATTTCCTTATCTGAAAACCAACCCAATATGGTTGATTCGTAAATAGATACAATTTCTTTGTTGGGAATGAATAAATTAGCGTGACGACGGGTACCAACAAGCCGTAAATTTTTGAATGTAAGATAGCCACTAAATAATAAAAAGTTCCAGAGTGCAGGCTCTTTCTTGCCAAGATCGGTAAAGACGATGTTTTCATTCACCTGTTTGTCAATGGGCTTCCCTTGAAGTAATTGAGCAATCTCTTCTTTCACGTCTTCATCGCTATTTTTAATAAGACTTTTAATAATATCATTGCTACTCGTGTTTACCCAATAGGCATCGAATTTGCATTTTTTATCAATAAAATTAATAATTGACCAAGGATTATAGATAGTATTGGGCCCGCTCGAAAAGCCATTATACCATGCTCGAATTTCTTCTAAGCACGCACACTGACATGATTGAATTTCACATTCTTTCAAGAGTGCTATTACTTCATTTTCTAATAATCCAAATTTATCGGAATACGCATCATCGAGCAAGGTACATACTCGTGGATTGTTGAGCCCAGTAAAAATACTCTCCTTTGTAATACGCATGCAGCCAGTAATGACGGCAAAATTAAGAAATTCATTTCCTTTTAACCCATCACCGATGAATCCGCGCATAAATTGTGCGGCTTTATTATAATAGTTATTTTTGAAACCATCTTGCATAGGCACATCATATTCATCGAGCAAAACGATAGGGTGTTGATTATGATGCTTCGCAAGATACATTATAAGATCCTTTAAGCTTACTTCGTATGCTGTGTCTGAAGCAGAAAGTTCTATAATTTTTTGAAATTCTTGTTTTCTAAAGGGACTTAAAGCAACACTATCTAGAAGATACGCATGACGCTCAAATTCATGAGCAATGAGTCTCTTCATCTTATCAAAACTTACATCCCACGTCTCTCCCTCAATAAATTTAAACGTAAGAAAAATCACAGGATACTCACCCTGCTGTTTCATGTATTCAGGGTGTTTCGCGATCTCTAACTCCTCAAAGAGCGAGGCGTGAGATGGAGTTGCTTTTTCAAAAAAATACTTTAACATTGAGAGATTCAATGTCTTCCCAAAGCGACGAGGCCTGGGAATAAGTGTCACTTTGGCTCCAGAATCCAGAAGTTCTTGAATAAACAGGCTTTTGTCAATGTAGTGATAATTTTCTAAAATAATTTCTTTAAAATCATCAATACCAATAGGAATTTTACGTTTAGCCATGATATTTATTCTCCTGCACTATGCCTGCGAGGTGTAGAAGGACCTCATCGCGCATCCTATTCACTGCTGCTCCCATATTTGGGTGTTCGAAGAAATGGGTGCCAGCAACAAATATATTGGCACCCGCCTCTGCGGCAAGTTTTGCAGTTGCGTCATTAATGCCACCATCAACTTCAATATCAAAGGGTGGTAGTGTATTGTCCTTCGCTTTCCCCTTTTCTTTCTCTGACACAATGACGCCGCCCTGACGCACATGCATGGCATCACACATCTCGCGTACAAAGCGAATTTTTTCCAGCATTTCTGGCATAAAAGCCTGGCCCCCAAAACCTGGATTTACAGTCATCAGAAGTACCATATCGCAAAGTGGCAAGAACCGAGGCACCATCGTCTTGGTGGTCTCGGGGCAAAAAGCCAGACCTGCTTTGGCACCACAGCGCCTGATAAACGTAAGGGTTTCTTCCACATCTTCGGTGGCTTCAAAGTGAAAAGTGACCATATCAGCCCCGGCTTCGACAAAGCGCTCGATGTAGTCGTAGGGATTGTACATCATAAGATGCACATCCAAAAACATATTCGTCGAGCGATTGATGGCCGCAACCACCTGAGGGCCAATAGTAAGGTTGGGGACAAAATGGCCGTCCATAACGTCCACATGCAGCCAGTCTGCCCCAGACTCTTCCACACGCCGGGCCTCATCCGCAAGATGCGCAAAATCGCCAGCTAAAATAGAAGGGCAGATCTTAATGAAGCCCGGCTTTTTCTTCATGCCTCATCTCCTCTTGTCAATAAGGTACCTATTGACATACATTTTCTCCTTAATTTGCTGCTACCCATTGCACACATGTGCCATGAGAACAGATGGTCACCATGGTATTCGATGCAACAATTTTTGGCGACTGAAATTTATTCGGCAATTTTGATTGTTCCCCCACTCTCGCACCGCTTCGCGAATACGCATCAGGCTAAGACCATAGCTCGCACAGGCTTTGGCACATTTTTTAACAGGGAGA
>JABDDE010000056.1 GCA_013287775.1 Chlamydiota bacterium
AGCAAGAAAAGGTACTTGGCTTAGAGCTGATAGCAGGCAAGAAGGGGCTTACTCGAAAGATTCTCACTCCTGAGGTGCATAGGCCCGGACTTGCCCTTGCGGGGTATTTAAAGGGATATAAAGCTAAGCGTATGCTTGTCTTCGGCAGGACGGAGGCGCAATATCTCAAAGAGCTGTCAAAAGAGGAGCGATGTGAGCGACTCAAGGCTATCTTATCTCCTCAGATGCCAGCGGCAATTGTTGCAAAAAAATATAAAGTTCCGGCAGAGTTGATAGCACTTTTTGAAGCGCGCAAGATTCCTCTATTTCAGACGCAAATGGGGGCAATGCAGCTCTTAGGTAAGCTCACTGTGATTTTAAGCGATGCTTTTGCTCCTTCGAATGTGTGTCATGGGACGCTTGTGGAGGTGTTTGGAGTGGGTGTGCTCATTCAAGGACACTCATCTGTGGGCAAGAGCGAGACGGCTCTTGGACTTGTGCATCGCGGCCATAGGCTTATTGCTGATGATGCCGTCCAGGTAACCCTCAAAGAAGGTGGCGTGTTAGAGGGTTCAGGGCTCGAACTTGCACGCCATATGATGGAGATACGAGGTATTGGTATTATTAATATTGCGTATCTGTATGGGGCCGTATGTGTGCGTGAGAAAAAGAATATTGATATTATAGTGTCACTCGAGATGTGGGATGATCAGCACACGTATGAGCGAGTAGGACTTGAAGAAAGATCAAGCGATATGTTAGGCTGCTGCCTGCCATTTTACGTGCTGCCTGTAAAGCCGGGGCGCGATGTGGTGCTGCTGTTAGAAACGATTGCCTTGAACTTTCGATTGAAACATATGGGGCTTAATTCTGCTAAGGAATTTACTGAAAAGCTGCACGCATTTATTAAGAGGGATAAAAAATGAAAATTGTATCAAGAGTGCGTGTGAGCAATAGTATGGGGATTCATACAAGGCCCGCGACGGCGATTATTAAGCTTTTGCACACGAGCCGCTCACATGTTACCTTCACACATAAAAAAGCTACAGTCAATGCAAAAAGCATATTGAGTATTATGATGCTAGGGCTGCAAAAAAATTCTTATATTACCATCACTGTAGATGGTGATGACGCGGAAGAAATTATGAAAAGGTTACTCAATGCCTTTGAAACGAAGTTTGGAGAGAATTAGAGATGACAAAGCAACAAGAGGTATATCTTGAGGGACATCCAGTGTCTCGAGGTATTGCCATTGGAATTCCTATTGTGCTTGATAGTTTTGATACCAAGGCGCCAGAGACACGTCTTTCTGATGATGCCTTGGAAGGGGAAATTACGCGATATCGTCGAGCATTAAAGAAGAGCCATGATGATATAGTTCGCTTAAAGGGCGAGCTTGCAAGAGAAGGTGTCAAAGACGGTGTTTCGGTACTCGAAGCACATCTACAGATTATTCAAGACCCGCTTTTAAACGAGCAAATTGAACAAGAAATACGAGGAACCAAGCGTACAGCGGAGTATGTGTTTCAAGTGGCAATTGAACGGTTTCGAAAAAAATTTCAAGCCCTTCATGATCCCTTTTTTGAGCAGCGTTTTGAAGATGTGCATGATATCTCCAAACGCGTGCTCGCCTACTTGCGAGACATGAAACGCATGCATCTGAATGAAGTGCCGATGAATTCTATTGTGTTTACCCATTCTTTGACACCATCAGAGGCGGCAGAGGTGAGCCGTGAGTGTGTGCAGGCGTTTGTGACACAGGTAGGGGGCAGCATGTCGCATACGGCAATTGTTACCAAAGCAAAGGGTATTCCCTATGTTGCCAATGTCAATTTTTCCAAGCTCAACGCTATGCACTCTATAACGATGGCTATTGTGGATGGCCTGTCGGGTAAGATTATCTTAAACCCAACGGAAAAGACCCTTGCACAATATCGCGAGCTTAAGGCAACTATGACGATGCAGGTCGAAGAGCTGAAAGAGAAAGTTGTGAATACCAGGCCGCCCTCATCAGGAAATAGGGCGCAAAATGGGATTCAGGTACGACTTTCTGCAAATGTTGAGCTATCGAGTGATTTTGAACTCCTTTCCCAATATGGTGCTGAAGGGGTGGGGCTCTTTAGATCGGAGTATCTAGTGCTACAGCGAGGGTATTTTCCATCAGAGGAAGAGCAGTTTGGCATCTATAAGGATTTGGTCATGCATATGCAGGGCCTGCCTGTGGTGATACGTGCCTTTGACATAGGTGTCGACAAGGTAGTGTGTAATTTAAAGGGCGGCCGAGAAGTAAATCCAGCGCTAGGCTGCCGTGCTATTCGTTTTTTACTGCGAGAAAAAGAGCTTTTTAAAGCACAGATACGAGCCATCCTGCGAGCTTCGCTTCTTGGCAATGTGCGGATTTTGTTTCCGATGATTTCAAATCTCCATGAACTTATGGAGGCAAAACAAATTGTGCATGAAGCTGAGGCTGAACTCAAAAATGAGGGGCATGCACTGCTATCCTCTCCAAAACTTGGATGTATGATTGAAGTGCCATCTGCTGCCTTAATTGTTGATCTGTTAGGAAAAGAGTGTGATTTTCTCTCTATTGGCACTAATGATTTGATTCAATATGCGTTAGCGGTTGATCGTGATAATCAACAAACAGCTACCTGCTATAACTCGACGCAGCCAGGGGTTTTGCGCCTGCTTCGTATGATTACAAGCGCGGCAAAGAATGTAGCAGTTCCTGTAAGCCTTTGCGGAGAAATTGCGTCAGATCCTCGTTTTGTGCCGCTGCTCTTAGGCCTTGGTATTACGGAGCTTTCAGTATCGTGTCGCTTTTTGCCTATTATTAAACATTGTGTGCAACATATTAAGAAAGAGTATGCAGAAGCTCTTACAGAGCAGATTTTTGCTATGAAAAGTGCTAAGGAAATTTATGAAACTCTCGCTCACGAATACCTTAAAAACATGGCAGTCGCTATGAGAGGAAAGGCAATGCCAACTAATACGCAATATGATTTCACTATGTATTGAGCGATCATGTACTATTTTCCTTCGGAAAATAGTACATGATGAAAAAATACCTTCGTGCCCGTGGCCGAATAACTATAAAATATAACGCGATATGCGACTTATGAGCTGTTCGAATTGCAAGGGGTTGTAGTCTTTTCTTTGCCCAAAGGGCAACAACAGCAAAAAGTCGCACATCGTTTAAAAATATACGCATGATTTCATTATGTCTTGATACAGCAACCGAAGGCGGTGTGGTGGGAGTGTTTCGTGATGGACTTCTCCTAGCAAAAAAAGAATTTCAGGCAGCATTTACAAATTCAAAGTTGTTGATGCCATCCATACAGGAAGTATGTGCTGCTGCTGAGATTACACCAGCAATGCTTACATATATTGGCTGTGGTATAGGCCCTGGATCATATACGGGTATTCGGGTTGCTGTTGCAGTAGCCAAAGCGATCATGGCAGCACTCTCGATCCCACTCGTTGGGGTATCGAGCCTCGCAGGTTTTGTGCCTGAGTCTTCGTTTGAAGGGCGCTTTCTTGCTGCACTCGATGCAAGAACAGGGGGCGTGTATGTCATGGAAGGGGAGATGCGTGGGAGACAGGTGGTGTTCGTATCGCCGCCACAAATTGTGTCTACTGTCGATTTCGCACATCTTGCATCGAGTGTTTCCTGTATTGTGACGCATAAAGCGTTGCCTTTACGGGAGCGACTGTTTGCAATGGGGGTGATGGAGCTTCCTCTTTGTATTGAGAGATATGCAAGCATTGAAATAATTGGATTATTATCTCATGAAGCGTTTCTTCGTGGAGAAGGGGTGCTAGATGGGGTTTTGGAGCTGTGTTATCTGCGTAGTGCTGTAAATTATGCAACTACCCCTTCGCAGTCTCAGGGGTAGTATTTCGTTCCTCTATTACCGAGGTGCTGTAGAGCACATTCTTCTGTAGCTCTCCCTGTAAAAAAAAGCTCCCACAACTTACAACTGCCAAAACCCTAAGATCCTGGCGTCATCTCTCAAGCTCTCCTCTAAACTCTCTTTTCTCTTACCACCAAAGACGTTAGTCCTTACTGTCGAATTCGTCCAGCAATTTTTAACGTCATATGCCCTTTTCCTTTAGGAAAAGGGCATATGACGTTTATTTCTTTTACCGCTCCTGGGCCTGTGTCGGGGCAATAAAGGAAAAGAAACCAGTCCCGCCTTGAATCAGGGCTGCGCCAACAGTGGTATCAATCAAACCGCGAATAAATGGGGCCACTTCAAAAAACCTCATTCCCATCCCCATGAGCATCATGAGGGCAATAATAGCGTAGTTGCCTTTGGTATAGAGCTGTGAAAGCGGTGCTGGGTTTGGCAGCTTTGAAAGCCGCTCAAAGGTGCGCCGAGCCGCTTTTCTCAGAACAAGGCGCCCTTTGCAGTATCCAAGAAGGAGGCAAATAACTAAATAGGGAATAATCGATGTCGCCTCTACAACATCATCTAAGAGGAAATGAATCCCCATATACATAAGCATGGTGCCTATGGCAAGCCAAATGGTGCCTGCAATACTAAGCAGGGTATTATGTGAGCATTTCATATATTTTTTCTCCTTCAGAGCCTCTTGCAATATTCCGATTTGGGGCAAAATCCGCGCTTTTGTCGCTGTTGCAAAACTTTTGCGAATCGCCAAAATCATCGAATTTTGCCTCCAAAGCGAATTTTGCAAGAGGCTCTACAGCTTGGCTGTGTTCATGTTCAATAAGCGTGCCGCTATGTCCTTCATTTTCTTTAAAAGAAAGCACATGCAGGGGGATGCCATGCCGTTTTGCAAGGAGCACGCTTCTCTCATGTAAAATTTTAGCACCTTTTGCAGTGATTTTCAAGACATCATCATAAGAAATTCGATCATAGCTTTTAGCCTCTGGTGTTGTTTTGGGGTCATCTGAAAACACACCAGGCACATCTTTGTAAAACTCCACTTTTTCCGCTCCAAGGGCAATGGCAAGGGCAACAGCAGTGGTGTCTGAGCCGCCACGTCCGAGCGTTGTAATCTCCCCATCACGACTCACTCCTTGAAAGCCTGCGACAATAACAATATGATCACTTTCTAGGCTTTTGAGAAGGCGGTGCGGGCGGACATCAATGATTTTTGCTTCGGTATGATCACATGTCGTAATAATGCCCGATTGGCTTCCAGTAAAGCTGACGGCTTTGTGATTTTTTTTATGAATTGCCATGGCAAGCAGCGCCATACTGATGCGCTCACCCACACTGAGGAGCATATCATATTCGCGCTGAGGTGGTTCTGGATGCACCTCTTTTGCAAGTCCAATAAGCTGATCCGTTGTTGTGCCCATAGCACTTACAACGGTGACCACATTGGCATATTCCTGCCTCTTCCTCACTACGAGAGAGGCAATAGCATCAAACTGTGCGGCGGTCGCAAGTGATGCGCCGCCAAATTTCATTACAATGGTTGTCATAGGAAATACACCTTGCAGTATATAAAATTGTCTGATATACTGCCCATAGAATTTTAATGCGGTGCTGTAGGCAGTTGTCCTACGGCGTGAAATGGAGAATTTTTTAAATGGCAAAAAATAAACAATATTCATGGGATGAGAGTAAACTTGTCGATGATGTAGAATATGCGCTCGAAGATGCTCAGTTGTTTCGAGATCTTCTTGATGGCGTGGTGCAGCAAAACATGCCGGAAGCTGCGGGTCTTGAAAAAGATAAACTACTCATGACACCTGGGAAACTACTTAAGGGGCGAATTGTTGAAATTACAAAAGATCATGTCATTGTTGATGTAGGATTGAAATCCGAGGGTATTGTCCCTATTCAAGAATTTACTGATCCTTCACAGCTTATTCTCGATCATGACGTAGAGGTATATCTCGATCAAGCAGAGGATAATCATGGACAGATCGTTCTTTCTCGAGAAAAAGCAGAACGAGTCAAACAGTGGGATTATATTGTCAATAACTGTCAAGAAGGCACTATTGTGCGCGGCAAGGTTATCCGCAAAGTAAAAGGCGGCTTAATAGTCGATATCGGGGTTGAAGCATTCTTGCCAGGATCTCAAATTGATAACAAACGAATCAAGAATCTGGATGAATATCTAAACAAACTGTTCGACTTTAAGATAATCAAAATAAATCTCGATAGAAAAAATATTGTTGTTTCAAGAAGAGAGCTTATAGAAGCCGAGCGTATTACCAAGAAAGCAGAGGTGCTTGAAAACATACGTGTGGGTGATGTGAAGCAGGGTGTTGTCAAGAATATCACGGATTTTGGTGTGTTCTTAGACTTGGATGGTATTGATGGCCTCTTGCATATTACAGACATGACATGGCGACGTATTAAGCATCCTTCAGAGCTTGTCCAGTTAGGGCAGAAGCTTGATGTGGTTATTTTGGGTGTGGATAGAGAAAAAGGGCGTGTCGCTTTAGGTCTCAAGCAAAAAGAGCCAAATCCATGGGACGATGTGGAGTCGAAGTATCCTCCAGGTACGCGTGTAACAGGTAAAATTACCAATCTTCTACCCTATGGTGCGTTCATGGAAATTGAACCAGGAGTAGAAGGGTTGATCCATACATCGGAGATGTCCTGGGTAAAGCAAGTAACGGATCCTAGTGAAATAGTCAAGAAGGGCCAAGAGGTTGAAGCGCTGGTGTTGTCTGTACAGAAAGACGATGGAAAGATCTCGCTTGGGTTAAAGCAACTTGCACACAATCCTTGGGATGATATTGAAAAAGAATATCCTGTAGGGCAAACGGTAAAGGTGGAAATTAAGAACCTGACGAATTACGGTGCTTTTGGCGAGCTTAAACCTGGCGTAGAAGGAATGATTCATATCTCCGATTTAAGCTGGATCAAAAAAGTATCACATCCATCTGAGGTATTGAAGAAGGGTGATATGATTGATGCGGTGATACTCTCCATTGAAAAAGAGAATAAAAAGATATTCCTTGGGGTAAAGCAACTGAGTCATAACCCATGGGAATCAATAGAGAAGACTATGCCAGTAGGCAGCATTGTTACAGGAAAGGTTTCTAAAGTTACTGCTTTTGGGGCTTTTGTCGAACTTGAAGATCATATGGATGCTTTGATTCATGTAACAGAGCTTTCTGACAAGCCTTTTAGCAAGATCGAAGATGTGGTTGCAAAAGGTGATGTGGTAACAGCCAAGGTAGTCAAACTTGATCCAGAACATAAGAAAATTGCACTTTCTATTAAAGAATATTTAATCGACAGCGGCCAGCAAAATCACGACGAAATTGACGTTACTGGTGTCAAGAAGAAGAAAGAGTAATGTTATGTGCGAATTTTCCTTTCGGAAAATTCGTACATAACAAAAATAGCCCATAATAGTCTATGCAAAGCGGACACAGGGACCCTGATTGACAAACTGGTGGTTCCGCCGCGGCAGCGGCGGCAGTGGTTAGCCCCGCGTGGAGCGCGGGTGTGCACGTGAGTGCACAACCCGGCGGAACGTGGGGACGTTATGTGCGAATTTTCCTTTGGAAAATTCGCACATAACAAAAATGGCTCCGACGAGGCCTGTAAGGCCGAAATATGTATAGCCCAGGGCGTAGCCCTGGGGCAGGTTGTGTGCTGACACAGCCTGTGCGGCGAATGTGGGATTGAGGAATTGAATGAATAAAGATCTTATTGCAATTTTTGAGTATTTAGAAAGAGAGCGAGGCATCAAGCGAGATGTCGTAGTTGATGCTATTCGCGAATCGCTCGAGATTGCTGCAAAAAAGAGTGTACACGAAGCCATCAGTGTGCGGGTGACTATTGATCCTAAAACTGCTGCAATTGAAGTGCTATGTGATAAGGAAGTTGTTGAAAAAGTAATCAATCCTACGCAACAGATACGGCTTAAAGATGCACAGCAGTATGACCCACAGGTTGCCCTCGGGGCATTTATAACGGTAGTTATCACACCAAAGGATTTTGGCCGTATTGCCGCACAAAAGGCACGGCAAATTATTGCCCAAAAACTGAGGCACGCAGAACGCGATGTCATCTATGAAGAGTATCGTCATCGTATTGGACAGTTGATTTCTGGGAGCGTAAAAAGAATTATCCGAGGCAGTACTCTTGTTGTTGATCTCGGTAAGGTTGAGGGCATTATTCCCACAAAAAATTATCCTATTACTGAGAAATATCAACCAGGCGAGAAAGTTCTTGCGCTGCTTATAGATGTGCGAGAGACAGAGACTGGCGGGGCTGAAGTAGTGCTTTCGAGAAGTCATCCGGATTTTGTGAAGCAGCTCTTTGTTCAAGAAATTCCAGAAGTTTCAGATGGTACGATTACCATTGAAAAAATTGTGCGAGAGCCTGGGTACCGAACCAAGCTTGTTGTGCGTACACAAGATCTTAAGGTTGATCCTGTGGGCGCATGTATTGGAATGCGAGGCGTGCGTGTTAAGAACATCATTCGCGAATTAAATAATGAAAAAATCGACATTATCCCCTATGCATCAGACACACTGCAGCTTCTTGCCAATGCACTCCATCCTGTTGAAATTAAACACATGCGAGTGAGTGATGATAAATCACAGGTATTTGTTGTGGTTGCCGATGATGCCTTTGCAACGGCAATAGGCAAGAAAGGATTTAATGTTCGGTTGGTAGGGCAACTCGTAGGGGTGCGCCTTGATGTGCAGAAAGAGAGTGATTATCAAAAGATTCAAGCTCTTGAGTGTGCTAATCTTGCCTCATCGGAAGATCCATCTCTTGATATGCCACTCACTGAGCTTGAGGGCATGAGTCGCTTGATTATTGATCAGCTCATTGCAGAAGGCTTAGATACGCCGCGCAAGTTGCTCCTTACCCCAAAAGATACGCTTGCTTCAATTCCAGGAATCAGTTTGGAAATGGCAAGTAAGCTGCTTGAGCAGATAAAGAAGAAGGTACAGATCGTTGACGAAACAGTATAAAGTGCAAATTAAAAATCCTCAAATCGCAGAAGCGGTCAATCTACAGGGATTGAAAGAGAAGCTGGCCAAAAAGAAAGGCGATTCTCAACCGGAAGCATCACAGCAAGCTGAGATGATTCATGCTGAGCAAATTCAAGCTAAGCAAGTTCAAGCTGAAAAAGTTCCAGCTGAAAAGGTTCGAGCAGAAAAGGTTAAAGCTACACAAGCTTCTAAACCAGCAGCCCCAGCTCCAGAACCGGCTGTCACCGCACACGCCCAATAGAGCAGCCTCCAATGCCTAAATTTGTATCAGAGTCTGTATCTGAGGTAGCCGCGCCTGCAGCCAAACAAGAGAAGAAGCAAGAAAGTAAACAGGAAGGCAAACAGAAAGGCGAAGAAGAAAGGAAACAAGCAGAAGGGAGACAACCCGAAAGGAAACAACCACTTCCAGAATCACCTGCAAAACCCTCTTCTCCTAAACCAGCGCCTCAACCAGCTGCCAAACAGGCTGGGCAACCGACTCCTCAGCGCCCCACACAGCCTATAACGCAACCCACAGCTGCTCAGGAACGATCGTCTGCGAAACCCGTCGCTGAACGACAATCTCGGCCGCCAATGTCCTCGCATCAAGTTGCCAAGCCGCCAGAAGCTGCACAAAAGTATCAGCCATATGGCCCACCGCAAGGAACGAGACAGCTACCAACAACAACGAGACCACTACGTGAAGGTACTCTTGCGAGACCATATCCACCGCGAGGTGGAGGAGGCGGGCCATCCAGACCGCCACGAGAGGGTCAAAGAAGGGGGCCTCCTTTTGATCAGGCTCAACGTCCTGGAGGATCGTCGCGTCCGCCATTTCGCCCTTCGGGCCCTAATGGAGACAGAGGGGGTCCCAGGTCGTATGAATCAAGACCGTATGAATCAAGATCACCTGGATCCAGACCACCTGGTTCAAGATCATATGATTCAAGACCACCTGGCCCAAGAGGACCTGGAGGGCCACCTGGAGCAAGATCATTTGGTCCACCCAGACCCGGCAGTGGTAGACCTCCTGTAAGACCAGGGGGGCCTGCAGGACGCTTTGCAGGTTCTGCACCGAAAGAAGGCACACCACGACGCGCGGGAGAGACAAAGGTAAAGGTAGGCGAGGATCGAGCAAAACAGAAGTTGAGAGAAGTTCAGGCTCCTAAGGCGCTACGACGTCAAGATGGGCGAGACGACGTACGGGCTCGACATGGCTATGTGGAAGATAAAGAAGAAGGAGCCTGGCGTGCAAGAAAGCGTAAAGCTTTCCGTGAGCATGTCGTACAAGAGGTACAGCGGCCAAGTAAAATTAAAGTTCGCTTGCCTATTTCCATCAAAGATTTAGCACAAGAGATGAAGCTCAAGGCATCAGAGCTTATTGGCAAGCTCTTTATTCAGGGCATGATTCTAACATTGAATAGTGAACTCGATGACGCAACGACAGTGCAGGTGTTGGGGACGGAATTTGGTTGTGATGTCGTCATTGACACTGCCGAAGAGGATCGTGTTGCCATTTCTCATCAGAGTGTGAAGCAGGAAATACAAGCAGACGAGTCATCTGAGCTGAGTCTACGACCACCAGTAGTTGCCTTTATGGGGCATGTCGACCATGGTAAGACCTCGCTTATTGATGCTATACGTAAGAGCAATCGCGCAGCTAAAGAAGTAGGAGCAATTACACAGCATATAGGAGCTTTTAGCTGTCAAACAGAGCATGGCAATATCACCATTTTGGATACGCCAGGTCACGAAGCCTTTTCGCTGATGCGTGAGCGTGGTGCTGGTGTGACTGACATTGTGGTCTTGGTTATTGCTGGCGATGAAGGTATTCAAGAGCAGACGCTCGAAGCGATGCGGCAAGCAAGAGAGGCGCAGTCAACGATTGTTGTTGCTATTACGAAAAGTGATAAACCTGCCTTCAATGCAGAAAATGTTTACAGACAGCTTGCAGAGCATGAACTGTTGCCAGAAGTATGGGGTGGACAGACTGTTGCGGTGCACTGCTCAGCAGTGACAGGTGAAGGCGTGACTACGCTTCTCGAGATGCTTGCATTACAAGCTGAAGTGCTTGAATTGAAAGCCAGTCCGGCAAAGCGGGCTCGCGGAACTGTTATTGAGTCTGAGATGCAACAGGGGCTTGGAGCCACAGCTACCGTGTTGGTACAGAATGGAACGCTTAAAGAGGGTGACAGCTTAGTATGTGGCGCTGAATGGGCTCGTGTAAAGAGTATGCGCGATGAAAACGGCAAGAAAGTGCTGAGTACGGGGCCTGGAGTGTGCGTGCGTATCGTAGGTCTTTCGGGCCTTCCTGAAGCTGGTGATGAATTTATCGTTGTGAAAAACGAAAAAGAGGCCAAGGAGATTGCTGAAGTACGGCGCGAGGGCAAAAGACGACAAGTATTTCAAACTAAGAAGCGCGCTTCTATGGAAAGCTTTAAGGAAGGAGCAGTGGCTGCACCTAAGAAAGAATTTGCGCTTATTTTGCGTGCCGACGTTCAGGGGTCGCTTGAAGCCTTAGCAAAGGCGCTGGAAAAGATTCAATCCAATAAAGTGTCGCTCAATATCATCGCGAAGGAAGTAGGGCAGATTTCGGAGTCGGATATTCAGCTTGCTGCAACTTCTGGTGCGGCTATTTTGGGCTTTCATACTTCTGTAGAGGCACATGCTGAGACGATGATTAAAGCGCTTGGTGTAAAGATTTATCTATCCGAGATTATCTATCATGCTGTTGATGAAGTAAGACTGCGTATGTTGGATCTTCTTGAAAAGCTTCCGAAAGAAGAGGAGCGTGGTAAAGCTGAGGTTCGAGTTACTTTCAAGGCATCGCAGCTTGGGGTGATTGCTGGGTGCCAGGTTATTGAGGGTAGTATTGTGCGCAATATGCACATTCGTGTTCGACGCGGTAGCGAGGTAGTATGGACAGGAGCTATAGCTTCGCTCAAGCGTGTGAAAGACGATGTGCGCGAGGTACAAAAGGGTGTCGAGTGCGGTATTCTCCTTCAAGGGTATAATGATGTTCAGGTAGGGGATATTTTAGAAGCGTTCGAGATTGTGTACATCGCGCAAGAGTTGTGATATCATATACCCCTTTTCCTTCGGAAAAAGGGGTATATGATATAACTGAAGGGCAACAATTGCAACAGCCCAGGGCAACGCCCTGGGTTAAAGGCGGTTACCTCCCTGTTGTTGCCTGAAGGGCAACAATTGCAACAGCCCAGGGCAACGCCCTGGGTTAAAGACGGTTACCTCCCTGTTGTTGCCTGAAGGGCAACAATAGCAAAAAATTCGCACATGACATAATACAATGGATAAAAGACGTACTGATCGATTAAATTCGCTTCTCAAGGAAGTGATCTCTGAGGTTATTCACTGTGACTTGCATCACTTACCGTTTAATAGTGACCATGTGACTATTATGCGGGTGGAAGTCACCGCCGATTTGTCATATGCCAAGGTTTTCGTAAGCATATTGGTTGGCACTGATTCTCAGAAGCAGGCGATACTGCATACACTTCAAGGCCTTGCAGGGAAAATTGCTGTGCTCTCTTCTAAAAAAATGGTAATACGCTTCTTTCCTGAGCTTACTTTTGTCATAGACTCTGATCTTGAAAAGCAGCTTCACATGCAAGAACTTCTCGAAAAAATCGCCAAAGAACGAGAGGCTCGTTCTTAAGTTAATGCCTCGGTATTGGAAAAAAAATCATAAAATGACGCTTGCAGCCCTCATTGATACCTTACCGCAGTTACCAGGTGTCTACTTAATGAAGGATGCTACAGGGCGAGTGCTCTATGTCGGCAAGGCGAGTAATCTTCGAAATCGTGTCCGGCAGTACTTTACGGCAAGTCATGATGAGCGTATCCAAATACCCCTTCTCGTTGCCCAGGTTGCGCATATTGACACCATTGTGGTCCATTCTGAAAAAGAAGCCCTTCTTCTCGAAAACACACAGATCAAACGATATCGTCCTAAATACAATGTGCTCTTGAAAGATGACAAGAGCTATCTGAG
>JABDDE010000057.1 GCA_013287775.1 Chlamydiota bacterium
TGCACCCTGTGATCTCCCTCTTAAAAAAAACTCTCAATACTTGTAACTCTCCATACCGTAAGATCCTGCGTCATCTCTTTATTCTCCTCTACACCCTCTATCTCTTTGTCACCTAACCGTAAACTGTCCATCTTAAAATAGCATCCTGAAATCAGCTTCAGGGCACTTTTTTGACTTGTGGGTAATAGTATGCCCAGGGTTCTGGTCTGGGCTATACATATTTCGGTCCTTCGGACCTTAGAAAAGGCCTTTTAAGGCCGAAGATGTATGGTCCAGTTTACCCGCACCTAAAATAACAGGGGATCGCATCTGTTATAGGGAAGGGCGAAGCCCTGAGAACGGGCCGTAGGCCTGAAAAAATCATCGCCCTAAGGAGTAGAACCATGATAGGTTATATCCAAATGCACTGAGGTTAGTTATGCTTGGTAGTTGCTGTACTAATCTTTGAAGCTCAGCATTTGAGATCTGGCCGCAGGCCGAAACATTCAGACTACGAAGTTGCTTGAGTGTGTTGAGTGGCGTCAGGTTTGAGATCTCCCAGCAGCTGGCAAGTTCAAGATTTTCGAGTTGAGTGAGCGTGCTGAGTGGTGCCAGGTCCGACGTTGTGACGCCCCCAAGATGTAGTGTTTTGAGCTGAGTGAGCGTCTTAAGTGGTTCCAGGTTTGAGATCTGCCCGGAGTAAAGTTGTAGGCTTTGGAGGCGTGTGAGTGTGCTAAGCGGTGTCAGGTCTGAGATCCGTTCACAGTACCAAAATTTCAGGTTTTGGAGCTGAGTGAGTGAGCTGAGTGGCGCTAGGTCTGAGATTTTGGCGCAGTGTGCAAACTCCAGTGTTTCGAGTTGAATGAGTGTGCTGAGTGGTGCCAGATTTGAGATTTGGTCGCAGGACATAAAATACAGTGTTTGGAGTTGAGTGAGCGTGCCGAGTGGCGCCAGATCTGAGATTTGGTGGCAGCCCCGAAGATTTAGTGTTTTGAGCTGAGTACACTTGCCGAGTGGCACTAGGTCTGAGATTTGGTGGCAGCCCATAAGATTCAGGTCTTGGAGCTGAATACACTTGCCGAGTGGTGCTAGGTCTGAGATTTGGTGACAGTACTCAAGATTCAGGTTTTGGAGTTGAGTAAGCGTGCTGAGTGGCGTTAGGTCTGAGATTTGATTGCAGAACCGAAGATTCAGGTTTTGGAGTTGAGTGAGCGTGCTGAGCGGTGTCAGGTCCGAGATTTGCCTGCTAGAACTTCCCGAAAGGTCTAAAGAACGAAGATTTGGGAATAAAGTAGCAAGCATTTGAATGTCAGTATCAGTAGGTGAGCAACGTATATTCAAAGGTATCAAACATGAATCCGATAAATCTAATGAAATCACGCGTGAACCAGCGGAAAAAATAAACTGCAATTTCTCATCTGACAGGTTTTCGAATTGTTCTTGTATAGAATTGCCTGGTGTCTCGCGTAAGAAGCGCTGAATATGAATATCTGGGTTATCTTGAAGATACCTAGCAGCTAAAGTACTTGCATTATAGCGAGCAACCCCTAATGATTCCCGTGGTTCGGTAGTATTTTCTACGTGTGCATTACCTATTCTTGGTAACAGATGAAAAACACCCAAAAAAGAATCCTCGTCTGCAGGAAGAAATCGTGCAATGTTAGAGAATATACCACCATTTTTACCGCCCAGGTTGCGTAAGATTGAATAATCAACCACTGAGCGTCCTTGTAGTGTGCCTTCTTGTGGCCGAGAAGATGCCGATGACGACGACGATGAAGAGGGGGCAACTGCACTATTACTGCTGCTCGTGCTACTACCACTATTATTAGCAAGGTTAAACATATACGTACTCCTTAGTTTAAAAGATTATATCATAATATAATATTTAGCACAATTGTTTGTTGTTTTTGTGGTTTTCAATAATGGTTTAATTATGGTACACTCTGCATTGCTTTATTAATCTGCTTTAATCAGAGGATATTATATGGATTTAAATAATTTGTTGGGCGTGCGCTTTCCGCCACTAGTATCACCTATTGTCAGAGATTACGCAGGACCAGATACACCTAGGCCGTCCCTTATGGTTAGAATAGGACATGCCGCAAGGATGGCTCTTACGGTATTGCGAAACGGTCTTACAACACTATGGACATCTGTTCGACATCCTTATGTTATAAGGGACATAACAGTATCAGTGGTTATAGTTGTTCCTGCTATTTTGTTACCAATTTTAACAGGCAAAGCGGTGCCACGAACAGCGTAGACTGCCTCGCTACCATAATTTTTGCGCTGCGTATACCCGTTTACCAAGCGCAAACAGGTCATATTTCATATGTTTGCGCTGATTATACACCTTTACCAAGCGCAAACAGGTCATATTTTGCATGTTTGCGCTGATTATACACCTTTACCAAGCGCAAGTTGACAATATTTCTCAGTTTGCGCTATATATAATGGTATACTAAGCGCAAAAATTACGAGGAGAAAAAGATGCATATCGTAGGAAGACATAGAGAGCAAGAGCGCCTCCAAAGGATACTCCAGGCAAAGCGTCCTGCATTTTTAGCAGTATATGGAAGACGCAGGATTGGAAAAACATATCTTATAAAGCATTTCTTTAAAGATAAGGGGTTGTTTTTCCATTTGACGGGTATCCAAGATGGTTCCTTAGAGGCACAGTTAGGGCAATTTTCGGTAGAATTTTCCGATGTGTTCTTGAAGGGGAAAGAGCGTTCGCAGCCAAAAGATTGGTTTGAAGCTTGTCAACTACTACGTAAAGAAATAGAAAAAATTCCAAAACAGACGAAAGCTATTATTTTTTTTGATGAGCTTCCTTGGATTGTGTCTCCTCGTTCGCAATTTTTACAAGCCTTAGAGCATTTGTGGAATAGATATTTGTCTGAAATGCCCAATGTTATCCTTATCGTATGTGGCTCAAGTGTGTCATGGATGGTTGATAATATTATCAATAATAAAGGTGGGCTTCATGGTCGGGTGACGGAGGAGCTGCGTCTTTCGCCTTTTACACTGTCTGAAACGGAAGAGTTTTTGAAAGAGCGAGGTATTATACTTGATCGAAAACAAATTCTTGAGCTTTATATGTGTTTTGGAGGGGTTGCCAAGTACTTGTCATATGTAGAAAAAGGCAAATCAGTCGCCCAAATGGTAGGAGAGCTCTGCTTTTCATACAATGCGCCGCTCATTGCAGAATTTCACAAGTTGTATCGCTCACTCTTTTCCCACCATGAAGATCATGAGCAGATTGTAAGCCTGCTCGCACAGCATCCTTCAGGGCTCACCTATCAAGAGCTTGGTAAGAAGACGGGGATATCAGCTGGCGGGACGCTGACGCATAGACTCGAGGAGCTCAAACAATCGGGATTTATCATGCAGACATTTCTCTTGGGAAAAGGCGAAAAAAATGTTCGCTATATTCTGATTGATGAATATTCTTTCTTTTATCTTACCTGGCACGCAGGTGTGAGTGCATTGGATTTACAAAGTCGAGGACCTGATTATTGGATCCAGCAGCGAAATAGCCAGTCATGGAAGACCTGGACAGGCTATGCTTTTGAATGTGTGTGCCTGAAACATATTGAAGGCATCAAGGCTGCTCTCGGACTTGCTGCTGTCCAGACTACCGCCACAAGGTGGTACTATGCTGCACCAAGACGATCGGGAAAAAATGGGGCAGCGGTTGATCTTGTCATAGACCGAGCTGATCAGTGTATTAATTTTTGTGAAATAAAATTTTATAGTGATAAATTTGTGATTACTAAGGCGTATGCGGAAAAGCTTCGACAGAGGCGTGAGTGTTTTATCGAGCAAACGGGAACACAAAAGCCAACTTTTATGACCTTAATCACTACCTACGGTGCTAAGCACAACCAGCAGTATTTTGCCTGTATTGACAAGGAAGTCACTGCTGATGCATTGTTTATCGCATAAACAGCCAATGGCCTTTCACATTCATATCACGAGGCGATGGCTTGCGTTTTACAGTGCTTTTAACTTGTTCAATACGCTGCTCAAGAAGTGTCTCAAGCTCGAGGTTGTATCGTTGGAGCTCTTTATAGGCTGCTGGGGTAAAATTGGCAGGGTCGTTCAGGTAATGATGCAGTTGGTGTGAAGAGAGCCCTAGCTCTTCAAATAGCTCACTGGTTTTCTTTTCCATGTTTTGGATTTTAAGCTGGTACTTACTGATAAAATCGTCTATATGTTTATTATGCTCCATATCGTCACCCCCTCTGTGAAAAATTTAAAACTAATTGTAGCAGGTTTAAGATTTTTTTTCAAGAGCATTCAGGCATTCAGTGCATTCAGGCATTCAGAGTATTTCAGAGCGGAATTCAGAAACGTTATAGCTAATACAAGCCGTGGCTGCTTTTTTTACAGGGAGAGCCACAGGAGAATAGCTGCAGAGAGAGCTTGCCAGAGGCGTTAGGGGTGCCTAAGGTGTTGGTGTTTATGGTTTGGGGAGTTTTTTTTACAGGGAGAGCCACAGGAGAAGATGACGGTTTGGGATGTTCGATGCATTTTTCCACTGAAAGTGGAAAAGTCCAAGTATATAAAAATCGATTGGCAAATTTATTTGCCATGCGATTTTTATATGCTTGGACTTCAGCGAGCATACGCTCGCTGAAAATGCATCTTGGGTTATTCTTATAATAGGCCTTCTCTCTAATCTCCCCGCCCAGACCTTTATCACCAATGCCTCTAGCACCCCACACGCCTCTGACAAGCTCTCTCTGTAAGCCCTCTCCTGCAGCTCTCCTGTTAAAAATATGTCAAAGCCTGTGAGAGCCCTGGCTCTGGCTCTCTGGCCTTAGCCCGATGCGTATTCGGAAACCGAGCACGCAATCTCAGAGTGGACATTGCCTGTACTGCTCTACTACCTGTCGCATAATATGATCCGTGAGGATTTTTCTTTGCTCCTGAGGCGTTTTGGCACTGTTGCCAATAGTAACATCAATTTCAGGCCCAAAAAAGAGATGGGCGGGGCTGTAAGTGGTTTTGCGCACTTCTCCAAGGGTGTAGGAGATGCTCGGCGGAGGCGGCAGTAGGGGATAGGTATAGAGGGACAGAGGATGGAAGTGAGTAGGCCTCTGCACTTTATTGGCGATTAACACAAGCATTCCAATACTATCAGCCTGAAAGGGCGCGGGGCACACCTTGCCACTCTCATCTTCTCGATCCCGGCCACCACTTGGAGCTACATAAATACACTTGCCACCTTGTTGTAAGAGCTCTTCCATGATTTTAAAGGTAGCAATATTATGGGCAATCTTTTCTCTTTTTTGCTCGGGAGGGTGATCGATATACTTCTTTGAATAGATACAGAGGAGGTTTCTGCCACGACTAAGCGCTGCTGCCAAGGGGTCTTCAACCACACGGTGGCCTGCAATAAAAATCATCTCGGAGGCGAGTTTTGGATACTTTTTTTCGAGAAGAAGGCTGATAATTTGGGGGTCTATTTCGGTTTGGTGATTTGCTGTCAGAATCACATTGTGACCCTTTTCTAATGCGGCATTGATACTGCTCAGAGCTTTTTCGTCTTGCAGCGTAGAATGCGAAAAATCAATGAGAGGACGTATGAATTCAAGCCCAAATGCATAGTAGTCAAAAGGGGAGCGCTCAGCTTCATGAAAAGGGGCAAAAGAATGGGGATGCTCATGAGATTGCCGAACCAGCTCTACAAATTGCTCATAGAGCTTTTGAGCAGCTTCTCGAGAGGTGCCACCTTTGGCTGCCGCTTCGAGAAAATTTGCATGAAATGTTTCAAAGCCTACTGGCAAAAAGCTCACGCGGCCTTGTTCACTTAATTCGGTCATTCTTGCCTCCGCAACCCAGGGTTCTGGTCGCTCCTCCGGAGCTCCCGCACCCTGGGCTAGCATCTTTCGCCCCCTTATCAGGGAGCTCTTTTTTTGACCGAGAATCCTTGTAGAATAAGTGAACAAGGTCGCTCATACTTCAATTGGTTGCAGATTGATGGAAGATAAAAACGTATAGCTGTTCATGTGTACCGAATCACTTATCTCCCATTCAAGGCGTGCATTGAGAGATTCTGCAACTTCTTCGAGATATGCTTTATCTTCTATTTGCAGAAATTTATATAACTCTGGGTGTACAAGAAGCTTAATAGCAAAATGCTGGCCGCAGTTGATGACCTTTTTAAGCTCACGCTCAATTTCTATCGATACGCTTTCATGGGTTTTTACGAGGCCTGCGCCGCTACAGTATGGGCAGTCCATGAAAATAGTCTGTAAGAGTGTACCCCGACTTCGCTGACGCGTCATCTCCACAAGGCCAAATTCACTCATTCCCAAGATGGTGCACTTGGCAGAGTCTTCTCGCATACATTCTTTTAAGTAGTCTAAGACACGTCGCTGGTTGCGCTTGGAGCGCATGTCGATGAAGTCGCAGATAATCAGGCCCCCAATATTGCGGATACGAAGCTGGCGTGCAATTTCTTGAGCGGCTTCAAGGTTAATGCGTACAATGTTCTCTTCAACATCTTCTCGAGAGGTATTTTTGCTTCGGCCTGAGTTGACGTCAATGGTATGCATCGCCTCTGTCTGTTCGAAATAGAGATATCCGCCACTTGAAAGCCAAATTTTGTGCCTGAGGCTCTTTTCAATCTCACGCTCCACAGAAAAGCGCTCAAACATGGGCACTTTATCACGATAATACTCAATACGCAAAGGATGCTCTACCATGTAGGGAGCGTACATTTTCTTACATATCTGTTGGATATTATAATCATCCACTAAAAGCCTATGGAATTTTTTGTCGACACAGGTGATGAGCGTGCGCTTGATAATATCGGATTCTTCATAGAGAAGGCCTGCCTTAGGAGTTGAGTTGAACTTTTCCATGATATCATGCCAGGTCGTAAAGAGCTCTTGTGCTTCCGAGATCAGCATTTCGGTAGAAGCTGTTTGACTCGCAGTGCGGCAGATAAGACCCATATTTTGCGGCATGTCAAATGAGCGTATGATGCGCTTGAGCCTCTCGCGCTGTGCTTTATCTTCAATGCGCTTCGAGACACCTCTGTGAGGGGAGTTCGGCAGCATCACGAGGTACCTGCCTGCAATGGAGATTTTTGATGTCAGCCTTGCGCCTTTTGATCCAATAGCCTCTTTTACCACCTGCACTATAACCGGTTGATCGGGCTTTAGTAGTTGTTCAATTTTTAAGTTTTGACCTTGAGTGGATACCGATTTTGCGTCAATTGCAGAGATGTCGTAGTCAAGATCGAAATCCATATCGAACATTTCAGCAAATTTTTGTGTATTCTCGATGATATCAGAGATATGTATGAAGCCATTTTCACCTTCGGTAATATAGATGAATGCTGACTGAATATTGTGCAAGATATTCGACACATAGCCTTTATAGATGTTGCCAGTGGTCTGCCGGTCATTTTTGCGCTCTATGATTAAATCATGCAGCATCCCGTTACGCAGATGCGCACATCGCGTCTCTTTCGTCTCGATATTTAATAGTATCTCGTCCATACCGTCCCCACGTTCCGCGCAGGTTGTGCGCTAACGCACACGCCCGCGCTCCACGCGGGGCTAACCACTGACCGCCACTACCGTGGCGGGGCTGCCAGTTCCATTAGATTTCCAACGTTTCGCTTATATTGCGCATGCTCTATTTTCGTCATGTGCAATTTTCCGTTAGGAAAATTCGCACATGACGTTAACCCATGATACCACATGTTCGTTGTTTTCTTGAATCATAAAAGTGCGTATACTAGTATGATATGCAAGAAAGTCTGAAAATTTATGTCGATCGCCTCAAAAATGGCGAGGAAGAAACCATTACCGCGAAGCTCGATCCATCCCTTTTTGATCTCAAAAAAGAAGATGATGTGAGCGCCAAAGAACCCATTCAGGTCAGCGGCAAAGCCTATATTGCAGGTGACTTTTTAATTGTGGAGCTCGACATTGACACCACATTGACGCTTCGATGTTCTGTGTGCAATCGCGCATTCTCTTTTGCAATACATCTGAAGCAGTGGATTCATGAAGAGCCTCTTGAAGATATCAAGCACGGGATTTTTGAGTATGGCGTTGTTGTACGAGAAGCCTGCCTTTTGGAAATCCCTCTCTACCCCCAATGTGGTGTTAGTTTATGTCTGCACCGTGATGAGATTGAAAAATATCTGAAAAAACCCTCAGAAGACAGTAGCAAACAAGAAGACAAAAGCTCCCACTACTATCCGTTTGCTGATTTGTGATTTTATCGCCATGTACACTTTTCCTGGCGGAAAAGTGTACATGGCGAAAATACCGCACATACATTTCACATGATATGCGATTTATCAATCATATTTCTAATTTGATGAATGCGTGTATATAACTCGTATATTTCTCGGATAGTACCCATAAGGATACCACGGAACTGTTGCTCTTTTTGCCGATCATGAGTACACAAAGCCTGTTTTATTTCTCGTAATGACCAACCGAGAACTGCACAACGTCCAAATAATACCATAGAAGAGAAGTTCTCCTTTTCTATATCTTGCAGATTCCCATAATGTGTTTGAATGGTAGAAAATAAGGTATCTTCTTCTGTTAATGAGATATAACGCTCTAAAAACGTCCACCCACAAAATGTGGTAAAGTCTAAAAGTCGTGCATCAGTTCTTACTTTGTCGAAATCGATAAAAAAAGATTTGCCTTGTGAAATAATAATGTTATGGGGTTGTATGTCGCCATGAATAAGCTGGGTCGGTAACTTATTATAGACTTCATGGAAGGAAGGTGAAGTGAAATATGCGGCAGCTTGCACGCAAATACGCCAGGCCTCCGTTTGGAAAATAGAGGGATCCCACTGCAAGAGCTCCGGCGCGACATGGGCAATCTCTGCATCTGAATAGGAGTCCAAGGCGCGTTGACGGAGGTTGTTTGAATAGGAGTTTGTGTTTGAGTGCGTGTGAAATTGCGCTGCTAATGCACACATTGCCTCAAAGGAACTGGCTTGGTTGGTATCTGGTTCTAGATAATCAATGCAAGAATAAGATGAGGTACCTATTTGAACAGTGTATTTGCCCTCTCTGTTTTTCATGATGTGGGGTAGATTTTCTAATCCATGATTTCGCATTTCCGTGATGGCTGCCATGCGTGTTTCAGCCCAGGTGTTATCGGGTTCATGCTTTAAAACATAAGTGGGAACTTTGCGAATTCCATCAAGAGTATAGACGACTATTGGCGCATTGCAGTCGCCCCCTTTTAATCTATCAAAACGCAGCTCCTTTTCGGTGTTAAGAAATTCTTTTATGTGACCTATTGTAGATGTCGCTTCGCTATTGGTAAGTAAGACGACCTTACAAAGAGAAGCTACTTCCTGATTCTCTGTGGTGGCTAGCGTTGAGAGCTGCACAGATACAGAACATGAGGAGGTAGCTAAAGAGCTGAGTATTTCTGTGACAATAGAAGAACAGAGTTCTGCTCTTGGAGAACAGGATTGAGAGGACTCGGGCAAATTCGCAGAAGATGCTTCTACAGGGCACAAGGACGAAGAAAATGAAGAAGATGGTGGCAAAGAAGGTATGGATGAAGACACGAGTGCATCTTGGTGCACAGGATAAATTATTGGACTACACATAGACTATTCCTCTATATAAAAATGCGCTTTGAGTGACCGCTAACGATAAAATCCTCCTGAAATAACGAGCGACTCGCCAGTTATCCAGGCGGCATCGTCAGAGGCAAAAAATGCGACTGCGGGCGCTATATCTTGTGGAAGGCCAAGTCTGCCTAAAGGGGTCATTTCTAGGATTTCTTTACCTATATCGCTTTCGAGAAATTCGAGTGTTTTCAGTCCCTCAGTTTGCACGACGCCTGGGTTGATGGAATTTACGCGGATTTTACGTGGCCCTAGTTCTGCCGCAAGGACCCTTGTGATGGCATCTACAGCGCCTTTTGAGGCACTATACACAGCAGAGCAAGGAAGATGGCCAATACTGGCTATGGAGCTTATGTTTATAATGCTTCCACCAAGAGTGTTAAAATAGGGTAGAGCTGCCTTGCACGCCAGTAATAATCCAAGCACATTTACATCAAAGTGCTTATGAAAATGCTCTGTCGTAATGTGTTCCAAAGGGGCAAATTCATAAACGCCTGCGTTGTTGACCAAAATATCAAGGTGTCCAAAAGCCTTGTGTGTTTCGGAAAAGAGGTGTTCTATATCTTTTGGTTCTGCAAGGCTTGCGTGCACAGCAATTGCTTTGCCGCCTTGTTGTGTGATGGACTGCACAACGCGCTCAGCCCCTTCCTTGCTTGTTGCATAATTTACAACGACCGAAGCTCCCTCTGCACTCAAATGTGCAGCAATAGAGGCTCCAATTCCCTTAGAACTACCTGTAACTACGGCTACTTTGCCTGCCAATTTTTTTTGCATATGTTTTCCTTGTATAGGTAGAGACCCATTTGAAGAGAATAGCAAACCCATACATATCCCGCAAGTGCCTTTGCTACAAGTCGATTTTGCTACTTGCCAATTTTTAACAAATCTGTTAAAAATTATGGAATGAAGACACTCATAGCAAATCCTTTTAAATTTGGAGACCCTGTAGAGGGAGATTATTATCTGCCTCGTCCAGACCTCTCTAATACCTTTTACAACTGTGGGAATTACCTGTGACGAAAAGGCCATAGAACATCTTCGTGAACTTGTTCAAGATACTCCAAATTATGTGCAGATGGTCTGTTTTCATTTAGTGGCTCAAGCTTGTTCTCACGTACGTAGTAAAGATGTTGAAGTTGCTCTTGAAATGGTGGTGCGTCAAAATGCCTATGCCTATCAGACACTCTTAAATTCCCTCACGCTAGCCCAGCAGCGAGCACTACGACTTGCTGCGAATGAGCGGCAAGCTCTTTTTCGTAAAGACTTATTATTAAAGTATGAAATACCCAATGCACCTGCTTTACATTCTTCTATTAAATCCTTAAAAACAAAAGGCATTTTAGATGAGGAGGGGACTGGGAAGGGACGTGTGCTGTTTGATGACCCACTTTTCGCTATTTGGATGCGCTTATGTAACTGTATATGATCCCTTAGCCACGCTATATCCACGCAATAATCTGCTTGACTTTGAGGGTGTTATTGCGTATACTCTTTCTTAAAAAATATGATGCGATGTGTGACTTTTTACTGTTGTTGCCCTTCAGGCAACAATATTGGGGTCATCATCTGACCCAGGGCGTTGCCCTGGGCTGTTGCAATTATTGGCCTTTGGCCAATGTATACCCAGGGCGTTGCCTTGGGCTGTTGCAATAAAAGCTGATAAAGTATGATTTATTCCATTGCTCCTGAGCTTGCGAAGGAGCAATGAAATAAAATGAGGAGAACCAATGGCAGTACCACGTAATCGTCATTCAAATGCACGAAAAAATACAAAACGCGCCCACCATGCTAAGAAGGCAAAGTGTTTTGCGCGATGCTCTACCTGCGGGGTAGCAAAGTTACCACATGTCGTATGTTCATCTTGTGGAACCTACAATAAGCGTGAAGTTATCGCAGTCGCCTAGTCTTGATACAAATCTTGACATAGATCTTGGCATTGATCTCATGGGGGGTGAAAGCCCTCCTGAAGTCATTTTCGAGGCAGTTAAGGAAGTCGCAACGCGGTTTCCTCACTGCCATTTTTATCTTTTTGGAAATGTTGATTTTTCTGTCAATTCATTGTTCCAAAACATACAGCTTGTGCCCACTCATGAAGTGATTACCATGGATGATGCGCCGTTGCAGGCGGTGCGCACCAAAAAGCACTCTTCAATGGTGACGGGTATTCAATGGCTGCGTGAGAAAAGACTCTCAGGTTTCCTTTCTTGCGGCAATACTGGCGCGCTTATCGCGGCATCAGCGCTATATTTAGAGCGACTCCCAAGTTTGGCAAAGCCTGCGCTGCTTGCTATACTACCGCTTTTTAGCACCCCTATTGTAGTTCTTGATGTCGGCGCACAGGTAGTTACAGGCGCCGAGCAGCTTGTGCAATATGCGTATTTCGGCGCTGCTTTTCATCAAAAAAAATATGGCACTAAGCTGCCACGTGTGGCTCTTTTGAATATTGGTACTGAGTCTAAAAAAGGCACAAAAGAGCACGCCAGAGCCTATGAGCGCTTGATTGCAATGAAGGAAGCTCCTTTTGACTTCATAGGAAATAAAGAAGGACGAGAGGTATTTAGCGGCGATATAGATGTGTTGGTTACAGATGGTTTTGCAGGCAACATCTTCTTAAAAACAGCAGAAGGGGTGATGGCATATTTTTCCCATCGGACTCGCCAGACAGTGTCTGTAGATGCCACATATGGCGCCTATGTAGTAGGTGTCGAGCCCTTGGTGATGAAGTGTCATGGCAATGCCTCAAAAGACGCTCTGAGTACAGCCATTATGTCATGTACGAAGTTTTCCTGACAGAAAATTCTATACATAACATAAGAGGTGCTTGCAAAATTCCGTTGGAGACAAAATTTGATGATTTTGGCGATGGGGAAAAACCTTTTGCAAATCGTCCCCCAGGGCGTTGCCTATACTGTTACCCATAAGTCAAAAAAGTGCCTTGAAGCTGCTTTCAGGATGCCATTTTAAG
>JABDDE010000058.1 GCA_013287775.1 Chlamydiota bacterium
CAATGGTTTTTTCCACATCTTTGATAGAGAGCTTTGATGCTGCTTTCCATGCAGCAAATGGGTCGCTCGCATGCTTCCAGAATGCCAAAAAGAAATGATCAGAGCTGACATAGCTATCTTTCCATTCCTTGGCAATGTTTTGAGCCTCTTGAATCCGGTTTTGTAAGGATCTTGCAGGCTGCGGTGCTTGCGGTGTTTCGAGAGTCGGGAGCGTATCAAGGAAATTTTTGCATTTTGTGAATAAATCTTGCCCATTGAGCTTGAGTGTTTTAATAATAGTCTGAAAATAGCCCTCTGGTTCTTCGAGGAAGGCATAGAGTAGGTGTGCATCGCTGACTTCAGCGTGCTGCCTGTCGCCTGCTAGGCTGAAGGCACTTTGGAGAGCAGTCGTCACTGCTTCAGTAAAATTTTGTTGTGGCATAGTATAGTGTGTACGTCATGTGTAATTTTCCTACGGAAAATTGCACACGACGTACATATTTATTGTGTTTGTATAAACACCTGTTTTTCCTCGAAGGCAATGCCAAGAGGTATAATGTGGGTGTATCCTTTATCCCGTTCGAGTATCGTTGATGTGTAGATGGATACAATTTCTTTATTAGGAATGCAAAAATCTGCATGGGGAATGTCGTCTATAAGTAATTCTTGTTTGATGGTGAGATATCCCATACAAAACAGATAATTCCAGAGTGCCGTCTCGTTTTTGGCAAGATCGAAAAAGGTGATATTTTCATTTATGCGCTTACGAATACTGTTCCCTTGTAGCAATAGCTCTATATCTTCTTTAACACTTTTGTTGCTCTTAGCAATAAGATCTTTGAGAATATCGGTACTGGCTGTATTTACCCAATATGCTCGGAGTACGCCGCCATTATCAGCGCAACTAATAGTTGACCACGGGTTATAGATGGTATATGGACCACTTGCAAAACCATTATACCAATGACGAATATCATCTAATCGACATGAGAGGCCACGTTCTTGTATAAATGATTGCACTTCATGTTCAAGCCAGCCAAATTTGTCAGAATAGGTTTTGTTTAATAAAGTGCATACTTTTAAGTGATTCAAACCAGTAGAGATACTTTCTTCCGTTATTCGCATGGCGCCAGTAATAACAGCAAAATGCAGGTATTCATTATCTTTTAATCCATCTCCGATGAATCTGCGCATAAAAAGAGTTACATCTTCATAATATTTATGCTTAAAGCCAGCGTGTATGGGAACATCATACTCATCAATCAAGACAATAGGGTTTTTGTTGTGATATTTTGCAAGATATGTAATAAGATTTTTGAGACTTACTTTGTATGCGCCTTCCGTAGCTGTGAGTGCAATAATATCTTCAAACTCCTGTTTTTGTTGTTTATCAAGATAAGAATCAGTAAGCAGGTAGTTATGTCGTCGGAATTCATTGGCAATGACTCGTTTAAGGGCATCATAACATTTATCCCAGGTCGCATCATCGAGAAACTTGAAGGTCAAGAAAATCACAGGGAACTGACCTTGATGTTGCATGTATTTTGGTTCTTTCGCAATCGCCAGATTACCGAAAAGATAGGCATGTGATGGTTCCGTTTTTTCGAAAAAATACCTTAGCATTGAAAGGTTGAGCGTTTTGCCAAAACGGCGCGGCCGTGGAATCAATGTGGTTTCGACGGCATTGTCGAGCAGTTCTTTAATGAACAGACTCTTATCAACGTAATGATAGTTGCCAGATATAAGTTTTTTAAAATCGGTGATGCCGATGGGTAACTGACGCATGGGGGTCCTCTGACATAAGAATACCGGTTTTCTATTTTACGTACAAGGCTCTAAAAATGTACGTGCGCTATTTTCGCCATGTGCACTTTTCCGTTAGGAAAAGTGCACATGGCATATACATCAGTCTATGGCAGGTTTTGCCTGAACGATCCCTCCATTATCAAGATCGGTAAGGGTATTGGTGTAGATGGCGTCATTACTTGGTCCCACTCTTACGCGGTCGTTAAGATTCCATGTCTGGACATACTGCTGCCCGACAGGCGCAATACGCCATCTGGTTCCATCTTCAAGGTAGACGTACTCACCCAAAGTGGATCGATAGGTGATGCGTTTTGCGCCTGCATAAAACGCAGGGCCTTTTTGTGCAGCTTGGCCTGTAGGGGAGGCTTGCTGCACAAGTGTTGCTGCGGCATATGCTGGCCTTGTGGGGTCACTTCTGGAGATATTAAAGAGCCGGTAGGGATAGAACACATCCGAGGCTGCTTGCGATACTTGAATTCTATCACCTGGCGTCCATAAACTCACGTAGTAGGAAACAGAGGGACTTATATGCCATACGGATCCATTCTTCAGATACACATATTCGCCTGCATTTGTTATGCGAGATATCACTTGATTGGCTTTTGTAAGCTCTGCAATGTCCTGAGGGGTGCTGCCACGCTGTGCGGGTGTTTCAAAGCCGGGCCAGCTGTACATCCATTGCCTGAGTGAGAGTGACGGGCTATAACTGCCTGAATGATCCAGCACTTTTTTCGTCCATTTGCCAATCCACACCTCAAATGCTGCACGCTCCGCATCGGTTACATGACTCAGGCCTGTTGCCTGCTGCTCCTCAGGTGTCATCACATCTCCAAGAGGTAATGGCTCTGCAAAGAGCGAGAGACAAAAAAGACAGTATATAAAAGTAAAATGTATACAACGCATATATTTCGAGCTCCTGAATGCATATATAGAATTAAATTATTTATTTGTCAATTGTTGAATTTGTGAGGTGAAAAACCTACACACATACACGCAAAGTATATACAAAAAAATATTTTTTTTGTATATCGAAGATAACACAAAAAAACCAAGGGGGGTGCTATGACAATAAGACCTGAAGATATCCGAAGTGAAATAACACAGTACCAACAAGTTCATCCCGGCAGCAAGCGTGCTTGGGTTTGGGAAGGAAGATCGCAATGTAATCAATGGCGGCAGGAAGCGAGAGATGAGCATCAAGATCTTTCTAATATAATACGGAGGTCTTTTCTCATTGCCAGGGATGAGCAGCAACCAACAGCCCTGTTCAAATTACAAGCAGCCTTGCGCTATCTGAGCGATGCTGAAATCAGAAGTCTAGGAGGTGCATTGGCGAATGTGGTAGGTATTGACAATATACGAGCTGCTCTTTTTCATGCGAGAAATTCCAAGACACAAGCTGCTCTCTATAAGTGGTTACAGGAAAGTAGGGTGTCAGAGATGCAGCAGAGGGCACCGCAAAACCTTGCTATTGCATTAAGGAGTCCTATTAGAACATATGTTTTAACAAATTATTTGGAACAAGGCAGCCGACTGCTACGTAATAAAAGCTATGCCAACATAATACAACAACACCTTGAAACTACGTGCACACAGTCTTCAATTGATGGAGTACTTTCACAACTATCGATGCGTGCTCTATGTAATATATTTAAATTTTTTCCTAGTAGTTTACAAGTCTTAGCGACGGCCGTATGCAAGGCAATTGTTGCAAAATTAGAAACAGATGAAGGAAGGTCGTTTTTGAATACGCTGACTGTAAATGATTTACAAACTCTTTTCGCCTATCCTGTACCCAGAAACATTCTCCAGCATATATTGTCCTCAAACGTTTCTAATGAGAAAAAATCGTCGTTGTTTAAACTTTTCTTGGATAGAATAGATCAACTGGCACAAGAGGATCTTTCTGTACGTGAGTTAATGACAAGTCTGACAAGCTATAGCAGTCAAGTAAGATCGTCACCCAATTAATAGGGATATCAGCAGGCGAAGAGGAGGGGGTATTTTCGTCACATGCAATTTTCCGTTAGGAAAATTTGCATGTGACGTTATTCTATTCCCCCATCGGACTCGATGCTGCGAGGGCTGCTTGGAGCTCTCGCAAGGGGCGAGGGAAAAGGCTATGTGCTGCTGCTATTTTTCTGGCGCACAAGAAATGGGAATAGGCCTGAGGGTCATTCATGCGGTCATGATAGAGAGCAGCAAGATAGTATTCGCAAGTAATATCATCGGGATCTTGAGCATGGAGTTTTTCAAGCGTCGCAATTGCCTCTTTGGGACGTCTCAGTTGCAGATAACAGGTAGCAAGCTGAAAGAGAGCGCTTCGAAATTGTGGGGCTTTTTCGAGGCTCTGGAGGAGCGTTTCTTTTTTTGCTTCTATGGATTTTTTTGTTTCATCAACATGCATAAATAGCGCTTTCAGGCAATTGTAGGGCACTTTTTTGTTAATGATATCATCAGCTAAATAGTCTCCTGATATGCTTTCTTCATCTTCTGGAATGGCTTTAAGCAGTTTTTTCCCTTCTTTTTCTTTTCCTGATAGCAGATAACTACAGCCAAGAAATGTTTGCAGCATAGAATCATTGGGCATGAAGGGCAGCGCTTGCTCATAGATCTGGGCTGCTTTTTCAAAGTCACCCCGGGATAAAAACAGAGAGGCCTGGTTTACCCATACCATGCCCAGGACTTCTTTCATGGTTCTTTTTTTTAGCATTTTGGTAGTGAGGCTATAGTATTCATCGAGAGGAATATGGATACCGCGTGCTGTGGTTTCGATATTGATAGTACCATCGCTTAAGAATATGTGCCCAGGAGGTGTGATAATGGTGAGGGGAAGATCCATGCGCTGAGCAATAGCAAGATAGAGTACTGATACCCCCAAGCATACCCCACGACGCGATTCTAGCACTGACGAGAGAAAAGTAAAATGATCGATAGTATCTGCATAGGTCGAATGTGGAGGAAAACGAAATTCCATCTCAAAGAAAATAAAATTATTTATAGCAATAATTTTTTCTTGATTGGTGGCGGAAAAAGGGCAACGGGCGAGGATTTGCAGTGCCATAAAGTCGATGGCAGCCTCATAGGCTTTCACCTTTTTGGGATCATCTGGGAACTGGAGAAGAAATAGGCCGTGGGCAAGGTCAATCTCTTCTGGAGTTAGTTGTAGAAGCTCTTCTTGCGACGTCGCATAATACCCTTTCAGGCGCCGATTAGGAAGGGTGGCAGCTATTTGTTCTAAGGCGGTAAGTGACTGCTCGCTTATCTCAAGGGGCATCTCTTTTGCTGCCGTATGGGGATGAATCAATTGAATGAGCTTGGCAATTTCATCTTGCAAAGCGAGTGGGAGGGGAGTGTGGTGCTCCTCGCCGCTATTTTGTGCGAGGAGTCTCCAGGCATCCTGCAAGGCCCGTTTGCCTTCCTCAGTATCTTTATACAATTCATAAAAGGCTAAATGCTCGCTTATCGAATAGGGGTCGAGACTATTATAGAGCGCGGTGTGGCTTGCGGCAGAAAGGGAGAAGAGAAAGCAGCAAAAGAAAATAAGGAGGTAGGGCATTATATTAATAGAAATTATAATTTTTTGTGGTATTTATCATACGCTAAACTTTTCTGTCTATGGCTGATAATAACATCCTAATTTTCATGATAACATTACCAATGTTAACGTGCAATATTGAATGTTATTGAAAAAATACTTGATAGCGATAACCAACCCTCATCATAAAGGCTTCTGTAGACTTCTTTCCTAAGAATGACAAAAAAAATACGTGAATGAACCAGGGGTAATATCTTGCAAAAAAGAAAGTACTCGGTATAATTGTCCTTGCATGTAGGGCGTACCACCATGAGTAAATCATGGTGGTACTTCTTTGGCCTAAGGGACTGTAACAATAGTCGGCTCTCTGCTGGAGAACTGATCTCAAAGGAATCAATATGAGACGTTTTTTTTGTATAGCGCTGTGTGTAGTATTGGGAATATGTTCCGATGATGGCCACACCTCAGTGAGAGCGGATGTTTCTGTATTTGAAAGAGGAATTCCCTTGTACTACTGGGAGGCTAGAGTAGGGCGGGACTTTAGTAATTTTGGAGATAGCCTCTCTGAAAAGATAGTGGAGAGGATAGTAGGACACCGTATTGCAACAACGTTCAATAATTCCCTTCTTACTGACTGCGGAAAACGAAAACTCTTAGCACTTGGCTCTATTATCCACATGGCAGAAAATAATGATGTTATTTGGGCAGCAGGAATTAATGGCCATCATCCTGACAACGCAGATACACAGTGCTATCGATTTATAACACTCGATGTACGAGCCGTACGAGGACCTTTAACTCGGCAGTTCTTGCTGAATATGGGTATCAATTGTCCCGAGATATATGGTGACCCAGCCCTCCTATTGCCTACACTTTTTCCTGAATTCAAAAAATCAGAAAATCCATTAAAAGACTATATCATCACTCCCCACCTGTCTGATGAGCACTTATTTAGAGATAACCCAAATATGGTGTCTATGAAAGAAGATTGGGATGTAGTTATAGCTAAGATACTCGACAGTAAATTTGTTATCTCTACTTCACTACATGGCATCATCGCTGCCGAAGCCTTTGGTATTCCTGCACGTTATTTAAAAGTAAGTGATAATGAGCCAATATATAAATACACCGATTATTACTTTGGCACTCAGCGCTATGATTTCAAGTTTGCGACTACCATCGAAGAGGCATTGCAAATGGGAGGAGAGTCACCACCGCGATGCGATCTCAATGCCTTGTTGCAGTCATTCCCTTATGAACTATTTCCCAAAGCGACTCACCAATGACCGTATGCTACTTTCGCTCGTAATTAGGCGCTCGATTATCTGAAAGCGCTTTTGGAAGTACCGAGACAATGTCATCTACAACCGTAAATATATGCAAGTTGTTGGGGAGGAAATAATCCATGTCATACGGTAAAAATATTTTATAATTTTTAAAAAAGTTTAGCAGCTTCTTTATACCGCTTCGCCGTATAATCATCGAGTATGCGCCATATCGTGCGCCTATTTTACGAAACTCAGGGTTGATAATCTGGCGTTCTGCAAAACGCTCTGGGTGCTCTGGAGTAAAGTTTGGTCTTCTCGCATAACTAAGACATATAACATGTGTGCCATTTCTATCTTTCGTGTCTTGATCCGTAAATAATATATCCCATCCGTCCTGTCCTACGAGCTTGTCGAGCTTTTCAATAGCCTCTGAAACCAGATGAGGGTTACGAATCACGTTGATATCATCTTCCATAACCCATATTGTTTTGTATCCAGAATCATACGCATCTTGAAGACATGAGAGATGACTGAGTACGATACCAATGTGACTGCAACCCATGCCCCGACAAAAATAACACCTTCCCGGCAGAGCAATCAATTCATCATGAAGCTTCCCGTCATTAAAATCGTATGTTGTTCCCCACAAGCCTGTACAAAGAGAAGCCATCTCTGGAGAATACTTAACCCCTAAATGCCTGAAACAGTTGAAAGGCAGCTTCCAGCCATTAACAGCAGAAAAACGATAAGGATATATTTCATAGCGATCGAGCTGCTGCTTGCATATTGCAAATTTTTCTGGCCGCTCATCAAGATTAATCATATAGATAAAATCAATGCCGTCCATTTTGTGCATATCTGTTTTATGCTTTATCTTTTTAAAATACTTCTCGATTCCTGCCCCAAGTGTACTTGAGATACAAAGAGCTACTATACATAAGCACAAACAACGCATAGAAAATTCCTCAATATTATATGCATATGGGCCTACTGCTACAGCGTTGCCATATTTGGCAACGCTGCTACTTCCAATGCCGCTAATTTTTCACGCGAGTTAAAGAATGCAAGAAGACCTATTTTTTTTGCTCATAAGCGGGGCCCCCATTATCTGAAAGTGCATTTATGTGTGTAGAAATAATGTCGTCTTGTACAGCATAAATATGTATATCATTCGGCATAAAAAAATCCATATCATATGGTAAAAATATCTTATATTTTTTTATAAAATTGAGTATTTTTTTCATACCACTTCGCCGCACAATCATCGAATAGGCACCGTATCGAGCACCAATTTTTCGAAAATGAGAGCTTATAATTTCTTGTCGAGCAAAACGTTTAGGATCGCCTGGTGCAAAGTTTGGCCGCTTAGCATAACCAAGACAAGGAACATAGTGGCCTGCTTGATTTTTTGTATCGCGATCAGTAAACAATATATCCCATCCATCTTTTCCCACAAGCTTGTCAAGCTTCACAATAGCTTCTGAAATCAGATAGGGATTACGAATTACTTCGACATCATCTTCCATGACCCATATAGTGTTGTACCCAGAGTCATATGCATCTTGAAGGCACGATAGATGACTCAGGACGATACCAACAGCCCCTCGGCTCATACAATGGCAAAAATAGCATCTGCCTGGGCGGCTCATGAGTTCATGATAAGGTTGTCCATCGCCGTTATCATAGGTTGTGCCCCACAGGTTATGACAGAGAGAGCTCATCTCAGGGGAATACTTTACCCCAACTTCTTTAAAGCACTGAGCCGGTAGCTTCCACCCATTTACTGCAGAAAAGCGATATGGGTATATCTCATAACGCTTGAGCTGTTGCATACACTTTGCAAACTTTTCTGGCCGCTCATCGAGATTAATCATATAAATAAAATCGATGCCATCCATTTTGTGAATGTCTGTCTTATGCTTTGCTTTTTTAAAATAGTGTTCAATTCCAGCCCCTAGCGTACTCGAAATACACAGAGCTAATATACATAACCACCGCATACTCTTCTCCTTCTTTTCAAAAAAAATTATCTGCGTGAAAAAATTCACTTGCAAAAATTCAGCCTTTTTGGATATTCTGTTGACATGAAATATTTTTCTTTAAAAACACCCAAGTTAGGCCTCTCTATTGTCGCAACAGCGCTGATAATAGTACAGGCGGCACTTATCGGCAAGGAATTTTCTCCAAAAAACATTCCCGAATATGCTGCCAAAAGCAAGATTGTACGCCGTGTATTTAATATTCAAGTACCAGGATTCAATCATTGTTATAATCCATCCATTATACCAACTGAGAAAGGGTATCTCTTGGCTTTCCGGCATGATGATCCTCATTCAACGGCCAAGAAATCACGCGTGTTTATAGGTGTTGTGGAATTAGATCATGATTTTGCCCCCATGTCGCTTCCGCATCTCCTAGAAACAGGAAATGAATGGTCGGAAGATCCGCGGCTTTTTGCAGCCAATGATGCTATATATGTATCTCATTCGCATGTTACAAAGGTCAATCCGGTTATTTGCTGCATGCAGCTCAGCAAACTTGATCCTAAAACACTGCAAGTGGTGCAGCATACAGATCTCAAATACCAACCCAAAGAGGCAGAAAAAAACTGGACGCCTTTTGTCTATTCTAAAGACAGTAAGCAAAAAATTTATTATGTATATGAATTTCTGCCACACCGCATCCTTGAAGTAGATCCATCCCTAAATGGTGAAGCAAAAGTGGCCTATAAAGATCGACGAGAAAAAGCACGATTATCTGCATGGGAGAAGAGATGGGGCCCCATTTATGGAAGCACACCTGCCATACAGCTCGAAAATCGCTATCTCTCCCTGTTCCATACCCGTTTTCTTCATGAGAAGACATGGTATTATGTATTTGGTGCAATGCTCTTCGAAGCAAAGCCGCCATTTCGTATCTTGAAAATGTCCAAAGAGCCGATATTCTTTAAGGGAATTTACGAAACACCCGTGCCACGGCATATCTGGTTTTATCCATGGTACAATAAGAAAGTCATTTTCCCAAGTGGTATTGTTGCTGGAAAGGAAAAAGGACGTGATGTATTCTATGTAGTATGTGGAGAAAATGACGTTGCCATTAAATGCCTCGTCATCGATAAAAAACATCTTCTGGATTCTCTAAAAGATGTTTAACACCATGTGCGACTTTTCCTGACGGAAACGTGCACATGGCGAAAATAGCGCACATAGCGCCAATACATTTAACGCGATGTGTGACTTACGACTGTTCGAATTGCAAGGATTCATAGCCTTTTCTTTGCCCAAAGGGCAAAATGCTAACCCCCAGGGCAACGCCCTGGGTCAGGTGATGATCCTAATATTGTTGCCTGAAGGGCAACAACAGCAAAAAGTCGCACATCGCATATGTTTAGGGGGATATTATGATTAAAAAAAGTATTATGTTATCGCTACTCTCTTTCATGAGCGTATCACTCACAGCTCAGGTGAGCGAGCCATGGAGTATGTATAAAAGCAGAACCCTTGCCGGCATGTCACGATTTGACGGATGGTGTACTCAAGAAAAAGCCGAGAGAATGATGGATCTTATCCTGAAAACATCTCCTCGGCTCTGTGTAGAGGTTGGGGTATTTGGAGGCAGCTCCTTTTTCCCAACCGTTGCCGCCCTGGAATATACCAATTCAGGAATAGCCTACGGCGTGGATCCTTGGGAGACTAAGGCATGTCTTCAGGGCAATGACGGTGCCAATTACGACTGGTGGTCACATGTGGATCTTGAAGCAATACTGCAGCGATTTTTGAAAAATATGCGGGATCAGAATTTGACTCACCGTTTTCGGGTGCTTCGAATGACCTCGAAAGAGGCGGTCTCCTACTTTGTTGCTGACAGTATTGATATTATTTGCATTGATGGCAACCACGCAGATGAATCAGCACTCTTTGATGCCAAAAACTGGCTTACCAAAGTGCGCTCTGGTGGATATATCTGGTTCGACGATGCTGATTGGCCAACCACAAAGAAGGCTGTTGCCTTTCTCATGGAAACATGCGATCTTGATCCTTCATCCAAAATGGGTGATCCCTACCTTCTATTTCGGAAGCGGTGAGAGCTGCAGGGAGAGAGCCTCGAGAGAGCAGCGAGAGAGTCGCGAGAGAGCAGAGAGAGAGTGTGGGGATACGGTTTCGTAACGTACAAGCCTGGGTTGCTTTTTTTTACAGGGAGAGCTGCAGGAGAGAGCTTACAGAGAGAGCTTGACAGAGGCGTGTGGGGTGCTTGGGCGTGTTGGTGGGGAAGGTCTGGGGAGTTTTTTTTACAGGGAGAGCCACAGGAGAAGAGCTTACAGAGAGAGCTTGTCAGAGGCGTGTGGGGGACTTGGGCATGTTGGTGGGGAAGGTTCTGGACAAAGAGATTGAGAGAGTGCTAAGAGATTATTATGGGCTTAAGAAGCACCAAAAAAGCTCAATGGTGTCAACTTAAGGCAAACGCATAACATATCATGCTTCTAGTTGATATGGATCCCACCGCGGCAGCGGTGGAATTCATTAGCCCCGCGTGGAGCGCGGCCGTAGCGCGCCCGCGCTACGGCCGGCGGAACGTGGGGTTACAGATGCATGAAAAAAATAGAGCTGCGGTAGCAGCGAAACCCATTGTATTTGACCTAATCAATGCACATATTGCTATACATATTTCGGTCCTTCGGACCTTAGAACACAGCCCAGGCCATAACCACAGCACACCCCAGCACCCCTAACGCCTCTGACAAGCTCTCTCTGTAAGCTCTTCTCCTGTGGCTCTCCCTGTAAAAAAAAGCTGCCCAGACCTTCCCCACCAACGCATCCAGCACCCCACACGCCTCTGACAAGCTCTCTCTGTAAGCTCTTCTCCTGTGGCTCTCCCTGTAAAAAAAACTGCCCAGACCTGTTACTGCCGACCTGTTACTGCCATAATCTTGGCTGCCCTGTGTTCTCTCTGTTCTCTGCATCACGCAAATTCTACCTCACCGCTCTTCCGAGCTTGCTTGGAGGAGCAGTGAGCAATCACCTGCTCCACGGACTCAAAGAACCGCTCTTTGCCA
>JABDDE010000059.1 GCA_013287775.1 Chlamydiota bacterium
AAGAGTCAATACGGTATCATTTGGATGCTCTCCAATGTGCATAATGCACAATAGTTTGCCGGGGACCTTGTGGAATGAGCATACTTGAATCAGGTCAGGATCGGAAGATAGCAGCCTTAAGGGTCAATGTCATGCCATAAGACCATCTCCGGCTTTTTTTTACAGATGTACAGTATGATTTACGGCGTCAAGAGTGGTGCCAAGAACCTCAATACCTGACCGCCTGTTCTATAAAGTCTTGCTCCAATTATATAAAGCCTTACCTCAAGCGGCAGTGCAAGCCCTTGCTCTGCAGCACGCCTAAACCACTCTGCCGCCCTTTCGTATGATCGGGGAGCGCCTTGCCCGCTTACATAACACATCCCCAACTCAAGTTGAGCGGCTGCGTTTCCTTGCTCTGCAGCACACCTAAACCACTCTGCCGCCCTTTCATATGATTTGGGAACGCCTTGCCCATTCATATACAATAGTCCTAAATTAATTTGAGCGACAGCACATTCTTGTTCTGCAGCACGCCTATACCACTCTGCTGCCCTTGCGTATGATTGGGGAACCCCTTGTCCGTTCTCATGCAATACTCCCAAATTATGTTGAGAGTCTTCGCTTCCTTGTGCTGCAGCACGCTTAAACCACTCTACTGCCATTGCGTATGATGGGGGAGCGCCTTGTCCGTACGCGTGCAATACTCCCAAATAATGTTGAGCGGCTGCGTTTCCTTGCTCTGCAGCACGCCTATACCACTCTGCTGCCCTTGCGTATGATTGGGGAGCGCCTTGTCCTATCATATAACATAGACCTAAATGCTTTTGATCGACTGCGTTCCCTTCTGCTGCACTCTGCATAGTATGCCGAAATAGAGTGCTTTTTATTTCTTCTATGTTTTTTTTCGTCGCGATGCAAGGAATCCTTTCTTCCTGTTGTTGAAACCTTTTGGTGATGAGTGTATTGTCATTAAATGCCACCATTCCATATCCATGCTTACTACAACAAGGAGTCAGAAAAAAATTATCACTTGATTCTGTGTTTGCAAAAACAGGCCGCGATTGTGCTAATGCAATTTTTTTGGCGAGCTGTTTGCCTGCCAAACATGCGTTGAGAATAATACTTGCCTTTGGATGAAGGCATGCAAAATCTTCTGGACAAACATTTTCAATGGTATATTGATTATCATTACTAAATTGCAGACTAGTGGCACAACCATGTGCCCTGATTATGAGTGTCATAATCGGGCGATTGCCTAGTTGCTGACCTATTTCATTGAGTGTTGGCCCAAGCTTTTCGTGACCGCCGATTACTTTCAGAATTACATAGTGTGTTTTCGCGAGTAGGGCAAATTGAGGAAGATGGCTCGCTGGGGTGAAAGCATTATAATAATCAGATACAGCCTGCAAAATGACCGCAGCAGGGGCGTCTGGTCCATGAGATGCGTTAGTTTTTGCAATAAGAGAATAGGCCCTTCTCATAAATGCCACTAACTCGGGCGTCATTTCGTGTTGATGCTCTTGCATATGATTCATTTCTCTGGATACGGGACAATTTCTTTCTGAAGTGTAATCACCTACAATATCGGTGAGTGAAGGGGGTAGCATAGGTGCGAGTTGCTGCTCTACTTCACGTCTGTGAAAAATACCATGAAGCGGATAGGTCTCATCAAGAGATGCATGTTGTGGTGATAAAGCCGATACTGTATTAACCATAAATACCTCAAATTAAAGAAAATCATTATTGCTGAATGTAATTATAATATATCAAATTGATTTTTAGCAAATTATTAAATTTGAAATTAGTAAAAACCAATGAGTGGTGCCAAGAACCCAGCAATTCAGAGAAATGTATTATCTATTATTTGATGACATGTAATATTCAATTACATTGCACTATGATGTAATCTTCATAGCCACAAAATCCAATGGGATTTTGCGGCAATGGTACCAACTTAAGGAAACGCTTAACATACCGTAGCTCTCTCTAATCTCTCTGCCCAGACCTTCATCACCAATGTCTTTAGCACCCCACACGCCTCTGACAAGCTCTCTCTGTAAGCTCTCTCCTGAAGCTCTCCCTGTTAAAAAAATGTGCCAAAGCTTGTGAGAGTCATAGCCTTAGCCTGATGCACATGCCGATTGCGAGCTTGCCATATGACCATCTCGTTTTTTTTATGTCAACTTTGCAATCGCAACTATTGCTGCTGTTTCTGCACGAAGCGTGTTGTGATGCAGCCGTACACCAATCGCGTTTTTGGTCTTCATAAAAGCAACTTCATCAGGAGTAAAACCGCCTTCTGGACCTACTATAAATGCCTCCACAGCACTTGCCTGGGCCTCTTGTAGCTGATCAAGAGATGTTGTACTCGTTGGATCACCAAAGTATACATTTTTTCCATCTACGCAGTTTTTGATGCTTTTGTGGATTATAAGAGTTGGAAAATAGAGCCTACCACATTGTTTCGAAGCAGAGAGGATGATGGACTCGAGTCTTTTCCGGTAGCTTTCAGAGACTTCTTTTTTTTCTGAGCGTGCAGCTGGAAATAACCAAATGGCTCCCACTCCTAGTTCTACGGTTTTTTCAATGGCAAATTCGAGGTGTGCAGGTTTTAAAAGTGCCTGGATAAGAACAGGAGCATACGGCCTTTGCTCTTCATATGCTTCCGAATGTACTTCCAGAACAATGAGGACGGCTTTTTCCTTGTCTATGGCTTCTATCTTTGCCACGCCGAGCTTGCCTTGGCCATCGATGAGCGTGACTTGCTCGCCTACTCGCGAGCGCATCACGTTTTTACAATAATGAAATTCTTCTCCAGAGAGGGTAGCGTGCTGCCCAGCAGCAAATGATTCGGGGACGTAGTATCTATTTTGGGGCATATGTTAGCCTATACGAAATGAAAGGGAGCGGACGATAACTCCTGGGACCATTTTTTGCAGTGATGCTAAAAGCCGCTGTTTGTCCATATGCATGAGGCTTAATACTGTGGCATTCTGGACACTGACATGCACAACGCCGTCAACAAAGCCTTTTGCTTTGACATAGGGTGATATAGCACTGCCAACAACATGTGGCCATGCTTGGAGCACCAAAAGATCATCCGATTTATACCGCTCTCCAATGGTCTGAAGCACATGTGACAAAAGGTTATCGAGTGTTCTGGTCGTCACACGCGGTCCATCATAATTAAAAGGTACTCTTCTGTAACTATATGGTTTTTTCATGAATTCTATATCGGGTTGTCTTTTTGGTGCCTTCTTGTATAATAATTCCTTTTTCTACCATGTCGAGCAGGTCTCTTTGTAAAGTGCGTCGATGGATGCCTGGGCACAGTGATTCATATTCGTGAATAGTCAAAAAGCCACCTTTTTCTATAAGTTGTTCTAAAGCATACTTTTGTCTACTAGATAACTGATACGTTGCGACTATACCATCGAGGTTTATAGCCTGTATCCCTTTACGCTGGATTTCATGCATCTGCGTAGCAAGTGCTTTTGTAAAATATTCCAGCCATTTGGTCATATCCATAGCATTATTTCGTACTGATTGCAGTGCGTTATAATAGTCTTGGCGATCGCGATCATAATATTCACTTATGGTAAATAATTTTTTGAAATCGTAACCGGATCGATAAAGGCACAGGGTCGATAAAAGCCGAGATGTTCTTCCATTGCCATCCATAAACGGATGAATATGAACGAGTTGAAACTGTGCTATCCCTGCGACAAGAACAGGTGGAATTGCAGATGGGGTCGTATATACATTTTGTAACCACTCTATCAACTCAGCCATCAAAACGGGAACTTCAAAATGAGGCGGTGGCGTGTAAATAATTTCTTTTGTAATTGAATTCGCAATATAGTTTTGCGCCGTTCGATATTGTCCAGGCCGTGCACTATTACCTCGTACTCCATTGACAAGCCTTTTATGAATTTCCCTGATGAAGCTTTCAGTAATAGCTCCTTGTGACAGTACATATTCTGCAACAAAATCAAAAGCAGTTCTATAATTAAGCAGTTCTTTGACATCTTCAGCGTCCACACCATCAACACTCTCTCCTGCAATCAATTTTTGCGACTGCTCGAGGTTGAGATGTGTTCCCTCAATATGTGTCGTATGGTGGGCTTCTAAGGCGAAGGCACGTTTTTGCATTTTGGAAACCCAGTCTTGTGATAAGGCTGCCGCTTCTAAAAAGCCTCGTGCACGCTCAATGGTAGTGAGTGCTGATGCTGTTTCAATAGAAATAGAAAAAAGAGGAGAAAATGGCATACCTCGATTATCGCACATACTCGCATTTATGCGACAGATTTTCTTGATTTTTGTCGTAAAACGATTCCTGGCACTTATTCACGCGATGTGCGACTTTTTGCTGTTGTTGCCCTTCAGGCAACAATATTGGGGTCACCGCCTGACCCAGGGCGTTGCCCAGGGCTGTTGCAATTTTTGCCCTTTGGGCAAAGAAAAGGCTGTGAACCCTTGCAATTCGAACAGCTCGTAGTCACACATCACGTTAAATGTATTGACGCTTGTGCGCTATTTTCCGCCATGTGCACTTTTCCGGCAGGAAAAGTCGCACATGGCGTTTATTCTCGTATTTCATTGCCTTCCCGTAAGAGCGTGACAAAGCGGGCAGAATCCATTGTAAAGAAGGCGTCACTTCTCTCAGAAAAGTGACGAGCCTCAGCATCAACAGTAGTAACAAAAAGTGTAGCATATTGCTGAGCAGAAAGGTGTTGTCTTTGGCAGACATCTTGTATCTGTTCTTCATATTCACCTTTTACTGTAATCATGCTTTGTAGTTGTGTAAGACAACTTCGTAATGTATCTGAGATGGAAGAGGTTGGAGCAAACATAGTCCGAAGACGTATTTCTAATTGATCAAAAGATAATGCAAGGAGCTCTTGAAAGATAATATTTTCCGAGGCCTCCAATTGCATACGCTGGGTTTGAAATGCATCCCATGCGGTATTAAAGCGCTGCCTAAGCGGCGTGTGTTGTTGCTTTACTTGGTGACGAACCGCTATAACATGTTGTCTATACATCTCTACTCTTCCAGATGTGCTTGAGTTCGGATGCATAATCTTACAATAGGGCAAAGGATGCCGCCTAACAAGTGACCAATCTTTTGCTACATCAAAATTTGCCCATGTTTGGGTGCGTATACAGGGGAACAAACAAAAGGCTCGAGGCATCCCGGTGAGAGTGGTGAAGTTCGTATCACCATATTGAATACAAGCAGCAGATACTATATTTGGCTGATCAATATGTAATCCTTGTAGACAAAGGGTATCGAATTCATTGTGCAACTCGACACTCCTATACCTTGTTGCTACCATTTCTATATACATTCTCAATGTCATATTTCTACAATTGACACTTTCAGGATTAAATTGCTCTATAATAGAAGCATAATTTTCGAGAATTCTTGATAACCAATTACGTATAGAAGATATGGTGGTGGGACATTGTGTGAGAGGGAGTGCATTGAACTCATTCAATCTTTGTTCTGCCCATTGAGGAAAGGCGCTACCAGTTGGTATTGAAGAAGCAATGGTATGAGGTGTAAAGAGACAAGTATGGGCAGGTATCGTCATATGCAAATACCTATCTATCGAGATAGTAGATTCTATTCCTTCCGTGGCAGTCATAGGGACTTGTGTTTGTCTGAGGTTGGCCGCCATCGTTACAATGTGCCCTATAGCTTCAATTCCATCTGTTGATGATTCGGGAAAATAAAATTCAGAGCTGTGAGGTATTCCTGAAACAACACTCCAATATGCATCATGATTATGCCCCAACAGAAAATTATATGGTAATAATGGCACATTTCTATTAGGAAGGACCATTACAGATGCCTGAGATGCCTCAAATTGTGATGTAAGTGTTGCTATGTCCATAGATCTCATAGTGGTTGCAAGCAATGGTTGCTCCATTGCATCCAAAAGAGAGCTGAATAGGATCAGAAGCTCTACTCCAAAATTTGCTGCTGTCACTTTGAGTGTGGTATATTCCGTACCTTCTTGTATATATAACTGCCAATGCAGTTCTCTGTCATTGAGATCATGAGAAGGCTCTGCAAAAAAACGCCATGTAGCAAGAGGCGCAAGTTGAGGTGGGAAGTGAAGAACATTGTAAATCAATTCGCTTCGGCTTGCATCCATAAAGCGTGGTATACCAGCGGCTTGAACTACTTGTTCAATGCGTTGTCTGGCTGTTTGAATGGCTACTTCATCAGAAGTAAGTAGGGGTAGCAATTCATGGAGTGCTCGCATGAGCACACAAAAATATTCATTATATTGAGCGTTTTGTTGTGTATTTGTAGAAATAAAGGGGGGAAATATAGGACCTGCTATGGTATTGTCAAATATACGTGATAGAGGCATTTCAAATCCTGCCGCAACTATGTCGTAGGCATTTTGTACTGTTGCATCGGTGGCAGCGGGGGACGTTGCTTTGAGGGCCTGAAACAAAGTAGCAAAGCTACATCTTGAAGTTCGAGCAGTACTTATAGCCAATGCTATTCTTTCTTTTAGTTGGACATCACTCTCTCCATCCGATCTAAACAATGATAAAGCAGTACCTAAGTGTTGGTTATTAAAAAATTTATTACAAATTTCTACTGAATTCCCTTCTGGAATTGGGTCATTCAAAAAATAATGAAAGAGTGTGTTGCTTCCTTGAAAGGTATATGGTTGACCATTAATAGTATAGGTCACGAATCCTCTTTCCAAAAGCTCACGCTGTTGATCAAGGACAATATGCGGAACACTCTTACGCTGTGCGGCACTTAAAACATATGTATAACAATCTGCTGTCGTAGATTGTGTCCAACGTGATAAAAGTGAAGCAAAACGAACTTTCTGCACATGAGCTCTGGTAATGGGTGTGTTTTGTGAAAGACATAACTGGATACGAATAACTTTGGCACCTTCACTGTTTGGATCGATAATAGCATTTCGATCAAAGGCGTTATTCAGTGTATTTTCTGGATCATCTAAGTGAAATTTATTGAGAATCTCGGTTAAATAGGTGTCAAAACCCGAAGCAGGCGAGCGCACCAAGGAAGATTGAGCATCGGCAAGGAGAGCTCGATTCAGAGAACCATTTGGACGAATGAGTAATTCTGCTATACAATGTACATAGGTATTTACATGTAAAAGGCGCGCATTCAGAATACTGGTTTCTTGTACTTGTGCGGCTGCGGTAGCAAATCGATAAGGATGAAGTCGTATACACACTGCTTGCATGAAAGAGCATGTAGTTGTCCTAATGCTATCTAACTGTTCTTGAAGAGAAGGTTCTGCGTTGTTTTGTGAGCCTCCTATTAATATATTTTGTAAAGCATTTGTTTGATGATCAACAAGAAATAAAAAACGAGCAAGATGAGTATCGATATCTTCCGTTATTGAAGAACTCTTGACAAAGGCACTTGCTATTCTTAAACAAAATATTTGAGCACCTGGAATATTGCTTATCTCTTCCATAATAGCAAGAATCTTATTCAAGCGTTCGCGTACAGGACTACTCTCTGGAAGCTGAAGCTCTACTGCATATAAAGTAAATGCGGATCTCAAGGCATTTATGGGATTATTCATTTCAGATCTTCTTAGAGCCTGTATATACAATGAGAAGAAGAGTTTTATTGCTTTTGTAGCATTTCGTTGTGGTGTTTGTTTCCATGTGCTTAAAAGAGTACTACAGGAAACACTACTGTTAATTGCTGTTGTCATGCTTTGTTCAAGCTCTTGGCGAGTAATTGGCAGTGGATTACTCGCTAGCTCAGATATAGGATGTAACACTGGTGTTGTGATAAATACAGGTGTTGGTGCTATAGTTGTTGGTGATGAGATAGTGGGAAGAACTAACTCCTGTATTTGTGTAGTCGGGTTGCTAGATACTACTTGTGGTGTTATGGGCGGGAGGGGAGAGAGTTCAACTATCATAGGTTGCAGTGCTTGAGATACCACTTCGCTTGGAACCTCTCGACGCGGTGCTGGGCTTTGGAGGATTTCCCCTTCGGGCATTAGAGCAAGAGATTGTGTGGCAGAAGGTTGTGACGATTGGTTAACACTCATAATATACTCATAATAGATAGTTTATATAAATTTTTGTTAATTTTAGCATAGTATTAATTTTATAGCAATGAAATACCTCGATTTCGCAGATACTCGCATTTATGCGACAGATTTTCTTGATTTTTGTCGTATAAAATGTCGCATAAATGTCGCAAACAGGTATCCGTAAAAAGACGTTTGCTTATCTGCGGATGTATTTTTTGACTAAAAAATTCATCCACAAAACGACATTTGTGTATCTACGGATGTTTTTTTCGGGCAAAAAAATCATCCGTAGATTGACTTTTGTTTATTTGCGGATTGATTTTATGTAAGAGAAAAGGTATGATATACAGTAAAAGGAAAGGAGAAATTTGGTATGAAAGAGACCCCGTTCATTGGTCGAGAAGTCGAAATGGAGAGGTTGCGAGGACTTCGCGATAAAAGATGTGCCAGCCTTATTGTGGTGCGAGGGAGAAGGCGTATTGGGAAAAGTAGGCTTCTTGCTGAGTTTGGAAAAGGGATGAAAAGCTTGTTTTTTTCGGGGAATCCTCCTGAACGTGGAACAACGGCTCAGTCTCAACGAGAGCTCTTTACAGATCAGCTCCGAAGGGCAGGGATTCCTGGTATTAAGCCGGATAATTGGGGAGATCTCTTTTGGCATCTCTCCAAACACACTCAAAAGGGACCGATACTTATTGTATTCGATGAGATTTCATGGATGGGGGGAAAAGATCCCTTTTTCTTAGGACAGCTGAAAACTGCGTGGGATATGTATTTTAGCAAAAATTCACAGCTGATTATGGCTCTTTGCGGCTCGATTTCTTCATGGATTGAGAAAAATATCCTAAAGTACACGGGATTTGTCGGCAGGATTGCGATTGATTTTGTTCTTGAAGAGCTCCCATTACATGCTTGTGGCGCTTTTTGGCGCCCAAAAGAAAAACGCGTTTCAGCGTATGAAAAATTCAAGCTTTTATCAATAACTGGTGGAGTGCCTTTCTATCTAGAACAGATTGAACCCAGTTTGCCTGCTGAGGAGAATATTCGAAATCTTTGCTTTACTAAAGGTGGCTTGTTCGTACGTGAATTTGATGAGATATTTTCGGATCTTTTTTCAAGAAGTAAAAGTATTCATAAAAAAATTATAACTTGTCTTGAAAATGGGTCAAAAGAACTAGTGCAGATTTGCAAAGAGCTTGGAAAAAGCCAAGGGGGCTTATATAGTCAGTACTTGGATGAACTAGTAAAAGCGGGCTTTGTCACAAGGGATTTTGTCTGGGATTTAAAAAGTGGAGAGCAGAGGAAGCTGAGTCGATATCGTCTTAGCGATAATTATTTGCGTTTTTATTTGAAATACATTGCATCGAATCGCGTCAAGATTGAAAAGGGGACTGTGCCTGTTTCCATGGTCAATAATCTTCCTGGTTGGGAAGGGATTATGGGTTTGCAGTTTGAAAATCTCGTTCTGCACAACTTTAAAGCACTGTGGAAGGTATTACATCTTTCAGGAGAAGAAGTCGTCATGGATGGTCCTTTTTTTCAAACCGCAACGGTGAGGCAACCGGGATGTCAAATCGATTACATGATTCAAACTCGTTTTCATAATCTGTATGTATGTGAAATAAAATTCTCAAAAGATCCTGTAGGCATGAAAATCATCGAAGAAATGGAGAAGAAAATAAAATGCTTGAAAGCGCCGAAACGTTTTTCGATAAGACCTGTGCTCATTCATGTCAATGGAGTAGAGGATGCCGTCCTCGATGAGAGATATTTTGATAAAGTGATTGATTTTGGGCAGTTGTTAGAGTGAGTTAACGCCATATGCGAATTTTCCTGAAGGAAAATTCGCATATGGCGTTAAATTAACTATTCTTTTAAATTCCTTTAAATGTCGCAAAAAACCGCACACGTAAGGTATACTATACCTATGACAATTATTCAATCCACCGCTCTGTTCTATAACACCTCAGCAATGCAGCAGCAGCAAAGTCAGATTATTAAGAAATCTTTTAATGCTCAGAAGGCTGATTACCACTATTTGTACCAGCCTATGATCAGAAAAACCATCACAACACTTTCTGTGGCCATTATCAAAAGCCATATACAACCGCAGAGAACATCTTTAGATGTCGCACTCTCAAATGCACAGAATCTTGCAAAGGCTCCACAGCTTGTTTTTAGAGTGATTATGGATCTCGTACAACAAGTGTCATCGTTATCTACGATATACGTTTCTGCAGCGCAAAACCGCTCTTGTTTTCTCGACACGCAAGTTGCGATCATAAATGCTGCCTCTTTAAAAGATGTACAACGCAAAAAAAGCGCTATTACCGATTTATTTTTTCATTCTCTTCGGCATTGCGAGTATGATCGTGGTCTTATCACTCGAAATGGTGTTGTTGAATCTATTCTAGATACGAGAATTTATAGCGCTCATGATGCCGAAGACGTACGTGATTCCGTAACAGGGCGAAGAATTCAAGAAACCGTTGCAGAAGCGCTCTTTGCCTTACGGTTAGGTGTACAGCCTGAAAAGGCATATTCTGAATACCATTCAGTGTATTATCTTTTAGATAGATCTCAAAAGCGCTTAGGAGTATTTAAGCCATCTATAATAAATCCTAAGGAAGATCGTTATGGTGCGTCTGAGGACCGAGAAGCGCACCTTGCGGAGGTGGCAAATTCTATTATAGATATATTTTTAAACACCCATGTCGTGCCTCATACACAACTCTTGAGGTGCACTCTTCCTGTATCACAAGAGGCGATCCCTACGACAGGAAGTTTTCAGTTGTATGTTGATGATACGTGTGATCTTTATAGTAAATTAGAAGGGGAAAATTTATTTGACACTGACCATGAAAAGCTTGCTGTAAGACTGGATACGGTTGCAAATCGGGGGTTAGAATTTCAAAATTTTGAAGAATTTGCTTTGCTTGATCTGATAACAGCGAATAATGATCACCATTTCAAAAATATTCTTCTTAAAAAAAGAGCTGAGAACAGCTGGGATTTAGTTGCGATTGATAATGCTAATTCTTTCCCTTGGTGTCATGATGTACATCTTCCTGCGTATAAAATACGTCCTCTGCATTGGTTTAAGTGGAGTACGCTGCCACAAGCCAATCAGCCATTTTCCGATCCTATGATTGAACGAATTAAGGCACTGCATATGGGTCATATGGAGCACGTCTTAAGAGATGTGCTGGTGCATCAAGAGACTCCTTCTTCACAAGAGCACATAGAAGGGAAAATACACACACTGCGGGATCGCTGTAATAGGATTGGGCAGCTTGCGAGGGAAAAGGCCTCACTGCGCGACATTGCACGAGGCATATTAGCCCTGACGTAGCGGCATACTTTATCACACATCTTTTAGTCTCCGAGTTGTGTGACCAATATGGACCCCACCGCGGTAGCGGTGGAATTCATTAGCCCCGCGTGGAGCACGACCGTAGCGCGTCCGCGCTACGGTCGGCGGAACGTGGGGTTATAGGTGCATG
>JABDDE010000060.1:0-374 GCA_013287775.1 Chlamydiota bacterium
TTATGTTAGAATCACATTTATTTTATATAAAATCGCTGAAAAACGGGGCGATTTTATAAAATTAAAATTTTAAAACATATTAATTGAGGAATTAAAACATGAGTATACAACTAAATGATAATTTTGTAAATGATGCTGCGCAAGAGCTATTCCAGAATGGGCTGAACAGGATAGGCGAAATTAGAAATATTACATTGCGTTATTATCCAGAAACAGAAGTCCAGCGAATAACTACAGCCATCAGGGCTCGGTATGAGAGTGCCATGCAACACATAGGCTTATCCTCCACAGATACGTTTAGATCAATTGTCAGAAATAGTATTGTACACTTGCAACAGCCCTCAACTCCATCACAACCACAAGGAGTAATTCAA
>JABDDE010000060.1:474-11521 GCA_013287775.1 Chlamydiota bacterium
TATCCTCCACAGATACGTTTAGATCAATTGTCAGAAATAGTATTGTACACTTGCAACAGCCCTCAACTCCATCACAACCACAAGGAGTAATTCAAGCGATAGCAAATACAGCAAGCAATATCATTGTTCCACAAACCTCTTCGCAATCATCATCATCGACCACAGCGCAATCATCTGTAACACCTAGCATACCAGAAGGCACTTTACCGGTCCGAACAACATTTGTGCCGCTAGCCCCACGTACAGGAAGTTTAGACATGCCTCCCAGCATACTAGGAATAATAGGAGCATTCACAGCTGATAATTTCAATGAAGTTAAAAATTTTATTAACACTGTCTCCGATACAGATGCACGAAGAACGACTTTTTATAATATGATGTGTCCTTCTGACCATACGGCAAGGACAAACGAGACAAGTCCCATCATTGTCAACTACCTCTTACGCGAGGCCAACTTTGATGAAAACAACATGAATGCTGCTTTTATGCATAATCCTTTTCTAAGATCACTGTTTTCTTCAGACGATGCTGTAGCACGTGCCGAGATAAACGAGTTTATGGATCGTACTTTTCCAGTAGCCCTGCGTGCGCTGCGCAGTCTTGATTGTAGCAATTGCGCTACTTTAACTGACGCTCAGCTACGTGCAATATCTAGAGCATGTCCAAATCTGAAAAACATAAATGTGAGCGGCTGTCGTGCCATAAGCAATGCCGGGGCTAGGGCTATTGCTACTCACTGCCGTCAGCTGCAACACGTAAATGTAAGTAACACTTGCATAACTAATGATGGGGTGAGAGATCTTGCTAGCTGCCCGCTACACAGCCTAGATGTTGGTTTCTGCCGTATAGATAATGATGTACTGAGAGATCTTGTACAGAGCAGACCCCAGCTGCAGAGCTTGAATCTTCAGGTGTGCAGCAACATCACAGATACGGGATTTGCTCATCTTGGCAATCTTACCCAGCTGCAGAGCTTGAATCTTTTGGGGTGCCGCAACATCAGCGATGCTGGGCTTGCTCATCTTCGCAACCTTGCGCAGCTGCAGAGCTTGGATCTTTCGGATTGTTACTGGATCACAGCTGCTGGGCTTGCACATATTGGCACGCTTATCCTGCTGCAGAGCTTGAATCTTTGTGGGTGCGGCAACATCACAGATGCGGGACTTGCTCATCTTGGCAATCTTATCAAGCTGCAGAACTTGAATCTTAGGTGGTGCCGGAACATAAGCAATGCTGGGGCTCGGGCTATTGCTACTCACTGCCGTCAGCTGCAACACGTAAATGTAAGGGGCACTTGCATAACTAATGATGGGGTGAGGGATCTTGCTAGCTGCCCGTTACAAAGCATAGATGTTAGTTATTGCGTTATTATAGATAATGATGTACTGAGAGATCTTGTACAGAGCAGGCCTCAGCTGCAGAGTCTGGATCTTGCGGTGTGCCGTAGGATCGATGATGCAGGGCTTGCGCATCTTAGCATTCTTGCCCAGTTACAGAGCTTGAATCTTCAGGGGTGCCCCAACATCACAGATGCTGGGCTTGCGCATCTTTGCACCCTTGCGCAGCTGCAGAGCTTGAATCTTCAGCGGTGCCCCAACATCACAGATGCTGGGCTTGCGCCTTTTATCGCTCGCGGTGTAATAATTGTGCGATAGGCAAGGCTCAATTGAGCGCCCGCGCCTATGCTTATGCTGTGGGGAGGAATACAGTCCGAATATTTTCGTCATGTGCAATTTTCCGGAAGGAAAATTCGCACATGACGTTATGACTCTTTATGTCGGATCTCCACCTGCTTGCCTTTAAATACAAAGGCCAAATACAAAATGCGGCAAATGCCGCGGTCGATGAGTTCTTGCGCATAGCGTTTGTTGTCAATCTGCTTCCATACTGATGCAAAAGCTGTTTCTATATCCGTCGTTTCGAAATCACCTATTTTTTTAAATTCCATCACAATTCCCAAATCTTTCGGATTTTTAGGAATCAGCATAACATCATATCGCCCCAGACCACTTTCTCGATTGGATTTAATCTCATATCTTCCTTGCAGTCCCACCAAGAGGCCGAGCACAAAAGCATGATACACTTTCTCAGGTTTCTTCTTGGTGATATCAAAGGTACTAAATGTTGACATAAGAAATTTTTGAAAAAGTTGAGAAAAATCGTCGATATTGCCACTTATTAGGCTTTCTAAGACATGACTGTTCACCCAATACGCGCAAGTGCCATAGCCCCCGCCACGGTAGTGGCGGCTGGTGTTAGCCCCGCGTGACCGAGGGAGCACGCATTGCGTGCGACCGAGGGAACGTGGGGTTATGGGATCGAAAGAAGATCCGCGCCGCGGTAGTGGCGCCTGAAGAGTGTTAGCCTAACTGAGAAGCGAAGATTACATGGTAATCGTAGTATAAAACAAATTCATAGTGTGCTTGTTGAGGCTATTTTCACTACATTGTTGCTGCAGATCATTTCTGTGTCGCTGCTACCGCAGCTCTGTTTTTTTACCCGTTTCCCTAACCCCACGTTCCGTTCGGCCCGCGCGCTAGCGCCGCGGCCTTCACTGCACGCGGGGCTAAAGCTGCATTTCGCCACTACCGTGGCTCGGTTCTGATTGGTTATCAGTTTCGTTAAGTTGACACCAATCAAAATAATAAAGAACTGAAAGGCCGTCATATTTAATCATTATCTATATAACATTCAATGTGATTAGATATAATTTCAAGTAGATATATATTTTGTGCTTATGTTAGAATCATATTTATTTTATATAAAGCTGCTGAAAAACGGGGCGATTTTATAAAATTAAAATTTTAAAACATATTAATTAAAGAGTTAAAATATGAGTATACAACTAAATGATACTTTTGTAAATGAAGCTGCGCAAGAGCTATTCCAGAATGGGCTGAACAGGATAGGCGAAATTAGAAATATTACATTACGTTATTATCCAGAAACAGAAGTCCAGCGAATAACTACAGCCATCAGGGTTCGGTATGAGAGTGCCATGCAACACATAGGCCTATCCTCCACAGATACGTTTAGATCAATTGTCAGAAATAGTATTGTACACTTGCAACAGCCCTCAACTCCATCACAACCACAAGGAGTAATTCAAGCGATAGCAAATACAGCAAGCAATATCATTGTTCCACAAACCTCTTCGCAATCATCATCATCGACCACAGCGCAATCATCTGTAACACCTAGCATACCAGAAGGCACTTTACCAGTTCGAACAACATTTGTGCCGCTATCCCCACCTCAAGGCATTTTACCTATGATGCCTCCAGCAGTACAAGCGATAATAGGAGCGAACTATGTTGAGAACTTTCGAGATGTTGTCGCATTTATTTCACTGCTTCCATTAGAGAACCAAACAAGGGCTTTTTGTAGTATGATGAACCCTACTCAAGCTGCTTGGGCAGATGTAAACTGTAGGAATGCAAGCTTCATTATTATCTATCATATCTTGCGACAACCTCAGTTTAGTGTTGCAGACGAACATACTAATACCGCATTGACTGCTATTTTCAATGATATCTTTCCTCAAATGAGGCATTTATCAGAAGTTATAGCTGCTTTTAGACCAGCCTTATGCAAGCTACGCAACGTTATGCGCTATCTTAGTTATAGTGGTTATAAAACTTTAACCAACGCGCAGCTACAGAAATTATGCCAAGTATGGCTAAATCTGCAAAACATAGATGTAAGCGACTGCCGTAAGATAAACAATGTTGGAGCAAGGGCTATTGCTACGCACTGCCGTCAGCTGCAACACGTCAATGTAAGTCACACCCGCATAACTAATGATGGGGTGAGAGATCTTGCTAGCTGCCCTCTACAAAGCCTAGATGTTGGTCACTGCAGTATAGATAATGATGTGCTGAGAGATCTTGCACAGAGCAGACCCCAGCTGCAGAGCTTGGATCTTGCAGGGTGCAGGAACATCGATAATGCGGGGCTTGCCCATCTTGCCAATCTTAATCAGCTGCGGAGCTTGCATTTTGGAGGGAACCGCAACATCGATAATGCGGGGCTTGCCCATCTTGCCAACCTTATCCTGCTGCAGAGCTTGAATCTTGCGGGGTGTCCCAACATCGGCGATGCGGGGCTTGCCCATCTTGTCAATCTTGAGCAGCTGCAGAGCTTGAATCTTGCTGGGGGTGACAACATCACAGATGCGGGGCTTGCCCATCTTGCCAACCTTACCCTGCTGCAGAGCTTGGATCTTGCAGGGTGCTCCAACATCGGCGATGTTGGGCTTGCCCATCTTGCCAACCTTGCGCAGCTGCGGAGCTTGAGTCTTTCGTTGGCCCACATCAGCGATGCAGGACTAGTACATCTTGAAAGGCTAACCAAACTACAGCACCTGATTCTTGATACATGCAGGGGCATCACCGCTGCAGGGATAGCACGCCTTGTCAGGCTAGGACATCTTGCAGGGCAAGGCGAGCTACGGAGCTTGAATGTTAGAGGATGCAATATCAGTCATGCAGAGCGTGCGAATTTGTCCAATCTTTTTAGGAATGTAGGTGTATCAGTTTTGGGCTAAAAATCTTTTTCTTCTTGATTTTATGGCCACTGATCTGCTACAACTAAAGCACGTATGAGTGAGGAACAAGAAAACAGCACAGATATGGAAGCCATTGGGGCGATGTTTCAGGCACGCCGCAAAGAGCTCAACTTGTCATTAAAAGAAGTAGAGAGCGCCACTTCTATTCGTGTCGCCTACCTTCAGGCCATCGAAGAGGGGAAGATGGAAAAACTGATTTCCCCGGTGTATGCACAAGGTTTTGTAAAGCAGTATGCCTCTTTTGTAGGCCTTGATGGTGATCGCATTATTGCAGAACATCACACCGTATTTCGTCCCCCAGCATATCAAGATTTTGCGTATGGTATAGGGACACTAGAAATGCGGGGCAACCCAGGTGCTGGTGTGAAGTGGGTTCCTAATAGTGTGTGGGCAGCTTTGTTTTTTGTGATGCTCATAGTAGCATATTATGTGGCCAGATCGTTAGACGTTCTATAATGCATAAATGGCTCAAAATATTCTGCACGGGCATGTGCATGGGAATTGCTGACTTGATTCCAGGGATTTCGGGCGGCACCGTTGCTTTTGTCCTTGGTATGTATGAAGAGCTGCTTGCAAGTATTCAAACCTTTAATGCAAAAACGGCCCTTCTCCTATTCAAGGGCCAATTCACCTCTTTTTTCCGCTCCGTTTCTTGGAAGCTCCCTTTGGTTTGCTTGTTAGGCATAATATCATCTTTTATTGCGTTTTCACATCTTTTTTCCCTGCTTTTGCACGATGAAGTATATCGAGTCTTTCTGTATTCTCTGTTTCTTGGGTTGGTCCTTGGAAGCAGTGTCAAACTTTGTACACATATTTCTTGGAATAGACCGTCCGTATTGTTACTCTTGAGTGGTATTGCGATTGCTTGTATGCTGTCGGCAGGTGATACCACTATACAGCTGCCACAGAGCAGCGCGTTTTTTCTAGATCCATGGCTTGTTGGAGCAGGGTGTATTGCGGCAGTTGCCATGCTACTGCCTGGAATTTCTGGCAGTTATATGCTGACAGTACTTGGCTTGTATGGTACGGCTCTAGGTGCACTTGTGGATTGGATTGATGGAATATTTAATTTCTCATTTAATACAAATGCTTTTTATATTCTCATGAGTCTGGCCATGGGGGTACTTGGGGGGATTATCATTTTTTCGCGCCTCATTCGTTTTTTCCTTTCGCGCTTTTATGAGAGGAGCGCTGCGTTTTTAATTGGCTTTATGATAGGCTCATGTCGCGCCCTATGGGCTTTTGATGCCTGTGTAGGCCTTGGAGAGCCGTTTTCGGCTGTATTTTTAGCAGCGCTTTGTTGTGCGTTAGGAGGTTTTGGAGCTGGAATGCTATGTACTCCTTCGCGTATTGTTGACAAAAAAAATACTATAGGAATACAGTAATCTTAACGCGCTGTTACAATTTTTGCCCTTTGGGCAAAGAAAAGGCTATGAATCCTTGCAATTCGAACAGCTTGTAAGTCGCATATTGCGTTAAATGTATGTGCGCTATTTTCGCCATGTGCACTTTTCCGGAAGGAAAAGTCGCACATGGCATAATCTTATATAGGGAGGTGCTTGCAAAATTCCGTTGGAGACAAAATTTGATGATTTTGGCGATGGGGAAAACCTTTTGCAAATTGACATACTCCCTCGAGTAGGCAATTTGCAAAAGGTTTTTTCCCAGCGACAAAAGCGCGAATTTTGGCCCAAATCGGAATTTTGCAAGCACCTCAAAGGATAAGCCATGATATTTGATGAACCACCTGAGAATCAAGCAGAGACGCTCATTCATGATCGAATAGATAGTAGTCTTCATTTTCGAACAAAGATCCCTGTAGGTATCCTTGGGGCAACCGGAAGTGTAGGGCAACGCCTTATACAGCTTCTTGACAAACACCCCTGGTTTGAGCTTGTGTATCTTGCAGCATCGGATAAAACCAATGGGAAGACCTATAAAGAAGCTGTGAATTGGCAGCTTCCTACTCCTTTGCCTGAAAAAGCTGGCAAGCTTCTTCTAAAGCCTTGTGAGCCTGGTGTTGATTGCAAAATTATCTTCTCGGCATTGCCAGCAGCGGTAGCAGGGGATGTGGAGGTAGCTTTTGCAAAAGCGGGCTACGTCGTCATCTCGATGGCAAAATCGCATCGCATGGATCCCGATGTGCCTATTATGATCCCTGAGGTTAATGCGGATCACCTTGAGCTTGTGAGCAAGCAGCCCTATGGTAAAAGTAAAGGGATGATCATTGCCAAGCCCAACTGTGCGGCCATAGGGCTTGCTTTGGCGCTTCGCCCTCTTATTCTTGAATTTGGCGTGAAGGCAGTTCATGTGGTCACTATGCAGGCTTTATCTGGAGCAGGATTTCCTGGGGTTCCCAGCATGCAGCTCTTGGATAATATCATTCCCTATATTGAAGATGAGGAAAATCGCCTTGAAAACGAGCCCCATAAAATTCTAGGCGAATATAAAAATGGCGCTATTATTCCCTATGCATGCACTATTTCTTCTTCGTGTACCCGCGTGCCTGTTACAGAAGGACATTTGGAGGTGGTGTCAGTACAGCTTGCCGAAAAACCATCTGCTGAAGAGGTCATACGGGCTTGGGAAGAGTTCTATCCCCCCGTGCAGGAGCTGAAATTGCCAAGTAGCCCCGTAAAGCCCCTGTATTATTTTTCTCAAAAAGATCTGCCGCAGCCCAAATTGCAGCGCGATCTTGATAATGGTATGGCCGTCTCTATAGGACGACTTAGAAAATGCCAGATTCTAGACTATAAATTTGTTACACTTTCTCACAACACAATACGAGGAGCTGCTGGTGGCGCTCTTCTTATTGCAGAGTATCTAGTCAAAAAGGGGCATGTCTTTTGGTAGGTAATACGTCATGTGTCATTTTTCTTTCGAAAAATGACACATGACGAAAATATTCGATCCTTTATACGCTCTCACGAACCAGCACTTTTTTCCCTTCGAAGACAATTGCTAGGGATATAATATGCGTATAGCCGCTTTGTTGTAGCTCGGCAGCATACCGTTTATCTACAATTTGTTGTAAAGCACCTGCTGCTGCCGTGTCGAGGGTTTCATGTTTGTCTGGGTTAACTTTCTTAAATTCTATAATGATCGCAGGTCTTGTTTTATCATGTGGTGCTATCATCACATCATAGCGACCAAGCCCACTTTCTCGATTAGATGTAACGGAATGGGTTCTGGCAAGGGTTGCAAGTATGCCGAGCACAAATGCATGATAGAATTTTTCTGGTTCTTGCTCACCAACGTCAAAATAACTAAAACTTGTAATAACGGATATTTCAAATAATTCTGTAAATTGAGTAATATCACCGTCGACAAGATATTGCAGCATTTTATTGTATTTAATTTCTTTTTTTGAAAACCAACTTAATATGGTTGATTCGTAGATAGAGGTAATTTCTTTGTTTGGTATGAATAAATCAGCGTAACGGAATGTGCCCTCAAGGCGAAGATTCTTGAATGAAAGATAGCCACTAAACAATAAGAAATTCCATAGTACGGGTTCTTCTCCCTCAACCAGATCGGCAAAGACAATGTTCTCATTCATCTGTTTAACAATCGTTTTTCCTTGCAGCAACTGAGCGATTTCTTCTTTAACATCCTCGCTGCTATCTTTGATAAGATCTTGGATGATATCGTTGCTACTTGTATTTACCCAATAAGGCCTAAATTCGCATTTTTTATTAATAAAATTAATAATAGACCATGGGTTATAGATGGTATGATGACCGCTCGAAAAGCCATTATACCATGCGCGGATTTCATCTAAGCATGTTTGTTGGCATGTTTTTATTTCACATTCATCTAAGAGTGTTTTTACTTCATCTTCTAGTAACCCGAATTTATCTGAATAGGCGTCGTCGAGTATGGTATACACATCAGGATTATTGAACCCAGTAAAAATACTTTCCTTGGAAATGCGCATACAGCCAGTAACGACTGCAAAATTAAGATATTCATTTCCCTTTAATCCATTAACAATGAATGAACTCATAAAGAGTGTCGCTTCTTTATAATATGTATACTTAAAGCCTTCTTGCATGGGGACATCATATTCATCGAGCAAAACGATAGGGTTTTTATTGTGGTATCGTGCCAGATATGCGGTAAGATTTTTCAAACTTATTGTGTATGCCGCTTCGGATGCTGTACAGGCAACAATTGATTTAAAATATTCTTTTTGATGATCGGCAAGAGTAGAACCCTCTAGAAGGTAGCTATGTCGCCAAAATGCATCAGCAATAAGCCACTTTATGTTATCAAAACTTGCCTCCCATGTTGCTCCTTTAATACCTTTCAATGTAAGAAAGATAACAGGATATTGGCCTTGATGCTCCATACATTCTGGATGTTTTGCAATATGAAGGCCATCAAAAAGAAAGGCTGTGGAGTTGGGTGTTTTTTCAAAAAAATGGCGGAGCATTGAGAGATTCAATGTTTTTCCAAACCGCCGGGGTCTGGTAATAAGTGTGACCTCTGATCCAAAATCAAGAAGTTCTTTGATCAACAGACTTTTGTCAACGTAGTGATAATTTTTTGTTCTGATTTTTTCAAAATCATCAATACCGATAGGAAGCTTACGCATAGTTATGAACCTTGTTGTGGCAGGTGCCTTTTCCTTGCGGAAAACAGCACATGAAGTAAAAAATTTTTATGAACATGAAATTGTAACCGAATCACTGCAGGCTGGTTCATTCATGATGTTAACTCATTATTTCCTATTTGGAGATATTTGTGAAGCAATTTTTTGCCATTGAGCACTTTTCCATCAGGAAAAGTCGCACATGGCATTAATTCTTAAGAACTTAGGCCACCTTGGCCTTGACGATCAACAGATAGTGGCAAAATCGCTTGCCATGTTGTTTTCGTTGTAAGTATCGCACCAGTATAGCAGACACTTGATTGTGATGTTATAAACCGGTATAATGTCCACATCATGTGGCGTTTTCCTTCAGGAAAATCGCATGTGATATAAAGTTGGAGATAATAATAATGTCATACGTATCATTAACGTTTAACTTTTTAGATAGACATAATATATTCCTTACAGACCAGCTACAGGGCATGCGTGTCAATGGGGTTTCAGCCTTAAGCAGGGGCTGTCGTGAAGTGGGCATACGGGTGATGGCTGTTGGGCTGGCAGTTATTGGGCTCGTAGGAACGCTCATCTTGACTATCCCAGATATGGTGCTCTTGAACCGCGCCATTACCAAAGAGCGAGGTTATGGGTGTTCACCCCTTGCAAAAATCAATAGTGCCTATATGAGGGCGCTCTCAAACTCCTTAGGAGCCACCTTTATTGCTATTTTCTCCCCGGATCTTGCCTATACTGGCTGGAGGCTGCAAAACAACTACATACGAGCTTTGTCAGATACCCTCGTGGAGCTGCCACGGTCATTTTCAAAGATAGGGCAGGCTGCTGCAGTAGACACAGCAAGGCTCCCCGATGGTGGCAGGCAGTGTGAGGGACATGGTGTCTGGCGCGCAGGAGTGGCTGCAGAGCTCACTACCAGTTTTGTAAGTGGGGAAGTCAATAGAATCACAGGGCAGATACAAGGGGAGCCCTTAGCAAGCCTAGAGGCAAATCCAGATCTAGAGGCAAATCCAGAAAATTTTCAGACGGTGAGCTATGACATTTTCGTGCCTGCTGTGAGGCGCTATCTCCAGCAGCACTATAGCGAAGCTGACATACGCGGTGCGCATAGAGAAATAACCTATGCACCGCTTCCACGACCTGTCCGGGTTCGCCCTGTAATGCCGCCCGTTATGGTAGAGCCGCCTGCTATGGCAGCATGTGCGCCTGTAGTGCCCATAAATGAGCCAGGTTCTATGGAGATGCTGGCGCCGCCTCTCCTGCGTGCACGCTTTTGCAGCTATTTTGAAGCCATGCTTGACTTTACCAAGCGCGAGCTTATAGGAAAGAACATATATACGGCCGACGATATTGAAGCCCAGATGGATGGCTCCTATGCGGCGATGATTGAATGTGCTATCTATTATCTTCTCTCTCGTGCAGAGATCTATCCAGATGGAGCGCTTTTTATCAATACGAATGTGGGCGCTATGCTCTTAACACGCGAGCATAACTATATGGACCTCTATGCACCACTGCATCGCATTAGTCAGTCGCTTCTTGAGCTGACACGCGATCAACGAGCTGATCTTTTGAGACGTCTACACCATAAAGCGAGCGAAGATGGGTTTTTTGCCGAGGATCCAATGGTCCAACGGGCATTTAATGCTATTGGAGCACTTCGTACTGAAATTGTTGACTGTACACTTATGACCCGCGTGAATGAAGGAATTGCTGAGGGTGAGCCACGCTTTGATTTTCTCGGCCGATTTGGGTAGAAGAGGTACTTGATAAATTGCCGATGTATCAATGTATTGATATATTTGTGGTGGCCTTTCAGGCCTCTATTATTGTTTTGGCAGGCCTGCGGCCTGCCCACCCAGGGCTTCGCCCTT
>JABDDE010000061.1 GCA_013287775.1 Chlamydiota bacterium
CAAATCGATCTTTTCGCCCCAATAAGCCAGTACAATGTGCTCACCCAGTTTACCTACGACCTGCAGAAAGCCATGCAGCGAGCACACATCGACGCACGCCTCTTTGACATGCGCACAGAAACAGAGGCGAGCCTTATGCAAGCATATCACAGCACAATCCCAGACTTTACTTGCGGCTTTAACATGGTGAGCAGTATGCCCATCCCCCACATTACGATCTGTGTCGATTGGGCAACCATTCATTTCCCTGCGCTCTTGCAATGTACAAACGCCCTCATTGCATGCACAGATAAGGACGTATGCGACTTTTTACCCCAATTTGGCTTCAATAATACCCTGTGGCTGCCTCATGCAGTAAGTATTGAAGCCATGCAGGATGAACACAAGCTCCATGAAAAACGTGATTTGGATATCGTCTGCCCAATGAGCTTCATCGATCCTAATACCATCACAGAGTATTGGAGAGCACATTTTTCACCCTATCTCATCGATGTTTTAGATGGAGTCGTAGCAGCTTGCCTATCAAGTGCCACACTCAGCCACCCTAGTGCCTTATATCAAGCCCTGCAAAATGACTCTCGAGCAGAAGAAGAAATTGTCGCAACCGGTATTGCCGCATTTGATGTCATTAATTCCATTGATCGAAAACTACGAGCCTTAGATAAAATATGCCTCCTAGAAGCCACTCACCGCCCTGTTCATATATTTGGCCATACAGACGAGCATGAAAAATGGAAAAAAACACTCCCTCAAAAAAAGAACTTTATCTTTCATGATGCCATTCCTTTTGATGTCCTTCCAGACATACTACGGCGCTCAAAAGTGGTGTTGAGTAGTGTGCCTATGTTCAAGCGCAGCTTTCATGAGCGCGCTCTTATGGCTCTCGGCTGTGGCTGCTCTGTGATAACCAATAAAACGGATACCCTGATGGCAGAATTTGGGTGTACAAAAGGTATCTCCTACTTCTTAGCACCCGACTACAATGCCATCAACACCTCAATCGAGGCCGCACTCTCTTCAGAACAGGATAGACTCACTGCCGCATACAACGCACGGCAGATTGTACTTCACAAACATACCTGGGATGCTCGGGTCGCCACATTGAAAGAAAAATTAAAAAAAGACAACATGTTTTTGTTTTATTTGGAAGCAGCATAAGGAAAATGCTGAGCATACTACCTATGTTTACACGAAGCTTCTTTCCTGGGTTTACTGTAATTCGGGTTTATGGTACAATAGAGATACGAGGGAAGGTAACTATGTATAAGCAACATAACAAAAAACTTACAATCGATTTTCCTGCTGGGGAGTTCATGTTTTTAAAGATGGCGTGTGCAAGACAAGATGTCACAATGAAAGATTTTGTGACGCGGGCCGTTATAAAAAGCATAGAAGATTATGAAGATGAATTGGATAAATTCTCACTTAAAGAAGCTCGTAAAGATATTGCAGAAAACGGTACTGTTTCTTGGGAAGAAGCATGTAAAGAACGTGGCTGGAATGAATGAATTATAAAATTGAATTTACCACAAAATCATTAAGAATCATAAAGAAAATCCCACAAGCATCAAGTAGTTTATTACACATAGAACTAAAAAAATTGGCTGATAATCCAAGGCTTGGAGAGAAACGAGCAGGGGAAGTAAATACGTATCGATACCGAATGGGTAAGTATCGTATTATTTATGAAATATATGATCAAAAACTTGTCGTCCTGGCGGTACATTTTGGTCATCGCAAGGAAGTGTATCGTGATTTATGAGCAGCCAGGTAAAACCTCTTGTAACCCCAAGAAAATGCTATAAGTGTAAAGAGCCCTTACTGCCCACTATGAAGATAAAACATGGTCTCCATAGTGCTTGTTTTTGTAGGTGGTTTAAGGTGCACGAAGACGATGATTTCTATGATGTCGTAGCACATCCAGCAGAGGCCTCATCCTCGCCTTCTTTTTCCACGATCACGTCCAGTTTTTTCCATGGAAGATTTCGTAAGTATTCTGCTCAACTTGGCTCAAAAACCTATTTATTAAAAGTACAGCAAGAGGGATATCCGGAGCTGCCTGCTATGGAGTACCTGTGTATAAATCTTCTCGCACTTGATACACGTATTCATAACAGCTTTGTATCCACAAAAAGGCAAGAGGCCTTTATCCGCCTCATACACCGCCGCTTCGAGGAGTTATGCCATGCTCTGTAAAGATGTAAATCCTATTATTGGTATACAAGTATACTTGGAATTACGTACGAGGCGTCTCTTCGTTGGTCTTCTCAACATGCGGAGCGGGATGCAGGGCGGGCATTTTTGTTTTACCTATGACACGGCATATATACACGATGCACGGGCAATTCCTCTCGGACCCGAAATGCCACTGAGCGATCAGGAGTATCTTGCCGACACCCTGTTTATTCCCTTTGTAGATCGAATACCTTCTAAAGAGAATCCAGCGTATGTGGAATATTGCGAAGCTACAGGCATTGCTTCTGATGAATCGGATCCATTTATTTTACTTGCTACCATCGCCCATCGAGGCCCTTCCTCATTTATTTTCGAACCGCTCTATGAAGACACCTTTACCGCAAAAGACCTTAAGGCTTTTCGAAAAACATTGGATCTTACTGTTCCAGAGTTTAGTAAGTGTTTTTCCTTTTCACCCAGTTCAATTGATCAGATAGAACGCAGCGCATCTTCAGGTTATGAAGTTTTAAAGCGCGCAAAAATATATGTACGCCATCCACAGATAGCCTTAGAAGAGCTTCGCAAAAACGGGGGTTTTTTGCATACAAGAAAACGTGTATACGCTGAGCAACAATTGCGCGCAACTATTCACCAACCACCATAAGGGATCGTTAAGAAATATAATGAACATGGTATCAAACACGCTTCTCGGGTTTCCATTATTCACCGCCCCCCTTTACGGGGGGTGGTGAATAATAGTTACAATTACGCTTGCATTATATGTGATCCCATGGTATACTTATGTTTATGCAGAATATAATTATTTTCTCATCTCTTGTCACCTTCACAACCACCCGCTCGACCGGGTGCGCCCGGTAATTTTTTCTCTCTTTCATACTTAGTACTTAAAAATTTAACTTAACAAACACAGTAACCATGTGCTGTTTTCCATAGGAAAGTTCGCACATGTGTAAGGTTATATATATGCAAAAACAACGAGAACATTGGGGTTCTAAGCTTGGCTTTGTTATGGCCGCAGCAGGCTCAGCAATTGGCCTTGGAACTCTCTGGAAATTTCCCTACGTGGTAGGAGAAAATGGGGGCGGTGCCTTTATTTTCATCTACGTACTCTGCACGTTATTTATTGGTATTCCCCTTTTCATTGCCGAGCTTATGCTTGGGCGCTATGCACAAAAGGGGGCGGTTGCAACATTTCAGACCATCGAGCATCCTTCAAGCCCGTGGAAGGTTGCGGGATGGCTTGGCGTCATTGCCTCATTTCTTATTATGTCCTACTATAGTGTTATTGCGGGGTGGGGCTTAAATTATATGCTCATGTCGCTCAACCAATTTTATGTGGGACGCACTCCCGAGCAGATTGAAGGTGCCTTCGATGTGCTGTCATCTTCTGGAGACATCTCTCTTTTTTGGCACTTTATCTTCACAGCGCTTACAGTGGGTGTTGTCTATCCAGGTATTCGTAGCGGTATTGAATACTGGGCCAAATGGATGACCTCTCTTCTGTTAGTGATTGTGCTAGGCCTTTTTTGCTACAATATAACGCTGAGTGGCTTTGCACAGACGGTTGACTTTATCTTTACGCCAGATTTTAGTAAATTAACGCCATCATCATGTCTGAATGCGCTTGGGCTTTCCCTGTTCACACTCAGTCTTGGGCAAGGTATTATGCTGACGTATGGAAGCTACATGCGAAAAGAAGATGATCTTCCAAAAACCGCCCTCATAGTAGCTTCTATGGTCACTATAATAGCAATTCTTTGCTCCTTTATCATTTTCCCTGTAGTGTTCAGCTTCGATCGCCCTCCACAAGCTGGCTTTGGCCTTGTTTTCAAAACAATGCCACTTCTTTTTGCAAAGCTGCCAGGAGCGCTTCTTATCTCCTCAACCTTCTTTCTCCTCTTTGTCTTTACAGCACTCACATCAGCAATTGCTTTGGTAGAAGTGGTTGTTGCAAGCTGCATGGATCTCTATGGTTGGTCTCGAAAAAAAGCAGCCCTGATTATCGGCTCTGCAACAGCTCTATTTGGCATTCCAAGCGCCCTTTCCAACACACACACGCTCTTTAGCAATTGGCAAACATTATATGGTAAAACATTTTTTGAAACTGTAGATACATTTACATCGATGTGGATTTTGCCGATCTGCGCCTTGCTCATTGCCATTTTTACAGGATGGCGCTTTTCCCAGGAGCACATGCGCGAAGAGTTTTATGCGCAGACTTCGCTGCGCTGGCTCTTTGTTCCATGGCGCTTTTTCATCACCTGGGTTGTGCCAGCAGCGATTGTGCTTATCATCCTGCAGCAGATTTCATAAGTGATCAACTACCAATAGCGCGGGCGCGCTATTGGTAGCCGATCACTAAAAAAGCTCTGAATGCGAACCAATTCTTGACAGATACAGAAACTTTTCATCAGTCCTATATATCAATAATACATCTGGCTTTATGTGACATTCTCTATAACGAACATAAGGACCACCTAGCTGATGATCAGAATATTTTTCTGGCAGTTTTGTTTTATGCAATAACATGTTAAGCACATCATTTAATGCATTAGTGACATGAGGGTTATGTTTGAATTTCTTAAAATCTTTTTTAAATCGTGCAGAATAGTCAGGCAGTAGCACTCGGTGTTACCCCCATTTGCTCCCAAAAATCATCAAGAGATGTACATACTGTACCTCGTCCTTCATCAAGCTCTTGCATAGATTCGAGGGTCTTCCTATTATACTTAGGAAAATCTGCTCTTAAATAAGATAAAAGCAATGCGCTCAGATTCACATGATTCTTAGCAGCTAACATTTTAATATATGCTCTTTCATCAGCTGTACATTCAAATGTCATTTTTACTTTATGTTGATCGGGATGAGCATAGGCACTCATATTACCTCCTTTGTTATACTCTTACTATAACAAAATCCCAGGATTTTTGCAAATCCAGGTTTAACAATTAATCAAACGCATCTAGAAGGACACACATAATAATCAAAACCCAGCCAACAGCCTCCAGGACATCGTCTGAGACACCTAATCCCTCCCCTACAGCATAACGAGCCGATGATTCTATAAAACGACGGATACTGAGACCAAAAAAAGTTCGTGAAATTGTCTTAAAATAATACGTAACAATAGATGAGCGCTCTTTGCCTGTGGCAAAGACATAGACCGTTTTGCCTGAAGCACACACAAGAGGTGCTGCGAAATTATACGGAAAAGGCAGCTTCGCAACGATCAGTGCCATTGGAAGCTGCTTGACACATGCAAGTATCCACTTATAGATACGGTGCATTATCTAATTTTAACCTCAACATGATCATGATGATAGGGATGCTCAACTTCTTCTTTCACTTCAATCTCATCATGATGGTGTGGATGCACTTCTTCAATAACAACAGCACCCACAACTACTTCCTCACGATGATGATGGTGATCTCTTTCTTTCACCACACATCCACCAAATAATGACGCAACACCTAACAGCATTAATACTTGTTTCATATAGACTCCTATTTAACCTCAACCTCTACGTGTTCATGATGGTGTGGATGCACTTTTTCTTTTATCACAACATCATCATGTCTCTTTTCAATAACTACTGGAGCAGGCTCTTCAACATACACTCTATCGTGATGATGGTGATGATGCCCCTCTTCTTTAACCACACAGCCACTAAATAATGCTGTGACCCCTAAAAATAGAAATAATTTTTTCATAAATCCTCCATAATTTTACACATATTTTTTATATAATAAAATTTTTTATTTGTGTCAATAGCTAGATTGCATATAGGGAAGAGAAATTTCCTTGACAAGTATTGCTGTAATGCTGTATCATTACATATAAACACATACAATAGGAGATGTTGAATGCTATGATACAAACAGAGAATGAAAAAAACTGGGAGAGCTTTTTGAAGCTATGCTCCACTATGAAGAGCCCAGAAGAGTTTCAGAAATTATTTTCGCTGTTTTTAACGTTCGAAGAGCGAGAGACCCTGGCATCACGCCTCGTCATTATTAAAGCGCTACTCGAAGGTTGGTGTACACAACGAAAACTATCCGAAACCTATAAAGTGAGTATCGCACAAATTACGCGCGGATCAAATGCGCTCAAAATTGTCGATTCAGAATTTAAAAAATTTTTATTAAAACGTATTGAGGAGTTATAATGGACATCGCAGTATCAAGAACAAAAAATTTGATAGGAACTACCCTATTAATTACAGGCTGTTGCATAGGGGCCGGTATGATTGGCCTGCCTGTTATGAGTGCCGCGGCGGGATTTATACCCACAACCCTTGCCATGGTGCTTTGTTACTTTTTTGCAACGGGAACAGGGTTATTACTTTTAGAGGCCACATTATGGTTTGATGAGCGTGTCAACCTGCTCACCATGGCTCAGTTTGCTTTGGGCAAGTATGGGAAATTGATAACAGGTCTCTTATTTCTCTTTCTCTTTTACTGCCTCTCTGTTGCCTATATCGACGCAGGAGGCGCTTTATTTGGAGGGGCTCTTTCGATGCTTTTTCAATACCCTGTAGAGAGAGTTGCTGCAATCGCCTGCTTTATTGTATTTGTTGGTGCTATTATTTATGGTGGCATAGGTGCAGCAAGCCGTATCAATACCTTTTTTCTCTTCGGCCTAGCTGTCACCTATTGTGTGCTTCTTTCACTGGGGCTGCCGCATGTTAAGAGCGCACAACTCCTGAATACTGATTGGAAGGCAGCTCTCTATACGCTGCCAATTTTATTGATATGTTTTGGTTTTCAAAATTTGGTCCCCACACTTGTCTATTATGCAAAAAAGGATGTGTCGGTGCTGCGTACGGCTATTTTTGTAGGCAACCTTATCCCCTTTCTTATTTATTTCTTATGGAATTTTGTCATACTTGGCATTCTGCCTGATGACACAGCACTGCTGCAGCAGGCTAAAAGTCAAGGAAGTATGGTAACGCATTTGCTCGAGAAGGTGTCTGAATCACCCTTAGTACTTCTCTTTGCAAACCTCTTTTCATTCTTTGCGCTTCTGACCTCTTTTGTGCCAAACCTGATTACCTTTGTCGACTTTCTCAAGGACGGCTTAAAAACACGGTCCTATGTTCTTATCTACCTCCTCGTGCTCCTTCCGCCAACACTATTTACCCTTACCTCCCCTCACCTCTTTTTGAAAAGCCTGAGCCTTGCGGGTGGCTTTGCCGATGTGCTCCTGTTCGGCGTGCTCCCTGTATGCATTGTGTGGGTTGGTCGCTACGTGAAAAAGATCGAAGGTGCCTACAAAGCCCCCGGCGGCAAAGCCTTTTTAGTCGCTATCCTTCTTTTTTCTATTGGGATGCTGTGTATTAAGTGATATGTCATCATGTACCATTTTTCTTCGAAAAATGGTACATGATGAAAAGTTTACACTCTTTGTCGGCGTAAGACATCAGCCAACTCCGTTAATACTGCAGCACTATTCGGAACAATCGCCAACGCTTGTTCGTAGCGGCTTTTTGCATTTACGAGGTCTCCTTGCTGCCGTAAGACATCGGCCAACCATCGTAATGCAAAAGCATTATTAGGCTCAATAACCAATGCTTGTTCGAAACGGATTCTTGCATTTACGAGGTCTCCTTGTTGCCGTAGGACATCGGCCAGCCCACGTAATGCAAAAGCATTATTAGGCTCAATAGCCAACGCTTGTTCGAAACGGATTCTTGCATTTAAGAGATCTCCTTGCTTTAGTAAGATATCGGCCAACCATCGTAATGCAAAAGCATTATTAGGCTCAATAACCAATGCTTGTTCGAAACGGATTTTTGCATTGAAGAGGTCTCCTTGCTGTTGTAAGACATAAGCCAACCAGCGTAATGCAAAAACATTATTAGGCTCAATAGTCAACGCTTGTTCGAAGCGACTTTTTGCATTGGAAAGGTCTCCTTGTTGCCGTAGCACATCAGCCAGCCCACGTAATACAATAACATTATTAGGCGCAATAGCCAAAGCTGCTTCGTAGCGGCTTTTTGCATTTACGAGGTCTCCTTGTTGCTGTAAGACATCAGCCAACCCACGTAATGAAAAGACATCATTAGAGTTACTAGCCAACGCGTGTTCGTAGCGACTTTTTGCATTTGAAAGGTCTCCTTGTTGCCGTAGCACATCAGCCAATCTACCTATTGCAAAGGCATGATTGGGCTCAAGAGCCAACGCTTGTTCGCAGCGACTTTTTGCATTGGAAAGGTCTCCTTGTTCCCGCAGGACATCAGCCAACCCACGTAATGCCCAAGCATTATTAGGAACAATCGCCAACACTTGTTCGTACCGACTTTTTGCATTTGAAAAATCTCCTTGTCTCCGTAAGACCTCGGCTAACCCACCTAATGCAAACGCATTATTAGGGTCAATAGTCAAAGCGTGTTCGTAGCGACTTTTTGCATTTGCAAAATCTCCTTGTCGCTGTAGGACACTCGCTAACCCACCTAATGCAAACGCATTATTAGGCTCAATAGTCAAAGCGTGTTCGAAGCAGCTTTTTGCTTTAGGAAGCTTTCCTTGTACTTGTAGAACCTCTCCCAATCCTCGTAATGCAAAAACATTGTTAGGCTCAATAGCTAAAGCTTGTTCAAAATGGCTTTTTGCTGCAGTATCATTTTGTTGACACCTAAAGATTTCGCCCAATCGACTCAGTACAAATGCATTACGTGGTTCAAGTGTCAGTGCGAGCTCAAAACGGCGCTGAGCATTTGAAAAATCTCCTTGTAACCGCCGCGCCTCTGCTGATTTACTTAAAGGAGTGACAAAAGATGTAAGAATCTGATCAACACTTGCTCTTTCGTTATTTATTTGATTTTGCACTGAACGTACTGCTTGCAAACGAGCAATAGCAAACATATTGGAAGGATTATTATCAAGAGCCCGTTCCAATTGACGTACGACAGTTGGTAAATCTCCATGCAGAGCAGTTGCCTGTTCCATATTGAGCGTAGTAGAAGCTGTATTCTCTTGTTGCAATACTGGCATAGCTACTGCATCACTTGGCACAGCTGCTATTAGGGTGGAAGCAAAAATAGTTCGTGTAAGTACCTGTAGACTCACAAGCATATGCTCGACAGCTTGAGCAGTAACTTTGCCTGCTGCGTCTATAAAACCCTCTTTTTGGAGATAGAGCTCTTTTTTCTCTGCTGCGACCACCTGTTCAACAGTGGCTCCAGAGGGCACAAAGAGGGAGCGCTGGGCCAAGTATTCTTTAATTGTTTCCTCAGAGCGTGGTGTAGGTGGCCGGCGCAGCCGCATTACTTCAGCTTGCACAAGGGCTATCTCTTCAGGATTCCATGGTTTTGTTTGATTTTCTATGGCTTCCTCTGTTGTTTGGGAGGAAGGATTCCAGTTCACGCCTTGACGCAAAAGTGCCTGGCGTATTTCTCGATTGGTTTCAATAGTTACAGATTTTTGAATCCGTTCTATTCGCAATGTCAGCTCTGCATGCTCTTCTGGGCGCAAAGTTGCCGCACTGTTCAAAGCTGCAGCTTGGATAGATTGCCCCTCTGCAGGAATAATGTTGTATTGCTTTAAAGTGCGCAAAAGCCAGGCGTCTTTTTTTTGCTCCCCTTGCTGGCGCAAGGCTGCAGTTGCAGCATGCATGGCTGAAGCTGTGCCTCGTGGCTGCGCAAGAGCTGCGAGTGCCTCATCTACGGAGCGTCCATCTTCACATAGAATAGAGCAATTTTGTAGATGTAGTGAGTTACCACTTCTTTGTGCATAGGCAATAAGTGCTTTTCTTTCTTCTATTTCATCTGTTGTCCAGGTATCAGGTGGTATGCAGTGTTGTATACACAATGCGCGTAGTTCAGGATCTTGGCGTACAATGGCCGTCATCCAGTTTACAACGGTCGCGGGATTATAATAACCACCAAAACGTACTCGATCTCGATGAATATCCACAGCCGGTATGACGTCCAAGAACATATCAACTCCTTGTTTGTCTTGCTCACGTACGCGATGTGCACCTTGGAGGCCAAATTCTTGTCCCAACTGGCGTAGCACCTCTCGTACATACACAACCGTTTCTCTATGCGCAGGTGGGAGATAGGAGTCGACAATCATTCGTCGATACTCAGCAAGCTCATTATAGATGCGCTCCTCTGGCGTAGTAGGGTTATGATTGAGGCATATCTGCTTATAACATTCAACTACAGCGAGATCTAATGCAATACCACAGTGCCCACTATTAATAATTAAAATTTTTAAAAACTTTATAGTCAGTTGCACTGCTTCTGATGAACCAGGATCAAGGAGACGCACTTTTGCAAGTACATGAAGCAGCATATTTTCTTTTTCGCGATAAAAGGCTTGCCGTTCCGTTTCAGTTGTAGGTACGCCAACTTCTTCGCTGCGTGATCGAATTCTATTAATACAATTTTGCAAACTCTGAATAAGCCGCTCACAATGGGCTGCAGGAGTAGTATCATCATCGACTCTAAATTCACTGCCAAAATTTCTTCGTAGCGCTTCTATAGTTGCAAACTCCTTATGAACTGGGGTTTTCTGAAGAATGGAAGAAAACCGTGTAACTATCTCATCTAAAGCTTCAGGCCCACTGTCAAAGCCTTCAGGTCGAGCTGGAGCTATGATTTCAAGAGCGCCTCGTTGATAATGAGCTGGATGCATATCATGGCGAAGATGCACATCAATATCTACAATAACTGTATGTAAATCAGGTGAGCGTTCTTTAAGGCGTTGTATCATTTGCGTATATTCTGTGCGTGTCATGGAGGTGGCAAGTTGCTTAAGCTCACTTATGATATCTTTATATTCTAAATAACACCTATACTCCAGAGATAGCCTACGATTGGCTGATTCTTCATTACTGAGTGTAGGAAGAGTGGCACATAGCTCAGCATAAAGTGATTTCCAGCTTCTCAGCAATCGCTCGAATTTTCTTTCTCTAAAAGGAATAGCACAAGAAAGAGAAGAGGAGGAAGATGATGTTGAGGAAGATAATGGTACCGCTGCGTCTAGTGCTGTACGTGCAACTGAAGAGCATTGCTGCGCCGTAGTTGTACCAGAACTTGAAGAAGAGGAAGCACTATGGGTTTGTGGATTTTGAGCAAGGGCAGGATTAAGAACACGTTGAGATACCGCTTCAGGTTGAAGATCAGTAGTACCTCTGATTGAATTTAATGTCATATTACCTCATATTTTTATTTTGTATACAATAAAAAGACTGAGTATATCACATTTTATAATTACAAAGTATAGCATTTATGTTTGAATTTTAATTTCTTGACAAAATATTTATAAACAAACAAAGTAAAGGAAACTAAACGATAAAACTAGGTACCCTTATAGTA
>JABDDE010000062.1 GCA_013287775.1 Chlamydiota bacterium
CGCCCTTCTCCGCAGTAAGAGCTATGATTTGTTCGAATTCTTTTTTTCTACTAGAATTCAAGCAGTTACTTTCTAGGAGATATGCATGGCGATCAAACTCATCAGCTATGAGTCTTTTCATACCATCAAAACTTGCATCCCATGTCTCGCCCTCAATAAATTTAAACGTAAGGAAAATAACAGGATATTTGCCTTGATGCTGCATACATTCAGGGTGCTTTGCAATATGCAGTCCATCAAAGAGCGAGCTGCGAGATGTGGCTGTTTTTTCAAAAAAACATTGAAGCATTGAGAGATTCAGTGTTTTCCCAAAACGCCTGGGTCTAGGAATCAGTGTGACTTTGGCCCCAGAATCAAGAAGTTCTTTAATAAGAAGACTTTTGTCTATGTAGTGATAATTTTTTAAAATAATTTCTTCAAAATCATCAATACCAATAGGAAGTTGCCGCATGCTAATACCTCACATGGTTGTCGTGCATTAACGTAATGTGCGACTTATACGCTGTCCGAATTGCAAAAATTTATAGTCTTTCCTTTGCCCAAAGGGCAAAATGCTAACCCCCAGGGCAACGCCCTGGGTCAGATGATGACCCCAATATTGTTGCCTGAAGGGCAACAACAGCAAAAAATCGCACATGACGTTGCATTATCTACACATTATTCCCCATTCGTAGATATTTGTGAAGCGTTTTTTATGAAGGAGCACGCGGTTGCAGGCGCGGCAGTAGGATAGGCCACGGCTGCAAGCCCTCCAAGAGCATGTAGACCTGTTGTGGCTTAATGCGCGTTCTCTCTTCTCCAGTAGTGGGCTCCAGTATTTCTCTTTCCATGTACTCATATCGACGCGCTTCGGCAAGCCCCTCTTCGATGGTTTGCCCAGGATCAAAATCAATGTGTATCTCTCCTGCAATAGTCACATCATTTTTGCCATCATTGTTGCCTTGCCTACGAAGTGCCTGCACTTGGGTAAGCATAGTGTTTATTTCCTGCTGTATCACTTGCTCGCGAGCAGCAAGTGCTTCCTGTACCGTTTGGTTTGAAGCTATGGAAAAACCACGATTAGCAACATATTGGCGCACTCGTTCTTGAGTTGCAGCCTCTGTCTCTGCAGATCGTGGCCGTGATATGAGTGGCAAGGCTTGTTTGAGTGCGGCAAGTGCTGTTTTTCCTGGATGGTTGGCAGCAATTGCCTGTTCTAACGTACGCTGTGGACGTATAGTAATCTGAAATTCACTCTCAAGGCTTGCTCGTATCTCAGTCTCATTTCTTCCCTCACTTCGGAGCACTGCAATCCGCGCCCGTGCTTGCTCTACTCTTTGAGAAGTCCAGTTCGATGGTATATGATCAGCAAGCCATTGTATGGCATCATTGCGAAGGTGATAATCCTGGTTAAGTTCAAAAGAGAGCTCCTCATGAATAGCATGAGGGGTATATCGGGCATGAAATCGTGCAATATCACGGCTGAGCGCTACATTCCCTCCTAAATCTGCAAAGGGATCCGCTCCGAGCTGAGCTGCTCGGGCAGCACCAAAAATGCCAAGTTCTTGACCAATGGTTCGTCTTGCACTGGTGACGTAATGTACAGACTGCGGCCCTGGCGGTGCCAAAGTCTCTAAAAGACGAATACGATACTGGTCAAGTATTTTATAAACTCTATTTTCAAATGTGGGAACAATACCCTGTACAATCTCGCTATAGCAGTCTTGGACGGTTTCTTCTATCCTGGGCCCACAGAATTGCGCTGCTCGTAAAAGCTCAGTGAGGAAATGCTCTCGTCTCTCTTGTGCCTGGGCAGTGGGACCTAAGTTGTTTATGGTGTGCATAATGGACAAAAGTCCATTTTGGAGATCAGTATAATACATATTCAATGCATCGGTTCCTGGAGGCGGCGTTCCTGCAAAAGCTTCTCTATTGCGTATCCTACTGCAGAGTGTCTCAAGAGCATCCCTCAAGTGCTGTCGATAGCCACTCTCGAGCCTTCCCTGCGCACGGCGCCTTACCTCTTCGTTACTTAAAGATGGATTTTCTGCCCGAACTTCTCGTGTATACTGTTCAAGAAGCTCTGCTCGGTTAATAGGAAAATCTCTACCAAATCGACTCCATAGTGTATCAAAGGGCATGACCAGCATATCTAAAACCCAAGTGTTTAATATGCGAATATCCGGACCACTATATCGCATAACCATACTCGTCGCGAACACTTTGCGCCACCCGGCGTCTAGATTATCGCGTACAAATTGTGTGATTTGCTCTTCTGTGGGAGCCGCGCGTCCTGTTACACTGCACCCAGAAATATAATATTTTTTTAAACTTTCTTTAACTTTATCGATAGGGTAACTAACATATGGTTTAAGCATTTCCTCTAAAGTGCTAAGATCACCAGGGGGAAGAGCACGTAAAAACATCAAATAAATTGTGTCAAAATCTGCATTTGCTGGAGGTGGTGTGGTAATTCCCAATGCTTGAAGAATATCATTTTTCAGCTCAGCAGATGGTTGAGGTGGTGGCTCTACTTGCAATGAAGCAGGACTGCGCCCACGCAGAGCGTTGTCTACAGAAACTTGGGTATAATGCTGCACATTCACCGTATATCGTGCAGAGGAGGCAAGGGATTCTATAAACGCGCGGCCACTCGGATGCAAGGTAGCGGCCCCCTGCAGCACGGTTTGTATTTGTGAAGGGTTTATGTTTTGTAGGGCAGTAATTGCCGCACTGTGTAGGTTGGCTAAGCGATTCTCACATATGAAATACTTTGGTCTCAATTCTTGAATACGATCAGGATTGTTCATCCCACGAGCATACTCTCCAACTTGGTCTTTCTTATGAGAATACAACATCGAAAGAGTAGCTATTTCAGCAGCTCCAGAAAAAACATCCGGAAACTGCTCTTTTAGTGTAGTTAGGCAGTCTCGTACAAGAGCAGCCTCAAAAGCTGGACTATCGGGACTAATATTGCGAATATCACCTAAGATTATCTGTAACTTTTGGTTCATTTCCTCACTATTAGTAGTACGTATAGCGTCTACATAGAGGACAAGACTGTTCATCAACGTGTTGTATTTGTTGAGCTGTTCGTTATTTATTTGTGGTAAAATGGATGCCGTGAGCTGCCGTAATTGAGGGGTGTTATTTAATCGTGCGTAATCCAGAAAAACAAGGCCATAGCCTTGCAAACTGCGGTATACTGCTTGGGCATGAGTACAGAGCTTTTCGGCTTCAGTCAATTGTGACATACGGACGTTATCGTTTTGATACTGCTGCTTTTTTATGCGGAGGGCCGCTTCTATTATTGATGCATACAGATCTAGGTTGCTTAGGATCTCAGACAAATGAGTGGATACGTTATTTTCTAGCCAATTCTCTACCAGTATCATTCTGTCCCATTGTATAGGCAAAATTCCCTGCGTCAATTCATTACGAAACTTTTTCGCAATGGGTCGTTCATCAGCAGTCAACGTAAAAAATAGATCAGCAGAAGCATCATTCTGCGCATTTTGTATCGCCGTATAGAGTGAATTCAGTTTTTGGACGAAAGTAGTATATACCGAGGCACTTGTTTGCCATTGTACATTCGATGAACGCTGGCTACTTAGTCGATTTATATACGCCCGAACACGGTTATTGAACAGCAAAGGCCGTATGTCATCGGCAGCTAAAGCCTGAAGGCTGCCGCCGACACGAAGGCTGCCGACACGTACGGCAGCTTCCATACGCCGGCACTCTTGAATTTGTGTGCGCAGTGTGGTAAAACGCAATTGCATGACGTCCCGTGATGGAGATGGCTTTACATGTGCATGAGTGCGTCTTTCTACTTCCTGCAGTACTTGGTTGAGCTCGCTTTCAGACATGCTGCTTATACTCTCTATCAGAGAAGTATTTTCCGTGAAATGATGCTCAGACATATCCGTAGACTCGATATACGTATATAGCTCGCTTGCTTGCTCGGGCATTCTAACACGTGCTGTAAGCTCCTGTACCCTTGTATTGAGTGTATCTATTGTCTGCTGTTGCTGGACAAGCTGCAGTTCCCTGGAGGCATCCCGTTGTTCTAGTTGGGTAAGCCGCTGTATCAGCTGTGCGAGTTGTTGATTCTGAAGGTTTACTTGCTGCTGCGGCTCTGCTGCCTCACGCTCTTGTTCTATACGTGGTTGTCCCATAAATAGAGACCGTATATTTTGAATCATAATGCACCTCAATATTAATGATATTTTTATTTATTGAGACAATTTTATCACGTTATTATATTTTTTTCAATAAATTAAAATTATAATTAACAAAAATATGCCATTTTGCCCTTCGGGCAAAGAAAAGGCTATGAATCCTTGCAATTGAACAGCTCGTAAGTCGCACATCGCGCTAAATGTATTGGCACTATGTGCGTTATTTCATGCCATGTGCACTTTTCCGGCAGGAAAAGTCGCACATGGCGTCAACTATATAATTTTTCCCTGGCTGCTAAATTTTTATTACATAAAAAAACCACATCCAGTATACTGGTTGCATCCAGGGATGCGGTCGCTCTTCGGGCTTCCCGTCCCTGGGTATAACCAGTATACTGTTGCAATTTTTGCCCTATGGGCAAAGCAAATGACACATAGGTGAGATGAAAGAACGGGCCGAGCGCCTTTTACATGTATATGCTGGGGAAGGGGCAAAAGCGGCCCTTTTTTCCTGTCTTGCATTTTTTCTGTCCTTTGGGGCTTCTCTGGGGTTGAAATCATCAGATGTGCTGTTTCTGACGCATCTGAGTAGTGATTTATTGCCCGCTGCATATGGCTGCATCGCCTGCTGCATCATGGTATGTGCTGCCGTGGTTGTGCATGCCTTTCATACCCATGCTATTTATGTGGTCTTTAGACGTATTATCTCCTGTGCGATTATTTTCTATGCAGTGACAGCTGGCTATCTTCTATTGAACGGGCAGCACCCTGCGGCCTGGCAATATTTTGTCCTCAAAGTAATCACGCAAATTCTCTTCATCCAGCTCATTAGCTGTTTTTGGTCTTTTGTAGATCAGTATTATCATTTTCAAGACGCCAAGAGGCTCTATACCCTTTTTAACTCCTCTATTTACTGTGGCATTGCCTGTACAGGTCTTGTCATCCACACAGAAGCCCTTACAACACCGACTCTTTTTGTATGCATATTTTTCCTCCTCAGCGCCGTGCTCTTTTTATCACAAACAATGACTACTCGCTATACAGAAGTCCCCGATGATACCGAAAAAGAAGAAATCACTGCTACAGCCGCACTTAAAAAATCGATGATGAAATCCTTTTTTCGGGCATTTATGAGCTCCCGCTTTACCCTCTTTTTAATGCTTGGCAACCTCCTTTTATACCTCCTGATGACCACAACAGAAATTGGCTACCTCTCTTCTTTCCAGCATTTTTTTAGTGCTTCACATACCACTCAGTCCTCTGATACCCTGACTCGATTTTATGGAACAGCACTTGCAATTGTTGGTGTGTGCAACTTTATCATGGGCTGGTTTTGCTATAGCCGCCTCATTATTCGCTTTGGTGTGACAACGCTGCTGCTCGTCACTCCTCTCGGCTTTCTCGTCACCTATGCTGGCTGGCCATTTGACTCAACGCTTACCTTTGCCCTCATAGGCTTCTTCGTTGTTGAAAGCCTCTATCCTATGATCGAGGACAATAACTTTAACCTGCTCTTAAATGGTGTGCCTCTCAAAATAAAGGCCAAAGTACGCGTAGTCATTGAATCCTTTTCTGAACCCGTTGGCATGGCTTTGAGCTCGCTGTTACTCTCTTCGGCATTTATTAATTGGAAAGTGCTAGGCATCTTTTTAGCCCTCTCTTCTGTCATTGTCGCTACCTGCATTCGAAAACAGTATTTTGGCGCACTTTTTGCTAACCTCAAAGATCATGCCCTGAATCTACAAAAAACCGCTCATGAATGGCTCAAGGGCCTGCCACGTCGCGAAAAGAAGAAAACAGAAGAATTGCTTATATCTTTTTTAAATCAAAAAGATGTTGCATCCCAGAAACTCGCTTGTGAGGCCATTGTAGAGTGGGGGGATGCCATACTTTTAAGACAAGCACTAGCAGTATCGCATGAGCTTATAGAGCCTGTAAAAATACATTTTCTTCACTGCATGGAAAACAGTGAATTTGCAGCGGCTTCTTTTGTGACGTCCACGATTCAAACCTGGAATGTAGAAGATATACAAGTTGAGTTATATTTAGCAAAACAGGGGCTTTTATCTGAGGAACAACGAAAAGAGCTTTTACAAAAAGGGACAAGCCTACTTATATCTAAAAAAGAAGAAGAGGTAGCAATCGCACTACAGATTCTTGGGACGCTAAAAAGTACCACGAGCCATGCAACTCTCATGCAAGACATATATAACCCATCACTGCCTATTGCACGGGCTGCAGCGGAGGCCCTCATTGGCTCTATAACAGATACACGAGATGTAGATATACTCATTGCCGCTATTCAAGTGCGAAAAGATGCTCTATTTCGCCGCTACTGCCTGCTTGCGATCGCTTCTGTCTTTGAAGTCCCCTTCATTGCACCACTACTGTCACTAACGCCTATTTTGCACTCTGATGAAATACGGCTTATAGAAAAAATTATTATGGGTTTTGGTCCACAAGCAACGGGCGAGCTGACCCGCGTATTTATCGACACGCATGCTAAAGATCGCGTGCGTATTGTTGCGGGAAAAATCTTATCCAGACTTGCATTAAACACACTCAACCAGTATCTTAATAGCACGATTGAAAAAGAGATTGAGCGAGCCTATTTTTATTACTATTATGCAGTGACACTTCCCACAGAATACCAGGGTAAAGAAACGGAGCTTTTGCGAGAAGGACTGCTTTCTCGCTTTGAGTCGGTAATTGATTTTATTATACAGCTACTTGGCGCTTCCAAGTGGATTGAGGATACGGAGCTTATGGTATTTTCTCTGAAAAGCAACAACATTAAGATAAAAAATCAAGCAATAGAGACGCTTGAGGGCTGCTGCAGTCCGGCTATTTTTAAGCTTCTCTATCCTCTGATCGGTGATCTGCCTATGAAGGAAAAAATGCGTGCCTGCGTGGGCGCCACAGAAACAGGATGCTCTTTTGATGAGCTCCTGACAAGGCTCAGGAGTTCGACGAATCCCCTAGATACCATCTTGACAGCTACCTGGAACCTTTTCCATTCACCGCTGCCCCAAGGAGCCCTCTGATGCTGCTCATTGAAAAGGCATTTTTTCTCAAGAAAACAGCGCTTTTTTCCGAGCTCGATCTCGACCTCGTGCTCGCTATTGCAGATAAGGCCGAAGAGCGCCTCTGCAGTGACGAGGAGTTGATTTTTGCTATCAACCAAGATGCGCACCGCCTCTATGCGATTGTACATGGCAAGGTAGCAATTGTGGATGCGAGTGATACTGTGGTAGCAGAGCTTGAAGCCCAGGACTTTTTTGGTGATGAAGCGCTCTTTAGCCAAAAAAACCGAGGGTATACGGCCACCGCTAAGGGCGAGGCTCATCTTATTTCCATCACAAGGACACACCTCATAGAAATCATGCTCGAGTGCCCTCAGGTCGCTATTTCACTCATACGAGCTTATGCAAAGGTGACGCCGTTTCGAGGGCGTAACGGGGCGTAGTGGGGTGTGGTGGGGCGTAGTGGGGGCATACGCATCAGGCTAAGGTCACGGCCATGGCTCTCACAGGCTTTGGCACATTTTTTTCACAGGGAGAGCCACAGGAGAAAGCTTACAGAGAGAGCTTGTCAGAGGCGTTAGGGGTGCTAAAGGCATTGGTAATAAAGGTCTAGGCAGAGAGATTAGAGAGAAAGCTAAGGGATTATTATGGGCTTATAAGAAGCACCCCAGTCGAAGCGCTCGCGAAGCGACTGGGAGACTGGGGGAACAATCAATAACTGCCGATTCCGGGCCGAGCGGCGCGTGAGCGTCCGCTCGGCCAACGGATTCATCAATTATTCCGAATTTCCGTGCCCGAGCCCGTGCCCGTGCCCGACTACCCAGGTTTCAGTGTCCGCGTAAGCGGCGTCTGAAACCTGGGGAACAATCAAAAAATTCCGATCAACTACCCCGGTCTTCATGCCGCAAAGCGGCATTGAAGACCAGGGGAACAATCAAAAAATTCCTTTCGATCTACCATGGCTCAGTTTGCACAGATGCTATAAACAACCGTCTTTTTCAGCCAAAAACAGTCAAAAACAACCGTCTTTTTCGACCAAAACCAGTCAAAAACAACCGTCTTTTTCGACCAAAAACATCGAAAAACATGTCCGAAAAATAACCAATTTCTCCTTGCATAATATGGAATGCTTTTGCTATCATGATAGCAATTCGGAGCATAGCGCAGTTTGGCTAGCGCGGCTGCTTTGGGAGCAGTAGGTCGGGGGTTCGAATCCCTCTGCTCCGAATCCTTTGTTACATCATGCTCCTTTTTTTTCTCTCGTTTATTACTTGGAATCCATCTCGAGAAGCCTTTACCGTTCCTTTTTTTGACATCGCCATTTATTGGTATAGTCTCTTTTTTGCTTTGGGCTGTTTAGGTGCCTACCTTTTTGTTCTCCATACACTCGGGAGCACCTATGACAAGAAAAGAGCACTTGCCTTTACCGATACACTTCTTGCCTATACTTTTGTGGGAATGCTCCTTGGCGCGAGGTTGGGCCATGTTTTCTTTTATGATTGGCAGTATTTTAAAGACCACCTTACTGAAATTATCATGATTCGACAAGGTGGCCTTGCAAGTCATGGTGGGGCTGTTGGCATACTTGTAGGCTTCATTCTTTTTTGGAAATACCACGCCAAGGACCTGCCTGGGATGTCCTGGAGACGCCTTTTAGATTATATTACAACGGCTACTTGTTTTACTGCTGGCTGTATTCGTATTGGCAATTTCTTTAACCAAGAAATTATCGGCACCCCTTCCAATGCCCCTTGGGCGGTTCTCTTTGGTCATCCTACAGAAGCAGGTGTTGCAGGCCCTCGCCATCCTGTGCAGCTCTACGAGGCCATTTTCTATTTTGGCATGTTTGGCATTTTGTGGTATCTATCACATCGTCAAAAATACAAAGCAGGCCTCATCAGTGGTATCTTTTTCCTTGCTATATTCCTCTTTCGTTTTTTCATTGAATGGATCAAAATACCGCAAGAGAGCATCCCTCTTGAACCTCTTACCATGGGACAGCTCCTCAGCATCCCCTTCATTCTGTTAAGTCTTTATTTTTTCATTTCCAAAGAGAAAAAAATAGTGTAACATTATTACCATGACGAAAAAATCCATTTTGTTAAGTGCCATGCTCCTTGTCTGTAGCATGAGCCACTCATTTGTATATGCCTTCTTTGATACGAATAAACCACTAGTGCTTATTTTGCTGTGGCCTCCTGGTTCTGGCGAAGGGGTATTAACAGTAAAGGTTTCTAAGGCTTTTGCCATTCCTCATATTAACACAGCGAATCTACTCAGGGATGCATCCAATGAAGAGAGTGAGTTATGGGAACAAGCAAGAGAGTGCCTTAATACCACAGGAGCGATTCCTGATAGCCTGGTGATGCAGCTCCTCTACCAGCGCATTAAACGCCCTGACTGCCAAAATGGCTTTATTATGGATGGGCTACCACGAACCTTAGACCAGACTGAAGAGATGTTTGGGGCCCTTGGTCCTCGATTCGAAATCCTTGCCGTTTCCATACAAATTCCCGATGAAGTACTCCTTGCAAAAGCAGAAGGCAGGCTCATTTGCGAAACCTGCGGCAGGGTATATCACAAAGAACAATCGCCCCCTGAGGTACCAATGACCTGTGATCATTGCGAAGATCTCCTTTCTCAGCGCAAAAATGATTCTCTAGAGCTTGTGCAAAAACGGCTTACCGAATACCGACATAGCTGGGAGCCAATCTTTCGTTTCTATCGGGAAAAAGGGCTATTTGTCGAAGTGAATGGCAACTGCCCTATGGAACAAACATTCCAAGAAGTTAAAACCATCTTCAACCAAGAGTAGTAGTAAATACATCATATGCATTTTTCCTGCGGAAAAAGTGCACATGATGTAAAAAAATCCCTTCTGCTTAAGACATAAAGAAACTTGTAACCAATCAGGACCCCGCCACGGTAGTGGCATATGCGGCAGGCTAAGGCTATGACTCTCACAAGCTTGGATACATTTTTTTTAACAGGGAGAGCCACAGGAGAATAGCTGCAGAGAGAGCTTGTCAGAGGCGTGTGGGGTGCTAGACGCATGGGTGATTAAGGTTTGGGCAGAGAGATTAGAGAGAAAGCTGAAGGAGCATTATGGGCTTATAAGAAGCACCAAAGATGCATTTTCAACGAGCGTATGCTCGTTGAAGTCCAGACATATAAAAATAGACTGACAAATTAATTTGTCAGTCTATTTTTATATGTCTGGACTTTTCTGCTTTCAGCAGAAAAATGCATCGAACATCCCAAATCGTTGCTGGTCTCTGTGGCTCTCCCTGTAAAAAAAAGCAGCCCAGGACATAACCACCAACACCCCAAGCACCCCTAACGCCTCTGTCAAGCTCTCTCTGCAGCTATTCTCTTGTGGCTCTCCCTGTAAAAAAAAGCAGCCATGGCTTGTATTAACCATAACGTTTGGTATGCTAAAATCCTTAGCCTGATGCTATGCCGTGCCCGTGTCCATGCCCGTGCTCGAATATATGCATCATGCTCTCCATTGCACATATCGCGCATATGCTTCTCGAACTTGCTGCCTAAGTGACGCATTGACCGGAGCTGTGAGGTGCTCACTCCCTTCGTAGCTTATACGTACGGTATCACCAATGCGCTCTGCCATCAATGTCAACTGCCCTACAGTACCTCCAAGAGTACCCCCAAGAGTACTTCCAAGAGTATCTCCAAGGAGCTCTGCCGACACCTTGATGATGTTCGCTGCGGTTTTCGTTGCCTGAATGAAACATGCATAGGGTGCTTCAATCGTTGTCTCACAATAATTTTGACCATCATATAAACGCACTTGGTTTTGCGTATTACTAGTATTATTATTTATTATCATAATCATGCCTCGCTCATTATACTTAAATATACTGAACTTATAATAAAATTTCAAATTTTAAATTTAATCATAATTAAAAAATTGAAAAATAAGAGCATGTATGGTATGCTTTTCGTAGACTCGCAGACACAAACTTGCATACACAAAAAGGTGTTGTGTAAAAAAAAATTTTATGTCACAAGAAAGAAATATACCTCAATGAACGACTAACCTATGCAAAAAAATATTTAGTTTTTTTGAATTTTTGGGCCAGTATATGGTCATGACCATGCAGGTGCTTATAGGTGCCATCAGACAACCGCCAGCGTGGCGACTTATACGCGAGCAGCTGTATGAGATGGGAGTGCTGTCGCTGCCCGTGGTAGCAATTACGGGCTTATCGACAGGAATGGTACTTGCAGCACAGACTTATTTTCAGCTCAACGATAAAGGACTTGCAGGCTCGACAGGGCTTATGGTGGCAAAAT
>JABDDE010000063.1 GCA_013287775.1 Chlamydiota bacterium
AATAAATTCCGATAAAGATGTGTGGTAAAGTATGACATTCATGATGCCTACATACACCTTGCTAAAAATAACTTAAATAGTGTATAATTACGTTATGCAACATGCAATTTTTGTCCTATCGAGTTAAATGTACTGGCGCTATGTGCGTTATTTTCGTCATGTGCAACTTTTCCTTCAGGAAAAGTTGCACATGACGTGCTATTATTAAATAAGGAGGTCATGTGAGTTCAGTATTTCAAACAAATACATGCAATATTCAACCGCAGCAAAAGCCAAAACAGCAAACGTTTGATGATGCAGGCCGCCCCTGCCGAACGCTGCCTCCCGACGAAGCACGAGAGAAACAAAGCCGATTCCTACAAGCTTTTGATGGGGAAAGCTCTCCTAGTGGTAGCGAACAAGATAAAGAAAACGCATCTAAAAAATCCCTCTTTTCACTTGCGAAACATAGCTCTATAACGCACTCCGAAGCGACTTGTGTTTCTTTACCGGTAATGTCTGATGATGTCTTGCCAGAAGAACAAGCAGAGGATCAGATCATGCCTCAAAAAAATAGCCCCTTGCAGCCTCATACACCACTGCAGCCACATGCGCAGCCTTATACGCAAAAGCCTACGCAGACTACAAAAAAAACCACCTCTTCATTTGGGAAGCAAAAAGAGCCTGTCTCATTAGCGACAGCAGTGCCTGTAATGCAGACATCTTTGCTCCCAAACAATAATGATCTTACTACGAAAGGGAGGCAATCGCCCAGAGTTTCTGGGGTAGTACTTCCAAGGCCATTTGAGCGGCAACCTCTTGAGGTAGTTACAAAACATGCAAAACAAACAGCTCCTCGTAAAGCTGCGCTGGCTCAAGAAAAACCTGCTGCTACAGCTTCTGCAAAAACACAAAAGCCTTCCTATTCAAATGAACAAAAGTCCTCACCCTATGTGCCTCCAGTAGCTCCTCAGCCTATTTTTGACCATCTGCCTGCAGCTACCCCAACGGCCGCGTCTTCGTCTTCACAAAAAGTGCTTATACAGCTTATCAAGACCATTGTATCGACCATACACGAAGCTATCACTCCCGAGCGTCGAGACCTTGTTGTCGAAATCAAAAATGTGCCTCATTTCGAAGGGGTTTCTATACAGATCACTGAAATGAATGCGGCAAGAGGGGAGTATAATTTGACCTTTTTCAATCTCACCAATTCTATTGCTCGAAGCCTTGTTGAGGCAAAAATACATCAACAGATACTTCGAGAGGCACTTATGGAAAAGGGATATGCTCTTCACATGATTACTATTGAGCCAAAACTTGAATACGCTACGTCTCATATTGATGTCGCTGACTTGCAATCCGAGCAGCATGATGATAGCGGTTATAGTGACGCGAGTACATCACAAGAGTTTTAAAAAAAAATGCGTTTTTCGTTGCGAGGAAGAACGTAGAAGAGTTATCATATGTGCTCCATTATATGAAAAAAGAGCAAGAGGCAGATACAAAACAAGGTGATGAGCTGCAAGATAACGTATTGCTGCAAGAAAATCACACATTCGAACAAGAAGAGGAGCTAGCTCCTGCTTCTACCTCGCTTCTTGATACAAGAGCTGCATATTTAAACGACATTCTCGCAGAGAAGCTCGAAGCTGCTTTCCATAAAACGACTTCACAAGTATTACTCCACGATGTGATCAAGATTACTATAGAGCACGATCCCATCGACTTGGCTCATGCCGTAGTACGTCTGCCCCTAAGCTCGCGTCATATAATCTATGAGAACCTGCCCGACCTCAGTGCCCAAATCATTTTCATGATGAACGTTCCCACAAGTACACGTGTTGCTATTTTGAGACGAGTAAGTGATAGCGAAATTAAGCAATTAGTTGAAAAGATGCCACCTGACGAAGCCGTTGCTGTGCTTGAAGATCTTCCTGATAGGCGTCTTAGGCGTGTTGTAGAACTTCTGGAGTCAAAAAAAGCATCTCGAATACGAGAGCTTTTAAAGCATGGTCGCTTTACTGCCGGTCGTCTTATGACGAACGAGTTTTTTGTTTTTCCCATGAATACAACGATTGGAAAAGTGGCTTCACAAATACGTGACAACCCAGGTATTGAACTTACGCGTTCAGTATTTGTAGTAAGCGAAGATGGTGAGCTTATTGGCTATGTCCCTGACCGTAATTTAATTGTTAACACTTCTAACATGCTGATACGACAAGTTATGTGTCCTATTTTGCATAAGACAGGCCCAGAGGCTTCTCGTGATGAGGTGGTCGACCTGGTAGAGCGATACAAAGTGGGGGCTCTTCCTGTTGTGGATGCCGCTAATCATCTTCTTGGCGTGATTACCTATGAAGACGTTGTGGAAATGATGGAAGATATTGCTGATGAGACTATTGCAACTATGGCGGGTACAGCGGAAAAGGTCTCTGACAATGAGCCTATCTGGAAGCGTTTTTTATCGCGTGCGCCCTGGCTCCTCGTGACACTCTGCGCAGGCCTTGTCTCAGCGACGGGTCTTTCTTATTTTCGTCTGCAGCCATGGTATGTGGTGGTACCCTATTTTATCGCGCTCATCACAGGTATGTCTGGTAATGTGGGCTTGCAGTGCAGTACCATCTTTGTTCGTGGTATTGCAACAGGTGAGATCTCACCAGGGACAAGGCGGCAAACGGTGCTTCGAGAACTTACCATTGGCCATTTAATTGGTATTATCTTTGGGGTAGTGTGCGGCATAATGGTATATGTGCTTAACTATTTTGGTATTCAGGAGCTGAGCGTTACGCCCATTGTTGCTGGCATTGTTGTGGGCTGCGGCATTCTTGGCGCCTGCTTTACTGCCACCATTTTAGGCACATTTTCGCCGCTTATCTTTGCAAGGCTGCGTATTGATCCTGCCGTTGCCTCAGGACCTATTGTCACTGCCTTCAACGACGTACTTGCCACGTTTATGTACTTCCTTGTGGCGAAAATTGTAATAATTCTCCTACCCCTAGCTTAACCTAGGGCGTTGCCCTAGGTTAAGCTAGGGGTAGGAGAATTAGGTGAGAATAGTTCAAGAAAGGGGGCGGCAGTGTGTCATATTTATGTGTACGCAGCCGTCTCGTTCAATGGTTTCTGAGTTAAGGACCGCGTCGTCAAGATGATTAAGTTCTGTCATTTGTATTACAAGAATGCCTTGTATATCAAGTTGTGAAATTGTGGGCGGATCATCTGAGTTTTCAAGAAGACAGGCACGCAATTCAATAAGTGTACGAATGTCACTGCATCTAAAGTAATTGCGGGGAATGAAAGCACTAGCATTCCTTAAAGAAAGAGATTCCAGTGCTGGGTAATAGAGTACGTCTGGTAACATCAATATACTATTTTCTAGTGTTAGTTTTTTTAATCCAGGAAAATGACATCCTGGCCCTAGATGATAGTAAATTTCTGAGGCATTTATTTCTGTGATATTAGACAAGTTAAGGAATCCAATTTCTGAGAGTTGACGAACGAGTGGACCATTAATAACTGGATATACTCGCGCATTAGAGTTTAGGCCTTGTACATTGACGGAAAAGCGTAGATCAAGAAATGTTGCCTGAGGACCATACGTGCGTAGGTTGTTAATTTCCTCTGCTGTCAATTGTCTGTTTTCTTTACATGCGGTTCGTATAATTGTTGAAACGAAGTCATCAGGAGACCGTGCATAATCGGCAACAATATGATTAAAATTTAAAGGCAATGCGCTACACTTATTCACGTTTGTCAAGAGTTCGTCATAGGTTACCCATGACGAAGAATTCGCCACTTGTGCCGAAGAATTCGCCACTTGTGACGATGCTAAAGTTGAAGGCGTATACACTACTGTTGAGTAGCTTGAACTTGAACTACTTGTGTCTATTATTTTCATAGTTATATCCTTTATTTTGATGTGCAATTTTCCGTAAGGAAAATTTGCACATGATAGTATATGTTAAAACTGAAAGAGCGAAGAAAAGTCCTCCATTCCTGACATACCTGCCGCGGAGGATTGTGTTGCCTCTTTGAGTTTCTCATTTGCATCATTATAGGCAGCTTTGACAAGTGTTTCAAGGCCTTCAATATCTTCTGGATCGACACATTCTGGGTTAATTTTTACAGCCTTAACCTCATTAGCACCATTCATGGTAATAGTGACAAGCCCTGCGCCTGCTTGGCCAGTGACTTCCATTTTTTCGAGCTGTTCTGCAAGCTTATCTTGCATCTGACCAAATTGTGATTGCATCTGCGATTGCATCATTTTGGTTTGTTTTTTTTTCTTTAAAAATCCTGTTCCCATAATTTTTTATACCTATTTTCGTCACGTGCCCTTTTCCGTAAGGAAAAGGGCGTATGACGTCTATAGTTTGGACCTTTTTCCCGTTATCCTAACCCAGGGCGATGCCCTGGGCTGTTGCAGTTGTTGCCCTTCAGGCAACAATGTGGCGACACATTGTGACCCAGGGCGATGCCCTGGGTTAGGAAAAAGGTATAAACCATTTTTGTCATACGCCATTTTCCGAAGGAAAATGACGTATGACGTCACTTTTTATGTAATGCCCCATTAAGTTCGACGGCTGCGAATTGCATTAGCGTATCATAACGGCTTTTTTTTTGCATCTCTTCCTTAGTATTTGGTGCTGCAGCTATGGGTGTGGGTGTAGCTGGTGGTGGTGGGGATGGCTGTGGTGTCGGAGGCGATGTGTGCTTTGGTGATGCTTCTTTTGGTTTTGCAGCAAGTGAAGGCAGAATTTCAAGCCGGGCATCTGTAGGCTCTGGTACAAGAGGCTTTGATACAAGAGGCTGAGAGATAAGAGATGCAGGTGTAACTACAGCCTTTTCAAGTTCATGTAAACGACGCACAATGTATTCGATGGGCAGGCGCTGCTTTTCCTGGAAAATGCGAAGCAGCGCTGCCTCAAGCGTAATCCGCTCAGAAAGAGCTCCTCGCATATTGTTTTGTACATCGGCGAGCAAATGCAAAATGGTCAAACATTGCTCTTGAGAGTAGAACTGAGCAGATGTTTTAAGGCGCTCGATTTGCTCGAAAAGCCCATGTTCCAGAAGGTCATTGCAAGAGAGTTTGGTATATAAAATACGCCGATAATGATGCTCAAGATCTTGTAGAAAATAGCCTACATCCTTTCCTTGAAGAAAGACATCAGATGCAATCTGCATGGCCTTTTTTATATCGTAGTTGTTGAATGCGGCATCAAGCTCAAAAAAATAGGTCTCAGGCATGACTCCAAGCACTTCATAGACAAGATCTGCCGTTACTTTTCCTTGCGCAAAGGCAGTAACTTGATCAAAGAGCGACTCTGCATCGCGAAGTCCTCCTTCTGCATATCGCGCGATACGGGCGATGGCCTCATCCTCAATCTGCAACCCCATATCATTTGCTATGTAGCGAAGCTTGGATATAATATGCGTCAGAGGAATCCTGCGAAGATGAAAACGCTGGCAGCGGCTGATAATAGTCTGAGGCACCTTATTAGGCTCAGTTGTAGCGAAGAAAAATTTTACTTTTTCAGGTGGTTCTTCAAGGGTTTTCAGGAGGGCGTTAAATGCTTCTTTGGTGAGCATGTGGACTTCGTCGATGATATAGATTTTATAGCGGCACTTTGTAGGGGCATAGCCGACTGATTCTGTGATAATACGAATATCATCGATACCACGATGTGAAGCTCCATCGATTTCAAGTACGTCAATAGAGTTTGCGGCTGCAATTTCAAGGCAAGAAGGGCAGCTGCAGCAGGGTTCGAAGTCAGCCCCTAGCCGCTCGCAACTGAGTGCTTTTGCAAAAATACGGGCAAGGGTGGTTTTTCCTGTCCCACGAGAGCCTGAAAAGAGGTATGCATGAGCCAAGCGATTGTATTTGAGCGCATTTTTGAGCGTTTGTACAATGGGCTCTTGCCCATATACTTCTGTAAATTTCTTGGGGCGATATCGCCTTGCTACAACTTGGTAATCCATACAACATTATGTCATGTACGAATTTTCCTTACGGAAAATTGCACATGACAAAAATAGTCTACACGCTCCTTACGATAACTATGATCTTCTGGCAACATATTATTTCAGAATTGTCTATAAAGATCAATAGGTTTTACTCTCTTGTATTGTCGCGCCTTGGTGCACCCGTGGTTCATCGTTGACCACATTACATTCGTTAAGGTATTATTAAGGGAACTATGACGAATCATCATACAGGACATGAGTTAAAGTTTTCCAGAGAGCATGGTTTTTTTGATAAAAGTCTTACCGTACGCTGGATTATCGCTCTTTTTTTTGGTCTTGGGCTGTTTTATTTTATTCATTTCCGCGAAGTGCGCGTACCAGTGCTCGAGCTTGGTACTATTGCTCCTCACTATGTTGTAGCTGAGACGGATTTTCAATTCCAAGATGACGATGCGACCGCCTATCTCAAGCAAGAAGCTTCTTTTGATATTGGCAAGATCTATTTTATTGATCCTGACATGGTGCATAAACGGCGTATCGAATTTGAGAATTTTCTTATCTACGATCGCGAATGGCGCTCAGTTACTAAGCTCAGTACCTTTGATGAAATGAGCAAGGGAGTAGAAAAGTTAGAAAAAGTACTTCTAGAGCTGAGGTTCTCTGATGGACGCACTATCTCAAAACTCAAAGAGCTTGGCATCAATACCACCTACTTTCAGGAAAATGCCCCCTATGATCCTAGTCAAGGCGCTTTTTTCCCTGAAAAGATATGGGAATTTATCGAAAAACAGGCCTTTGATAAAAAGGTCTTTCATACAGGTACCATCGATTATATTATCGATTATTTTAAAAATAAAATCTGGACTCTGAAAGAAGATGCAATGCTTGAAAAAAAGGCACGTCAGCTTGCAGAGGCGGGTATTGAGCCAAAGTACACGCATATAGAGGCAGGCAGCCGTATTATTGACCAGGGCGAGATGGTGACCCTGCGCCACCTGAAAATGCTCCAAGCCATGAAACAAGCGCTCGAACAGCAGCGCAATCTGTGGCATGCAAAAACCATTTTCGCCTCGATGATTCTAGCTGCAGTGATTGTTTATTTATCATTCCTTTATTTGAATAGTCAACATCCTGAAATTCTTGCCTCGAATAAACGGCTATTTTTGCTGGTGTGTATTTTCTTTTTAGGGATGGCCTTAGCAAAGCTTACAGAATTTATTTTATTAAAGACCACACAAAATTTATACGAGATTGTTCGCTACCCCCTCCTGACGCCTATTGTAGCGATTATGATTACCGCTCTTGTGCATCCTTCCGTTGCAATTTTTGCAAGTATAGTTATGGCGATTCTTTTGGATACAGCGCTTGCGTTTGACCAACATGGATTTATGTTTGCCAATCTGGTTGCTGCTATCTTTGTGATTCTCTATACGAAGTCGCTCCGTAAACGGACGGAGATTTTTATGGTATGTGGCAAAGCTTGGGTGGCCTCTTCGATTCTTATTGGGGCGCTCTACTTGTATGATTATCACCGTATTGGTGCTCCGTTAATTGCAGATCTGGTAAGCTCTGGTATCTTCATGATGTTGACAGCGGTACTCGTTGTTGGGCTGCTGCCTATTTTTGAAGCGGTGTTTCGCATTCTGACTGATATCACGCTTATGGAATATATGGATCCTAATCATGAGCTCTTAAGAAGACTTACCATTGAGGCTCCAGGCACCTACCAGCACGCTCTGATTATGGGTAATATTGCCGAAGCTGCTGCCATGGCAATTGGAGCAAGTGGTCTCTTTTGCCGCGTTGCTACTCTCTATCATGATATCGGAAAAATGAACATTGCCCAATACTTTACGGAAAATCAGCAGCCTGGTGTAAACATTCATCAGCTTCTTACACCCGTCGAATCCGCCCAAGTGATTATGTCACATATTACAGAAGGGGTTGCCATGGCGAGAAAAGCACGGCTTCCCGAGCAGTTTATAGATATCATTAAGGAGCACCATGGTACAGGGCTTGTATACTATTTTTACCACAAACAACTCGAACAGGTAGGGGGTCGTAAAGATCTTATAAATGAAAAAGAATTTCGCTATGCCGGGCCAAAACCGCATAGCAAGGAAGCGGTTGTTATTATGATTACGGATTCGGTAGAAGCCGCTTCACGCTCTCTTGACGAAGTCACTGAAGCGAGCCTACAGCATCTTGTCGATCAAATTGTTAAAGAAAAGATGGATGATGGTCAGTTTGAGGAATCAGAGCTTACCTTTGAAGAGCTTGGCAGGGTGAAAAAGGCGCTTGTAAAAAGCCTACTCTCTATTGGCCATTTTAGGGTAAAATATCCGACAAGGGTCTAGCGTATACTATATACTACTACCCCTCGCTCGCGCTCGGGGCAGTAGTATAAATGGGAACTCCTAGGGCAGACTGCTTTTTTGCCTGAAGGGCAAAAATTGTAACAGCCCAGGGCAACGCCCTGGGTCAGGCGATCACCCCCACATTGTTGCCTGAAGGGCAACAACAGGACATAGAATATAAAAGGTGAATATGCGGTATCCTGCGTCTATTGAAAAATTACAACGGCTTTTGCAAAAACTACCAGGTGTTGGTAAACGCACTGCTGAGCGTTTTGCGTTTGATTTTGTATTGGAATGGAAGCCTGAAGAAGTAAGAGATATTATCAATCTTTTAAGCGACGTAAAATCAAACATCATAAAGTGTGTCCAGTGCGGGGCTCTAACGGAAAATGGGCGATGCCTTTTCTGTACGGATGCGGCAAGGCGCTCTGATGTGCTTTGTGTGGTAGCCACAGCGCGAGAGGTGTTTCATATTGAAAACACCCGTGAATTTCGAGGCCTGTATCATGTGCTGGGAACACTTTTGTCTCCGCTTGATGGCAGGGGAGAAGAGCTTCTGCAGCTGGATAAGCTGCTCAGACGTCTTCATGCTGCTGAAGTAAGAGAGGTGATTATTGCCCTTGACTCCACCCTTGAAGGTGATACCACAGCGCTTTTTTTGAAAGAGCAGCTTGAAAAATACCCCATAAAGGTGTCTCGACTTGCCTTTGGCATACCCGTGGGTAGTTCCCTAGAATATGTCGATGGAGGGACGCTTGCGAGGGCGTTTATTGGAAGGGTGAGTTATTCACCTACCACTGCTTCGCAGGGGTAGGTGAATAACTAAAAATGAACATCTGCCCAGGTTGTTCTGAAACCAAGTTGCTGAAAGCTCCCGGTGACTCGGCTTCGGTTTTCTGGAGCAGTTAATGATTGTGGATTTTGATTATTTAGCTCAAAACCTGCAATATTGATGTTAACTTCTACTCTAAACGCATCAAAGCCAATCGGCATGCCACCCTCGCTTGGTCTAATAATTACAAATGGTTTTATTCCTACGATTTTTATGATATCACCTTCTCTTCTGATAGAAAATTCGACTGACGGAGTAAATGTTCCTTCGCCTCTTTCATTACGTCTAATAAGATTGCCAGGGACATCTAATGCGTCTGTTAACGCTATTAAATGATTTGCATTAGCAGTAGAAACCTGATCAGTGGGAAATTCAGGGCGTTGCAACGAGTTATGAGTCTGTGCCATATACGTTCCTGCCATTGAGCCAAACAAATTGTTATGCATTTGGAATAATTGTTGATACGCAATACTTTGTATATCGTTTATCAAAGTCTGCTCGCCCGGAGAAATTAATGCTCTCTGAGGTGCAAGAGGAGAAATAAGATTCCGAATAGCGCGATCATATTGTTCTTGATTATTTTCTACTTGTCGCATGGTAGTTGGGGCAAAGTTGGTATTCCCAATTGTGTATACACATCGATTAGTATCTCTAAAAAATTCAGCCCTCGTCGTCTCAGAAGGTTCGTATAAACGATCAGCAACAGGAAATGTTGTTTGTGGTCTTGCGAACGTACGATCTGGATGAGGTGGTGGTGGTAATAAGCTTTTAAGACGTTGCATTTCTTGCGTCATTGTACGTCGCAGGTTTTCAGAAATCCCTTGGTTTTGCAGAGTCCGTTCGAGTCCTGCTATACGATTTCGTAGCTGCCATATCGGAGAAGGGGTTGGTGTCGGAGCTTGGATTGGTATATTTTGTAGTGCAACGCCAGATTGGGCTAAGACATTTGCTTGTGAAAGCTGTACAGGAATGGGAGGAGTGGCTGATGGAGTCACGGTAGATTGCCTTAATGGTGGAGTTTGTGAGGCTATTGTGGCTGTTTGTTGTACACCTTGTGGGCGTGTTGCAGAAGATGATAAAACAGTGCCCTGATGTTGGCTTAAACTGGGTCGAGGTGTTGGCGAAAGTGGAGAAGGTGTGGGTGTCACAACAGGGCTCGCTACAGTGTTGGCTAAGGCGGCAAGTTGTGTGGAGCGTTCTGCTCTTGTGGGTAGTGTGCTTGCACGCAAAGAGCCTCGACGAACTCCAAGCATACCCACGGTTCCTGCAATGTTCACATTTAATCGACGGATTACTGCTTCTCGAGGAGTAAGTGCAGTGGTGGTAGTTTGTGTGGTTGGGGTTGGCAGCGCATGCGTGCCTTCTGTTGCCGATGATGAGACTGATTCGGGTATTGAAGAGGCCATAATACAATTTCCTCCTTTCGTTATATTGTATACTTTTATTTTTATATTAACATATTCTCCTTTAATTTAAACAAATTTTTTAAAATGAGTGTCGCTGCTGCCGCAGCTCTGTTTTTTTTACCCGTTTCCCCAACCCCACGTTCCGCTCGGCCCGCGCGCGCCGCGCGCGGCCTTCACTGCACGCGGGGCTAGAGCCGCATTTCGCCACTACCGTGGCTCGGTTCTGATTGGTTACAAGTTTCTTTAAGTTGACACCACTCCAGCCTTAACCTGATGCGTATGCGGCAGCGGGGGGTTACAGGTGCATGAAATAAAAATAGAGCTGCGGTAGCAGCGAAACATTTTGTATATCCTATACCCTGTTGTTGCCTTTCAGGCAACAATGTGGGGGTGATCGTTTAACCCAGGGCGATGCCCTGGGCTGTTGCAAATGTTGCCTTTCAGGCAACATGTGGGCGGCATTGTGTAACCCAGGGCGATGCCCTGGGCTGTTGCAATTGTTGCCCTTCAGGCAACATGTGGGCGGCATTGTGTAACCCAGGGCGATGCCCTGGGCTGTTGCAATTGTTGCCCTTCAGGCAACATGTGGGCGGCATTGTGTAACCCAGGGCGATGCCCTGGGCTGTTGCAATTGTTGCCTTTCAGGCAACATGTGGGGGTGATTGTGTAACCAAGGGCGATGCCCTGGGCTGTTGCAATTGTTGCCCTTCAGGCAACATGTGGGAGGCATTGTGTAACCCAGGGCGATGCCCTGGGCTGTTGCAATTGTTGCCCTTCAGGCAACATGTGGGCGGCATTGTGTAACCCAGGGCGATGCCATGGGCTGTTGCAATTGTTGCCTTTCAGGCAACATGTGGGGGTGATTGTGTAACCCATGGCGATGCCCTGGGC
>JABDDE010000064.1 GCA_013287775.1 Chlamydiota bacterium
ATCATGAAAATTATACGTGCTATTTTTGAATGCATTGGACGGTTTTGCATTGCAGCCGTGTTTGTCATTGCAGGCGTTCAGAAGATATATGGTTTTGAGCAAACGATCGGCTTTATGCAAGCACAGGGCCTGCAGCCGATGACGGAGCTGTTAGCGGCCGGTGCTATTTTCGTTGAGATAGTCATTGGCCTTTTCTTTGCCTTTGCCTATTGTAAAAAATGGAGCGCCTTTATTCTTCTGCTCTATCTTATCCCGGTCACTTATTTCTTCCATGACTTTTGGAATGCCACTGACCCTGCTATGCGAGAGGCACAGCTCATGGAATTCCTCAAAAACCTCGCCATCTTTGGAGGTCTTCTCTGCTTTATAAGTGCTCCGCCAGCAGAAAAGCCTAAAGAGAAAGCAAAAGAGTCATCGAAATAGCACATGACTTCCCCACGCTCCGCATATGCATCAGGCTAAAGCCATGAGGATAATGTATAGAGCCTTACCACGTTGTGACCAATATGGACCCCACCGCGGTAGCGGTGGAATTCATTAGCCCCGCGTGACTGAAGAGCGCACGCATTGCGTGCGATCGAAGGAACGTGGGGTTGTGGAGCATGAAATAAACAGAGAGCTGCGGTAGCAGCGAAACCCATTTGTGTGTAGCATAATCAATGCACATAATTGTTGTTGCAGACACATTTCTGTGTCGCTGCTACCGCAGCTCTGTTTTTTTACCCGTTTCCCCAACCCCACGTTCCACGCAGGCCGTGGCGCTGTGCGCCCGGCCGCGTTTCACGCGGGGCTAGAGCTGCATTTCGCCACTACCGTGGCTCGGTTCTGATTGGTTACAAGTTTCTTTAAGTTGATACCACTCCAGCCTTAGCCTGATGCATATGCACGTTCCGCGCAGGTCGTGCGCTAATGCGCACGCCTCACGCTCCACGCGGGGCTAACACCAGCCGCCACTGCCGTGGCGGAGCTGCCAATTCCGTTAGCTTCCCCACGTTCCGTTTACATTGCGCATGCTCTATTTTTCGCTATGTGCACTTTCCCAGAAGGATTAGTCGCACATAGCGTTAACTTTGCTTATATTGGCTTTTGTATTGCTTTTTTGACAAAAAAGAGAACAGCTGTTACACTTTTCGGGTAAACTGCAGGGTCATACATGGGATTATTTTCACGAAGCAAACCAAAAATTAAAGTAACCACAACAAAAAAAGACAGCTTTTCGGGGTGGCTCAAATGCACACATTGCAACGAACTTATTCATACAAATGAACTTGAAGCAAACAAGAACTGCTGTCCAAAATGTGACTATCATTATCGCCTCTCTGCCGATGAACGAGTAAAGAGCATCGCAGACCCAGACTCCTTCGAAGAGCTCTTTGCCTCGCTCGAATCTGTCGATACCTTAGCGTTCGTTGATACAGAATCCTACAAAACACGCCTTGAATCAGCCAAACAGAAATCAGGGCGATCCGATGCCGTTATTGTGGGTCACTGCACTATTCAGAGCATACCGTGCGCCCTTGGCGTTATGGATTTTAACTTCATGGGTGGCTCTATGGGCTCCGTTGTCGGAGAAAAACTGACGCGGCTCATTGAATCCTGCCTTACGAATCACCTGCCTCTTATCATTATCTCTACCTCGGGTGGGGCCAGAATGCAAGAATCAACGCTCTCACTCATGCAAATGGCCAAAACAAGTGCTGCCCTAGCACGACTCGGCCAGGCGAGCCTGCCTTTCATATCCGTCTTAACAAATCCGACCACTGGCGGCGTGACGGCATCTTTTGCGTCTCTTGGCGATATTATCCTTGCAGAACCCAATGCCCTCATCTGTTTTGCAGGACCTCGGGTGATTGAACAGATTTTAGGCAAACCCCTTCCACCTGGTGCCCAGCAATCAGAATTCTTGCTCGAACATGGTATGATCGACGGCGTTGTAAAACGCCATGACCTCAAAGACACACTTGCCCGCATTCTTTCTTTTGTCACCCATAACAACATTGATGCAGCTCGTGTTGACAGAGCTCTTGCACGGCGCATCGACACCATAGGAGTTACCAAATAACTATGACACCTTATACACAGATACAAACAACCCAAAAAGCACGTATTCCCATTCATGTGATTGCTGCACGTCAGGACCTCTTGCCATCATATGCCTCTACAGGCGCATCTGGAGCTGATGTTCGTGCCAACATAGAGCATGATATCATCATCAAGGCTGGCACTTTAGAGCTCATTCCAACGGGTCTAGTCTTTGAAATTCCTACAGGGTTTGAGATACAAGTGCGTCCCAGAAGCGGCCTTGCACTTAAACACCAAATTACCGTACTCAATACTCCAGGAACCATTGATTCTGATTACCGTGGCGAAGTCAAAGTCATTTTGATGAACCTCGGGAAGGTCGATTTTACGGTAACCCCTCTCATGCGTATTGCGCAGCTTGTCATCGCAGAAGTTGCAACTGCAGATTTTATTTGCACAGATGCACTTTCTCAGTCAGAGCGTGCTGCAGGCGGCTTCGGCCACACAGGCCTGCAATAAACGTAAAATGTTAGTGGTCAATCCCCCTTGCGGGGGATCGACCACTAACAAAGATTATCCAAATTTCAGCCTTAAAATGCCTTTTCTATGGGTGATTTTTTTTTCCTCATGTGTCATTTTTCTTAAGAAAAATGACACATTAGGAAATTTTTTCTTCTTGACATTTAAGCCAGAAGCAGCAAAATCTTCATTGAGTATTGTGCAATCCACATGAAACGGCTAAGATTAAAATGAAAATTTTCCACTATTTACAAGAAGACCAGGTGTTCTTCTTAGATATTACAACCAAAGAAGAAGCCCTCAAGGCAATGGCTGCTAACACAGCGGCTGTTCGCAAATTAGCCCATGAAGATGTATTCTATCAGGCTATCATTGAGCGCGAAAAAATCGTCTCCACAGGCATAGGCATGGGTGTTGCGATCCCTCATGCCAAACTTGCCTTGTTCCCCGAATTTTTCGTCTCCATTGGCATACTGCAGAAGGGAGTGGACTGGAATGCGCTTGATGGCGCGCCTGTGCGGCTCATTTTCATGATTGGTGGGCCGGACGATAAGCAGACAGAATACTTGCAGATTTTATCATCGCTTACCATGGCACTGCGTGACGAAAACGTCCGCAAAGAAATGCTGCAAGCAACTACAGGCCGAGAGGTAATTCGCCTCTTTGAACCCTATTAAGAGAGGTTATAATATGGATCTTGAAGTAAAAGAAGTAGCCGAGCTACTACATGTGTCAGAAGAGACGCTTCATGACTGGATACAAGCAGGCAAAGTTCCTGCTTATTTCTTAAAAGAGCGCTTTCACTGCAATCGAGAAGAAATTGAAGATTGGCTTATGCAGCAAAGACACCTATCTACTGCCTATGCATCTCCCTATACCTCGAAAAAAGGAGGCCTCAGTCAGTTTCAACTTTTTCGTGCGCTCAATAAAGGGGATGTGTACACCGATATTGAAGGCGATGATAAGCTGACCATAATACAAAGCACCATGCAGCGCATCTCACGAAAAGTAAAGCTTGATCCTGAGGTACTTACCGAGCTCTTCATGGAGCGAGAGGATATGGTGCCCACAGCTATTGGGCAAGGCTTTGCTATTCCCCATGCGCGCGATTTTCATCTTCCAGGCCAGCATGATGTGCTTGCCATCGTTTTCTTAAAAAAACCCATCCCTTATGATGCACTGGATGGAGAGCCTGTACACACACTCTTTTTCTTACTGGCCTGCAATGACAAACGTCATTTGAGTCTTCTTGCAAAAATCGCCCATGTAGTATCATCATCTACAATGCGGGCCAACCTTGCAACGCAACCAAATAAAGAACAACTGCTCCCAATCATTCAAGACTGGGAAGCTCAGTTACCAACTAGCGCCATGTGCGACTTTTCCTGACGGAAAAGTGCACATGGCGAAAATAGCGCACATAGCGCCAACTATACTAAGGAGTTTACCTATGTCAGTATCATCATCCACAGCAACAACAGCAGCATCGTTGCCTGCAGTCGTATCATCTTCATCGTCTGCGCCTGTTGTATCAACACCAAGTGATACACGGATTGCCTCTGTCGTTTATGCCAACCTTCCCATTACCCCTGAAGGGGCATCTTCCCTTACAACCGACTCTGTTTCATCGCGGCTACGAGTCATCACGCCGAGATCCTATTGGGCCGGGGGAATTATAAAGAAAATCTACTATTGCTTTATATATTATTTTGTACTGCCACGCGATCAAAAAGAGGTCATGGCAATACTCTATTCCCATATACGTCAGGCAAGAAGGCATGGCGAAAACGTCAACTGCGAATCCATAGCATACGTACTTCAGTCAGACACTTCAAAAGCTGCCCTTGTTGAGCTGTTTAAGACGCGCAAGCACATGCTCGAATACGCCTTCGGCAGCAAGGAAAACGCATTCGTCGCCCTGGTAGACATTGCCTTTTTTACGTCAAGCAACGAAGGTGATAATCTATTTCATGAAATGATAAGACAACTCATCGGTGATGATGAGCTTGCATCAAATAAGAGCACTATATTCATGAGCTTTGGCGCCAATGATAGAGAGAATCGAGCTCTCATTCAAGACCAGCTCGCGAATTGCATACTGGTAGCCAAAAATCATCCCTGCATAGGCCATCTTACTGAGCGAGCAGCCAGTGAGGAAAACTGTACAAGGCTTATCAATGACTATGTAGGCCGGGTCCTGAACGATAGTATACAATCGAACATCAATAGAGAAAATCTCAATGAAGATTTGCTCGCCCGCTTTAACCAAATCATCGAGACCATAGCCTCTGTTTCTCTAGCGCTCAACCACAGAGATACTAATACATCAACACTATATGTCACCACCTAACCAAACAAACGAGCCATGGTATAGGCGCCATCCTGAGCTATTTGGGCTGAGCTTGCTGCTCTTAGCGGTAAGTGAGCTTTTGAGCCTCTGCAGCTTTCAGATGAGCACGCCTCAGGATAACTTGTTTGGCCTGTTTGGCCATGGCTCAGCACTCATTCTCTATACCACTCTGGGGCTTGCTGCGTACCCTGCTATTGTGGTATGTGGCTGGATAGGCATCAAGACCCTGATCCAGGGAGAAACCATAGCGGTAAAGAGGCTTTTTGCCTATAGTATCGCGCTTTTTTCTTTGAGTCTTGCTTTTACCCTTGTTGGCATCTTGTTTCCAACACTTGAAGTAGTAGCATGCCGCTTTTTTGGTTTTCAGGAGATGCACCTTGGCGGCAGCATCGTCTACGGCATATATAAAAAGCTCCCCTACGTCAATCTTGAAGCCCTCTTTAACCGCACAGGGACCCTTGTCGTTGCCCTCTGCGGCCTTATACTGAGTATTGGCTACCTGTTAGAGTTTCGTTTACAGACCTTGCTAGCCTGGCTTGTCGCAAAATATATGGCAACCAAAAAAATTCTCAAGAGCTCTACCAGTGGTGTGCGCACAGAAAAGAGGGAGAGGGAGTCATCTCCTCTTCAGCTACCAGAGAAAAAAGGCTTTCAAGGCATCAAGAAGCCTGCACTTCTTGAACACGCAATTGAGATACCACAGACCGTCATCAATATACCAGAGCCTCTGCCGGTACTCCAGCCACGTAAAGTAAAACCGAGCCCCGTTGGCAGCGGGCCTGCAACTTCTCCAGAGGGTGCAAAGCTGCCACAGTATGCCATCCCCTCGCATGAACTGTTGAACCCGCCCAAAAAACATGACACGACAGCATTAAAGGGAGAGCTCAAGAAAAAAGCCGAGCAGCTTGAGGAAACACTCATGAGCTTTGGTATTGAGGCAAAGGTAGGCAATATTCATTCGGGGCCGACGATTACTTCCTTTGAGGTACATCCTGCCATTGGCGTCAAGGTTGGACGTATCAAAACGCTCGAACATGATATTGCACTAAACCTCGAAGCAAAATCCATTCGCATTGTGGCTCCCATTCCTGGCAAAGCTGCTGTGGGCATTGAAATTCCTAATAATACAGCACAAGAGGTAAGTTTTAAGGAACTACTCCACGTGTATACGCAGCAGGCACATCCACTGCATATCCCCATGCTTCTCGGTAAAACGGTAAGTGGAGACCTTGTCATTCACGATCTTGTAAAGATGCCACATATGATTATTGCCGGGGCTACGGGATCAGGAAAATCGGTATGTATCAACTCCATCATCATGTCCATCCTTCTCACCTCAACGCCAGATATGGTAAAGCTCCTTATGATCGATCCAAAGAAGGTAGAGCTTACGCCCTATACGGAGCTGCCTCATATGCTGGCCCCTGTGATTTGTGACCCCAAAAATGCGTGCAGCGCCCTGAACTGGCTTGTAGGTGAGATGGAAAAACGCTACGAGATACTGCGCCTGACAGGACAGCGCCATATTGATGCCTTTAATAAGCGAAAAGTGGATCCTGACTTTGAAAAAAGCCTCGATATCCCTATTCCTGCAAAGCTTCCCTATTATGTGGCCATCATCGATGAGCTTGCTGATTTGATGATGGTAGCAAGTTCTGATATTGAAACCCCTATTGCGCGTATTGCGCAGATGGCCCGTGCCGTCGGCATTCACCTTATTTTAGCCACCCAGCGTCCATCCAGAGAGGTAATTACTGGCCTTATTAAGGCAAACTTTCCTGCCCGACTCTCCTTTAAAGTGGCAAGCCGTGTTAACAGTCAGATTATCCTCGATGATATTGGAGCCGAGACGCTTCTCGGCAATGGTGATATGCTCTTTTTGCCTCCAGGCAATTCCTCGCTTATCCGTGCCCAAGGCGTATTCATCCGAGATGAAGAGATCAACCGCGTGATCGAAGCTATTACCAAACAGCTCCCCCCACAATATATCATCTCGTCCTTTGACAAATTACCCGAAGAGGGCGGCTTTGGTATGGAGGGTGGAGGCGAGCCTGGAGATAGTTTATTTGAAGAGGCAAAAAATATTGTCTTCTCTACAGGTAATGCCTCGACAACATTTCTACAAAGAAAGCTCAAAATCGGATATGCCCGAGCGGCCAGCTTAATGGATGAGCTAGAAAAAAAGGGACATGTAGGCCCCCAAGAAGGGAGCAAGCCCCGAACGGTGTATTATTCTGCCGCCCCGAGTAAACTCGGGGCAGCAGAATAAAAACTCGTTTACATTTTCAGCCTTAAATGGCCTTTTCTAAGGTCCGAAGGACCGAAATATGTATAGCCCAGGGTGGGGCGACTAAACCCTGGGTGGCCAGGCCGAAGGCCTGGCCAAAAAACAAAATAATAGAGGCCTGTAGGCCGACATATTTTGTATATCCTATACCCTGTTGTTGCCTTTCAGACAACAATGTGGGGCATCTTCTCGTTATTTACAAACCTCGTTTAGTCACTGCATGGCTACCAATGAACACAAAATCCTACTGAATTTTGCGCTCATAGAATTAAGCTTAGAGAAGTACATTGACAAATAGCACCATATATGGTACGATTCAATTATGACGGAATGTTATCGAATTATAATTACTGAAGAATACGAAGCATGGTTCAGTAAAGAGCCTCCTCGTTCTAAATATCAGATTGAAGCGCGACTCACCAAAATTCGACTCGATGATTATTTTGGTAACCACGCTTCGGTTTCTTTTTATGAAAAAGGAATCCTAAAAAACCAGGTTTGGGAACTAAAATTTAATGATGGTAGGCGCATTTACTACGCCTACATCCAAGATAAAAATATTTTATTACTTTTAGGAGGCAATAAAAATGGCCAAGATACAGACATCAAAAAAAGCAAAAAACATTTTCCTTAAAAGCACACAGCTCACAAGCAAAGATGCAGGTAAAAAATACTAAGAAACCTGTTTTCATCCTTCGTGAAGATGCTCATCTCAAAGAATACGATCCTATTAAAGGATTACTGGATGTCAATGCAATGGGTGCAGCTATTATGCAGTGCTTTATTGAAAATGATCCTGATGGTGTTCTAGAGGTAATTGAAAATTATTTATATGCTTTAAATAAAACACAATTTCTCAAAGAAGCCAAAGTTCCTCGTTCGACAATGTATAATTTTCTGCGAAGTAAAAATCCTACTATTAAAACACTAGCAAAATTGATACACGCTTCTTATCACTGAGTTTTTATCCTGCTACTCTTGCAAGCACGGGATAGAGGAAGAGTAAAGGCAGGTAGATGACCAGTTCCCATACGGGAACTGGTCATTAAAAAAGTTATGCCGCAAATTACTCTTGCTCGGTATGCACTTTACCATCTTCGATGATTTCAAGGCTTACACGGATGCCATTTCTACTTGCTACCGCCATAAGGAGCGCACGTATAGCATTAATCGTTTTGCCTTTTTTCCCAATGATTTTGCCAATGTCGCTTTTTTCGACAACAAGTTCAATAATCAATGTTTGTGTGCCACCTACTTCATTGATCTTTACTTTATCTGGATGATCAACAAGGTTTTTCACAATATATGCTACGAATTCTTTCATGATTCGACCCTCTTACATTTGTGTTATGAGTTTTCTGTGAGAACCTAATAGCGGTTCTTCGAACCAATTATATACACCATAAAATTATTTCGCTACCAAAAAAACGTATCAGGCTTTTAGGAGAAGACAATATATTCCACTGCCCCGAGCGCGAGCGAGGGGTAGTGGAATAATTTGCACTAGCGAGGGGTAGTGGAATTATCCCGAATCACCTTCGCCACCTGCTCAGCATGCTGCTGGATGATGCCGCGCTTAGGACCTTCTACAAGCACACGGCAAATATTTTCTGTGCCTGAGTAGCGCACAATGATGCGCCCAGTGCCTGCTAGGGCATCTTCCACAGCTTGAATTGCAAGACTTAGGCCGGCAATGGTGTCAAGAGGGGGTTTTGATGCAACGCGCACATTTATAGACACCTGTGGATAGCGCTTGAAGCAGGTAGCAAGCTCTGAAAGCCTACTGCCCGTCTCGATCATAATGCGAAGCACCTGGAGCGCGGATACAAGCCCATCCCCTGTGGTATTATGGTCGGAGAAAATAATATGGCCCGAGGGCTCGCCTCCAAGGTTGGTATCCGCCTTGAGCATCTCTTGAATAACATATCTGTCCCCGACTGAAGAAGTAATCACATCAATGCCAAGCTCTCGCATAGCATGGATAAACCCAAAATTACTAATCACCGTGGCTACAATCTTGTTATTGCGCAGTAGTCCCTTCTGAAACATATCCTTAGCACAGATTGCCAAAATAGCATCCCCATCGACTACTTGCGCCGTCTCATCTACCATGATGACCCTGTCTCCATCGCCATCGAGCGCAATACCTACATCTGCCTTATGATCAATCACCAACTTCTGCACAAGCTCGGGATGCAAAGCCCCACACCCATCGTTAATATTCAAGCCATTGGGTTGATTGCCACACACAAATACCTCAGCGTCAAGCTCGCGAAATACAAGAGGCGCTACTTTATACCCAGCTCCATGGGCACAGTCAAGAGCGATTTTAAGATTTTTGAGAGAGAGTTTTCTTGGAAATGTTGCCTTTACAAACTCTATATATCGACCATCTGCATCATTAATACGCGCATTCTTGCCAATCTCATGATCTTTCGGCAAAAAGGGTTCAAAGGTAGCTGGCCCCTTGGCAACGAGCGCCTCCATTTCTTGCTCCCACGAGTCTGGCAACTTAAATCCTTCTGCTGAGAAAAATTTAATGCCATTATCATAATAGGGATTATGCGATGCTGAAATCACAATACCTGCGTCAGCCCTATACGCTCTCGTGATAAACGCAACTGCTGGGGTGGGCAAAGGGCCTAGCATAAAGGTATCGACCCCCATGGAGCACAGTCCCGCAATCAAGGCATTCTCATACATATAGCAAGAAAGGCGTGTATCTTTGCCTATGACAACGCGCACTTTGCCATTTCGCGCTCGAAAAATCGTTCCTACGCTGCGCCCTAAAGCCAGAGCCAGCTCAACAGTCATCGGGAAAGCATTGGCCCGCCCTCTCACACCATCTGTACCAAAAAGTTTTTGTGACATCTTATCTCACCCAATATTCGTAGCCAACATAATACTGCGGATCATACCCAGGATGCATGTAATCGCATTCGGTAAATCCCATATTTGTAAACCACTCCTTATATACGCTATTGATTCGTCGAAACACGCACACAATGCGCTTAGTATCATCATGCAACTTGCAGATAGACAAACACATCTGCCGCTCTATTCCCCTATCCCAGTAATCCGTGTCGAGTACCATCTGTGTAATAAATATCTCTTTTTCATTTTCTGTTGGCTTAAAACCAATAAATCCTATCACCCGTCCATCTTTCTTTACCGAAAGAAGCACACATCGAAACTCTGCAAAGTCTTTTTTTACATTAGCAAATGCTTTCGTTAAAAAAGCTTCTTTATCTTCAACCCCGAGCTCGTCAGCAGAAAAGTCTTTGTAGAGTTCCGTAAAACAGCTGAGGTACAGCGCTTCCTCTTTTTTTAACGAAGATCCTCGTTTAATCCAATCAAAAGTTACGGGTGTACCCGCCCGATCAATATATTCCCACTCTGCATATAGCATAGAAGAAAAACAAAAAAGATAGATAACGCATATTTGTAAAGTTTTCATATAACACCTTTTTTAATGCTCAACATGGCTCCAAGCCCTGCCGTATTTCCCCAGAGGGATGAGCCTCCCTGACTAAAGAAGGGAAGGTTCAAGCCAGTGCTTGGGAGCAATCCTGAGACGACGCCCAAATTTAAAAACGCTTGTAGCGACCACAAAAAGGCAAAGCTTGCTGCCATATAGGATGCTTGTGGCTCTGTGCAAGCAAATGCCATCGCAAAGCCAGCATACGCAATCCACGCATAGATTGCAATAAGCACGGCAATGCCAATAAATCCATACTCTTCCGCATAGATAGCAGCGATGTAGTCATTTTGTGCCTCGGGCAAATAGCTGAGTTTCTGCACACTTGCCCCTGGGCTTCCACTTGCAATTTTTGCCTGATGTGGCTGATGTCCCCTTCCTTTCAGATCATTTTCTGGGTGCAAATAGGCCTCGAAGCGCGCTTGCACATAGGGCATTTGGAGAGCGAAAGCGCCTATACAAATCCCTATCACACATATGGGTAAGGCCCATAATCGAAGGGGTACCGAAGCAAGAAAAAGCAAGACCATCAAGGACATAATAATCACCCCTGCCGTTCCATTATTAGGCTCAAGGAGAATCAACCCAATAGGTATTGCCAAAGGAGCCATAGCCCGCACAAGCGTCCGGGGAGTCGTGATATCAGAGAGACGAGAAATGGCAAACAAAATAGCTGCAAACTTTGCAAATTCTGAGGGCTGCAGGCTCACACCAAAAAGAG
>JABDDE010000065.1 GCA_013287775.1 Chlamydiota bacterium
GGGGTGGTTTGCTCGGATTTTAGACACTGAAAATTTTTTCTTTCGCTTATAATATTGTGCTACAGTTGCGAAGTTCGTTGTAGAGTTGTAGAACAATATCTTTAATTAACGCCATGTGCGACTTTTCCTAACGGAAAAGTGCACATGGCGTTAATTATGCTTAGGCATGCTTTGCGGACAATTCCCAGCTGTTTAACATTAATGGTTTCCTTAACCATGGTTTCCCTGAGCGTTATGAGAACCTTGGCTCATACCCATATATTTAGCGGTATTCGCACCCAATGTATCTGCTACAGCGATGCCTAGAGGGTATCCAACCAAAAAGCCACCTATTCCCCCAAGCTGACATCCTATAGGCCCTGCAAGGGCCGCTCCACGCATAGCCCCATATAGCCCACAGCCAATGATAGTGCCGATGCTTAATACGGCTTTTTTTATCTTAGTGATCTTTCTTGATGTGTTCGCAAACAATACCGTACCAGCAAGTGCTCCAAGCGCAACCACACCTATTTTTGCTAATGCTGCTTGTGGTGCAAGTAAATATGCTGCTCCTATGCACCCAGGAACCGCTAGGCATTTGCATGCTTGTTGTATCGCTGGCTTATTCACCGTGGCAAAAGCATCATCAATGGTTCTTTCTGCTGTATAAAAATAATTCATAATAGTAACCTGTAGTTAAAATAAATTTTATATTAATAATTTGTCATCTAAATGATAACGAAAAAGATTGTATCACAATTGATGATTAATGATCCAGTATTCTGGTCTTCGTCTGGTCTTCGTGTATTCTGGTCTTCATGCTGCGAAGAGCAGCATGAAGACCAAAAAATCCTCAACCTAGCGTCGTGTAGCGGTATTGTCACCTAATATAGTTGCTGCAAGGTAGCCTAGGGGGTACCCAGCCTGGGTGCCCCACACGCCGCCAAGCATTCCTCCAACAGGACCACCAAGGGCATATCCGCGTAGCGCTCCATACGCAGTGCAAGCAGCTGTAGTGCCAAGACATAATACAGCTTGTTTTACTTTGTTAATCGTTTCAGATGCGTTTTTAAACAATGTCATGCCAGTAAGTGCTCCAAGCACACAAGCGCCTATTTTTGCTACTGTTACGGGTGGTGCAAGTACATATCCTGCTCCTATGCATACAGGGATGGCTGCGTATTTACATACTTTTTGTATTGTTGGCATATTAACCTTAACAACAGCGTTATCAATAATTTCTTCTACTGCCTCAGTATAAGAGGTTGTATTAGTATTATTACCCAATGTAATTGCTGCGCTGTAGCCTAGCGGATACCCAACAAGACCTCCGATCACGAGACCGGCCATTCCTTCAACAGGTCCGTGCAGGATAGTCCCCCGTATGCCTCCATATAGAATGCAAGCCGCTGTAGTGCCATAGCATAATACGAATTGCCTTATTTTTTTAGTTGTTTCTGATGTGTTTCTATATAATATCATGCCATTAAGCGATCCCAGCGCAATAGCACCTACTAGTGCCCATGTCGGTGGCGGTGCAAGTAAACATGCCGCTCCTATGCATCCAGGAAGCGCTACACTTTTGCATATTTGTTGTATTGCTGGCATATTTAGTCTGGCAGCTGCATTATCAACAATTCTTTCTACTTTGTCGCAATAACTCATAATAGGAACCTCGAATTAAAATAAAATTTATATTACATGTGCATATCTACATGATAGGCAGGAAGATTGTATCATAAATAGCGATTAATGCTCTAAAAATTTTGTTGTATAAAAAAATATTTCTGTGGCATGAGAGAGGAAAATCATGAGTGAGGTATTATGAACGTCCAGCAACATATCGCAATTCCAGCACAAATTGCCTACGGGCACGCTATGAGAGGACTGAGCAGCCTCTCTTCAGAAAATGTAGTATGGGGACTAAGCGCCATTGGGTATGTGGGAGCCTGTGGTTTTGAGGCTGCAGGAAGGCTTATGGAGCATATATTCGCATCCCCACTCGCCCCAGAAGTGAGTGCGAGGGTGGTTGAAGCTACTGCTGATATTACCGATGAAGTGGCCAATAGAACAAACTGCGTGGCCTCTACAGTGTTAGAAACAGTAGCATCTACAGGTGAGACTATTACTTCATTCACAGGAACAAGTCCACAGACAGTTGTAGGGCCATTGCCGTCGGTGCCTCGTGGGATACGTCCACCTCCTACACCACCATCAACGGGTTTACTCGGACGCATTGGCAACGTAGCAAGAGGAGCTGCCAGTCTTGCACGCACTGTAGGGACAGTAGCAAGTGCAAATTTAGAATTTGGTCGGCGCCATCTGGCAGCACTCGCTGGTATTACAGGAGCCGGGATTCGCTACTTGGGCGCTCCTGTCTTTCGCTTGGCAGCGGCGGTGACAGGGGAAATTACGTCTCAAATTACAACACCAGTACGGCAGTGGTTTCAATCTTCGATGGAGCATCCTTCGTGGCTGAGTGAATCCCTTATAGAACATAGCGACAGGGTGTTTGGAAGGGTGCATCGACTCGAACAAGTGGCACAAACATTCTTTGAACAAAGCACTGCACTTGGCACTGCACTTGGCACCGCACTAACCACTCAGACCGAGCAGCCCTTGTCAGGGCGCACCATAACCCTGGAAGCCTTTAAGGCGCTCAGCAGTGTAGAGCGAGAGAATATCCTCTTTTTAATCCAAAAAGCCTATCCTAGGCTTAAAAAGCATGTGATGGATCTGCCTGTAATAAGTATGCGTGACTGTCATCGCACCCTTGAGCGCTTTGCTCAGAATGAGCGTAGCGCCGATTTCGACCCCGAACTTGCCGAGATGGTGAGTGTCTACAACCTCCTTACACTGCAAGAGCAGTGCATTCTCACTCCGCTTTGTTTTGAACACCTGCAAACCAGTGAGAAGCTGAGTCTTCTTCGCCTTATCCGAACAAAATGCCCTCTCAACACTGCTATGCGTGCCAATATACGCAGCTTCGAAAGGGCGCTTATAAAACTGCTGGAGCAGGAAAGTGCCCTGAAAACAGCACGTAGCTCAAGGCAGCCTACAGAGGCTTTGGAGCGAACTATACAAGAGATTAAACAAGAGTGCGCAGTTTGCGAGCAGAGAGTAAGGAATTTTTTAATACAAAAGTATAATGGCCTTCCCATCGACGATAGAAATAGTGTATTGGATATAGCCAATGACGTCATGGCGCGCTGTACGCATAACGAGCAGCGTGCTATTTTGTCATTTCTTATCACTAAATTACAAAGAGAGATTTCCACCACACACACTTCCTCTACTCCGACCGCACGCTCGAGGCTTTTGCAAACTAATTTGGAAGCACTTCGTACTATTGGCGACAAGCAAGTATATTCGAGGCAAGATCTGAAAAAAATTACCAATGCCTTTAATAAATACCTCTCAGCACGGGAAAAGGTACATATGCGAAGGCTGTTTGAGCAGCGCGTTACTATGGTTCCCATGTCTGCAAACCAAATACAAAGTACCATTACGGACCTCACTAATGAGCTCAGTCGACGCTCACGCCAGCTTAGTGAATCGGGCGAAGTAGCAAACGATGAAAATTACTTAACCGTTGCCGAGCTTGTGCAGTCTATTGCCTATTTGAAACAAATACAGCATCAAGTACAGCGTACAGAGCCTAGCGTTATTACTCCAAGGATACAGCCGTCAAGAGTCACTCCAATGGTGCAGCCGCCACGAGTGCGTGGAGAGGCTATTCACAGGGCAATTCAACCAAGTATTCGAACTCGCGGCTCTGTTGCTCAATTTGCCGCCTCATCGCTGCAATACCTTGTAGGCGGCATGCCGACCGCCCTTACTCGTGCAACGCAAGGCGCTGCACATCTCATGGAAAATGTGCAGTTCTATTCTACGGTCACAGGCTTACTCGGCGGCGCTCTATCAGCTACAGGGCTTACATGGCCAGGGCAGAGCTTTCAAAACTTATCTCGAGGCTTATATAACACGGCCACCACCACACTCGATGCAGCCATAGCTGTAGAGTCAAATATGTTTGGCCTAGTACATAGACTCTCTGATTTTGAACGATATACGTGGGATGCTCTCATTGAACCTGCAATACGCACCCTGACGACAGCTGCAGGCTATGCTCAGGAAGTGCAAAAACTTCGTAATCTTTCCAACCAGCTGAGCGCACTGCAACAAGAGGCGCAGAGCTCGGCTACAGCGATGAATACTCTTGGAGCATCACTAGATACCCATATTACTGAGCTTAAAACAGCATTTCGAGACATCATAGACGAGGCGCTGCGGCAAGATCCTAATTCTCCTATTGCTCAGTTGCAAAATACAACATTTGCAAACATTCGCGACCTTGTACAAAGCCAAAATCCCAACCTTACTCCCGACAGTGCGGAATTTACGGCAAAAGTATTTGAAGCGATACAGAAGCACTGGAAAAATTTGCTTTCCTACATCACATATGCCATTCCTACTACTGGGTTGCCTAGCTATTTTGGATCTACACTTGGCACTCTTGGGGCGCAATTAGGTATTGGAGCATTTTCCACACCGCCGCCCACAGATACGCTACAGCCAGAAGTTACACGCCAACTTTTGCCTGCAACAGAGACGTCTCTTGGCATACAAGTGCCTGAGAGCTATACTTACGGTGCTGTACAACAGTATCTTAATAATTTGCCGGCGCTCATGAGGGGGATCGAGCAGTGTGACATTCCGGCACAGCGCGAGCTGTCCCTGGTAGCAGAGCAGGCTCTGGGTGTCATGAGAGAGACCTGGGGTGGTTGGTTTGCAGCAAATACAGCCACAGTGACCCAGGTGACACCGCAAGCTTTAGCGACTATGGAGTCACTGCATTCCTGGTTTCGTACATTTGCAGATAGGACGCTCGAGAGTGCTCAAGGGGCAGAGCTTGTATTAAGGGTCAACCTAGAGATCATGAAACAACAAGTTGCGCTGGCACGTAGCGCGGAAAGTGGGGCAAGCAGTGCTATTAGCGGTTTAAGGTATATAAGTTCATGGCTTCCTCTCATTGGAGGTGTGCTCTCGAGTGGAATTGCTACTGTGGGCACCATTTATGATATCTCTACAGGGCAATTTGTTGCCAAGACTCTTCTCAGGGCTACTGGAAGGCTTATGGGCGGCCTTACACGCAAAGGCGGGGCAGCCGTTGCAACGTATACAAGGCCAACATTTGAATGGCTTGCAACCCAAGCCGATGTTGTAGGCACACTGATTGATACACCCGCACATCTGATAGCGCAAGCAAGGCAAAATATTGATCCTCAGCGTATTCGCAATTTTCAAGCGCTCGATGCACCATCAAAGGCCCATGTCATATTCGTCACGCTCTCATCTATGCAATCCAAGGAGCTGAGGCGCGAGCTGCATACAGCGCTTAGGTCAATGACACTACCTCCTACAGCCGAGCCTGGCACCCCCGAGTGGACGCAGGAAGGAAATAGACTCTATAGCGAACTTTTAGAGCTACTGCCGACCCTGTCTTCCGAGGAGCGACAAGCAGTGATACGCAGGGTATTACAAACCTACGATACCCTTACTGTTGAAGAGAGAGGCAGACTCTCTCCCACGCAGCTTCAAGGGCTGTCGACTCAAGAAAAGACGCGCCTTATTGCTGCCATAGAGGCCGATGGGGGACAAGTAGATAGATCAGCTCTCACAACAGATGCGGGGGCTCTGGCTCTCGTCCAGACTTTTAATAGTTTATTACAAGAAGAGCAAGATGCTGCTCGGCAGATATCTCTTGAGGAATTTCATGAGCTTTCTGCAGACACACAGCAAGAGCTTCTTTATAAAGCGCTCTTTTCCAATGTTTATAGAAGGACCCATCTTGCACACCTCTCAGATGCAGAGGTAGAGGCACTCAGGCTTGAGCGCGCTGCAGCATTTGGTCACACCCTTCCCCATGGAGAGGAGCTTGTAAAATACCTCAGCGTATTGCCAAAGCTAGGCGAGCGCGAGCTTATGTGCCTTACACCCACCGAGCTCGAGGAGATGGGCCAGCATAAGATTACTCAGGTACATGAAATACTACTCGATCATGGCAAACTCCGCGCGCTTACGCAGCAGCAACAGGCGCTTATCAGCAAGTTTATGGCAGGGCGCGCAAGCCAGCAAGAGCGCGAGAGGGCACTTGTGCTCCTGACAGCACTCTATAATACAACCCTGACGCCTCGTGAGCAGCAGCTTCTTTTGAATGTTACTGCCGCTGAATTTGGGGCGCTCTCACGGCGAGAGCAGGCGGCAATGGCCGACGTCTTTGTGCAAAATATACAGATACCTGCTGAAGAAAAAGCCGCTATAGATGCTCTCTGCACGCGATATAACATGACACCCCGAGAGAAGGCATATGTAGACGCTGCTCTGCGTGGTTTGAGCCTTACTGATGAGCGTGTCGAAATGGTGCGAGCCCTGTTTCTTCGCCGAGGCATTACGAGCCATTACCTCAATACATTTAATGCTATCATTGAGCGGCTAAGACCTTTGGCACGTGATAAGCTGCTCTTTACAAGAGTACGAAACGATATTCTGGCAGGCCACGACCAAAATATCAATAGAGATGCCCTCATGACCCGCTTTCAAGAGCTTACTCCTCGAGATAAGGAGCGGTTTTATGCTACTCTCAAACGAGATCGAGAGGCCCAAGCTGTGCTCCAAGAAGAAGTGCAGGCTACAACCCAAGAGGCTACGCGCACTATACGACGGCTCCAAAGAGAGCTTAATGGTATAGGATCACAAATTGATGAATTAGAATCACTTGATACACCTGAGGCACTGGTATTAGTACAAAAGAGAAATACGTTGCAGAGCCAAATACAGCGCCAAGAGCGCGATATCCAGGCAGCGCTGCGTCTTAGAGAGTCTGCGCAGTCACCAGCGCCTACGATAGCCGAACCAACTTTGCCAACAATGATGCCTACACTTATGCCAACAATGCCATTACGAGATAGCTTGACATGGCGTAACGAGTGGGATATACAAGAGGCGCGGCAAGAGGCGCGGCAAGAGGCGCGGCAAGAGGCGCGGCAAGAGGTGATGGATTTTAGAGGGTTAGAGCTGCCACGCGCGCGTATGACAGGCATACAAAGCATGCAGGGTATGCCTACAAGAGGCCTACGAGAGGATAGGGAATCTACATTGGCAATGCCTATGTCTATGTCTACGTCTATGCGCCCAGAGACTCTTTTTCGGCCTGAGGCGCTTCGTGGAGGCAGAGATACTTTTGTTGATAGTATGACAGATATGGCCATGCAGAATTTCCTCACAACAAGCTCGCCCAGCGTTTTGAGATCAAGACTAGAATATGATAGAGACCTCCTTGCGGAGGCACTAGTTGATGCAAGAGATCCTACTATCTCAACCGCCGATAATAATAGACTTCAGCTGAAGATACAAATTTTACGTAAAGAAATTCGGTTGATCGAGCAGGCAATCTTGTAACTATGATGCATTTGTGAGGTGAAAATGGAATGGTTTGTTCTTATATTAGCTGGTTTGCTTGAAATCGTATGGGCCGTGGGATTGAAGTATACAGACGGTTTCACAAAACTGCTTCCTTCAAGTATTACTATAGCAGCTATGTGCGTGAGTTTTTGGCTGCTCTGCTACGCGTTAAAAACCCTGCCAATGGGAATATCTTATGCCGTCTGGACAGGTATAGGAATTGTTGGAACTGTTATGTTTGGAATATTATGGCAGGGAGAATCTGCAAGTATAAGTAAGCTTATTTTTATTTCTTTAATTTTAATTGGAATTATAGGGGTTAAGGTAACTGCTTAGGGTTCTCTCTATATGCACTTCAATTGTAAGCACTTCAATTTGACTTTTTTCGCATTAATTGTTACAATGTTTTAAAATTAAATTCTAAAATATAAATGTAAATAATATGTCGTCTATAACATCATCTGCTCACCAGCCTCTGGGCTCTTCATCTTCTACTCGAGACCAAACCATCGTTAATATGCGACCTTACAAAGAAGTAGCTGCAGCAGCCGCATGCAGTGCACGAGCACGGGCAGTCATGATACGCCTTCAAAATCAGCAAATACAGTATCAGCTTTCTCGACTTACAAGTGATATACAACAAATAGATACAAAAATTCGTACGCGGCTTGATTTCTTGCGCAATATAACATCTACAGCACTTTCTTTAATCGATAGAATGGATCTACACAAAGAAGTAGATTTTTTTTCAAAAATATCGAATAAATTACATCTCGAAAAATTGCAGCTCGAACAAGCTGCACATAGAGAGACGCCAATGATAGCAGAAGGACCGCGCGTCGGAATTACGAATACTGTAGCAATATGTAGACGCGAGCAGGCTGTCTTTAAAGTGGGTAAAGCTATTATTACTAGAGAATTGAGGTCATTTCAAATGAGCCTTTTACTTGGTGCAGCAGGCTCTATTATTCCCTCAAGGCATATGGAATTCATGCGGAATATAAATATTATCTATCATACAGGAAGAGTCGTCCGCTCACCATGTCCTACGTTAGGACTTGTACAAGAATTCGTCGCTGATGGAGTTCTGTGCAGCACACTATCCGAAATAGCAGAACGAAAAATACTACTGAAGCTGGATACATTTGCTGTACAACAATCTATTATCATACAAATTCTTTTTTTAGCAAGCGATCTTCATTCCTCCAATGTAATGTTCGTACCTATTGCAAATCCTGATTATGAGGCGTGTAGTATAATACAATGGTCGTATCAGCTTCCAGATGGTTCTTGGGCACAAAAAATGCGGTTTGTCGATATTTTAATAGCTCTCATGTGTGATAAAATAACCGATCATACTCCACTTATTTCTATCCCTATTACAGGAACACCAACTGCTGAAACTACAATAGCACAGTCATCATGTTTAACAGCAGCATGCAGAGTTAAATGGAAATTTGCAATGTTCGATAACGAACAAACATTCCCATCAGATAATAGAGGACAAGTCCAGATATTTCCGCTGACTATTCCTGCTATCAGCGAATCGGTACTTGATCGGAATGTGCAAGAATGGATCATCAGTCTTGTAAATAAAAAAGAGATGATTCGACGTGAAATGCGACGCACAAAATACAACTTTGCTTCTCCAACTACTGAAGGCCCACCAAAACACATAAGACAACAGGATATATATCCATTGTCAATGTGTGTTGCAAAACGGCACACCTTTCTAGAATGTATTGACCGAGCCGTTTCGTATGTAGAAACATGTCAAAGTCGCAATAAACACCTCGAAGAGCTGTTTACGACCGCATTATTACCAGATACATTGACCGAAGACTGCAGTAGTATACTGCATCTTCTAGATGAGGCTCGAAAAATGATAGATGCAACGTCGCTACCATGTGCAAAAAAACACTTCTATAGAGAACAAATCGATGCTGCACGCCTCGAACTCCCAGCAGTAGAATCTTTGCAGCAGCTTCGCACATCACTCAAACAAGTTCTACAAGCAACTGTCAGTGGGTTATGCCTTGCAGTCTGTCATTCCAGCTGAGAGCGGAAATTCGGAATTTATTGATTGTTCCCCTAGTCTTCAATGCCGCTTTGCGGCATGAAGACCGGGGTATTGAATAAGGAATTTATTGATTGTTCCCCTAGTCTTCAATGCCGCTTCGCGGCATGAAGACCGGGGTATTGAATAAGGAATTTATTGATTGTTCCCCCAGTCTCACGTCGCTTCGCGAGCGCTTCGACTGGGGTGATTCGGGCACGGGCACGGGCACGGGCACGGGAATTCGGAATAATAGATGAACCCGTTGGCCTTCGCGGACGCTAACGCGCCGCTCGGCCCGGAATCGGAATAATTGTTTGTTCCCTCGTTCTTCATGCCGCTCCGCGGTATGAAGAACGAGGGCATTGCAGACTAGTCTGAGTTTACAAGTTATCTGAATATTTCGATATAACTACCTGATAATCAGGATGTTATGAACATGCAAAAGTTACCCTAAAAAGCATTTCACACTTTTTGTAATGCCCCCAGGATAGTGACTAGAGCCTCCTGTGTTTCAGAAAGCTTTTTCATGACTGTGTGGGCGTCATTTTTTTTGTTTTTCATCAGTTTCATATATCGCGTATACCATCTAGTTCAGTCAGCAAACGGTTCATTGATATTTGTATACCTGCTTGCGTTACGCGTCGCCATATTATTGCGCGCAAAAGAAGAGCGATTGTGCATACAAACACCCATTTGACATATTTGGGTGTTTGTATTACGTTTTAGTTGTATTGTATCAAGAAGGGATCGTTATGGGCTTATAAGAAGCACCAAAAATGCATTTTCAACAAGCGTACGCTCGTTGAAGTCCAGACATATAAAAATAGACTGACAAATAAATTTGTCAGTGCCCGTGCCCGACTACCCAGGTTTCAGTGTTCGCGTAAGCGACATCTGAAACCTGGGGAACAATCAATAAATTCCGATCAATGCCCTCGTTCTTCATACCGCGAAGCGGCATGAAGAACGAGGGCATAAGTTTCGCTGCTGCCGCAGCTCTATTTTTATTTCATACTCCACAACCCCACGTTCCTTCGATCGCACG
>JABDDE010000066.1 GCA_013287775.1 Chlamydiota bacterium
TGGGCAATGCAATGGCTGGCGGCAAGAGAAAAGGCGCTTTATGATAAGTGAGGCAAGCTCATGATCAACAGGGTATTTGCCTCTATGCGCATGTGCGGCCGCAGTTTTTGCAATACACCTCTTTACCTTAACCATATCCGTTGCCGCCTCTTCATTGCCATGCACAAGCTCCAGAATAAAGTCCTGGAGCGCACTTGGGGCAATGTGGGCGGGATGACTCTCTATTAAAAAGGCCATCTTGCCAAATTCACGAATGTCAAATCCCAGGCGACTAAGCTCTGGAAGCATTCCCGTCAATATGTGCGCCTCACTATGCGCTAGCTCCATAAAAATGGGCGTAAGAAGCTGCACTGCTTGAACTGTCTCAGAAGTTTTTACTTCTTGCAAGTCCTCAAAGGCAATACGAGCAAGCGCTGCCTTGCAGTTGATGATGAGAAGTCCAGGCTTTGTGAGCTCTGTAGGCAAGATGGACGATGAGGTGCTCTCCACAAGAATGTACTCATCATACGCTCCAACCACACGAAAAATTTCCTGCCCCGTAAAAAGCTCTTTCGGGCGCTCAATCGCTTCCACAGGCGCTTCCACAGGCGCTTCTTCTTGCTTCACTCTCTCTTCTGGAGGGGGGCTTGTCCATAAAGGCGCCTGTCTTGTTTGACATCCTTTTATGCTAAAGGCTGAAGAGGCTGCTGGAGAGGTAATGTGCGTATAACGTATATCTTCTTGCTCGGTCTCTTCTTTTGGAGGCTCTTGTATGCCTCGTGTTTGAAATAACGCCTTTTCAACAGCATCTGCAACCTGTTTTTTTATACGCTGCTCATTTTTAAAACGTATCTCTTTCTTTTGCGGATGCACATTGATATCTATCTCATCCCCATGAATGGTGAGATTGAGCACAAACGAAGGGTGATGCAGTGGCTCGATACTACTGCCATAGCCATCTTTAATGGCCTTTGAAAGGGCAAGTGAAAAAACCGGCCTCCTGTTTATGAAAAGGTACTGTCCTGTACGTGTGGGACGACTCATCGACGGCGCCCCTATAAAGCCACTAATCGCAAGCGCATTTTCTTCGCAAACAAGCGCGCGCGCCTCAGACACATATTGCTCTCCAAGAAGTGCCCTCACACGCTCTTTTTGACTGCTTCTCTCAAGATGAAACTCCTTTTTTCCATTCACCATTAGCTCAAATTCGATTTCAGGGTGCGCAAGGGCAATACTTGTCATCTGCTTGACCACTTCCATCCCACATGCTTTTGGCGACTTCTGGAATTTATATCGAGCAGGCGTGTTGAAAAAAAGTGATCGAACCTCAATAACCGTTCCAGGCAGGCAGTAAAGGCCACTTTTTGAAAGAATGCTACCGCCTTTGACGACAATTCGAGTCCCTCTCACCTCTTCAGTGTGCATAGCAGTTGTCAGCGTGAATTCTGAAATGGCTGCGATGGATGCAAGCGCCTCCCCACGAAATCCCATTGTTGAGATGGAAAATATATCTTCGACTTGTTTAATTTTCGATGTTGCATGGCGCTCGATTGCAAGAAGCGCATCACATTCATGCATCCCAATTCCATCGTCTTGCACCCGAATGTATTCAAGCCCTCCAGCTTGCACGGTCACACAAACCTTTGTCGCACGGGCATCTAGAGAGTTTTCAACTAATTCCTTTATGACAGAAGCAGGATTCTCGATGACCTCGCCCGCAGCGATTTGATTAATGGTACATGAATCAAGAAGTTGTATAATAGGCTCCATGTGTTGTATTATAGCAGATACAAGGTTATGGATGCTCTTCATTCTGCAAAGGAAATAGTTCTTGAACTTCGAAGCTTAGGCCATGTTGCCTATTTTGCAGGTGGCTGGGTGCGTGATTTTCTGCTTGGGATTCCCTCATCCGACATCGACATCGCAACCGACGCAGAGCCCGACGAAATCGTCCAAATCTTTCCTGACCATGTTCTTGTAGGCGCACAATTTGGGGTTGTGCTCGTACTCTATGGGCCTCACCAATTTGAAATCGCTACCTTCCGAAAGGATGTCCTGTATGAAAACGGACGCAAACCTACACACGTTCTCCTCAAAAGCACACCCTATGAAGATGCCCAACGTCGTGACTTTACCATTAATGGTATGTTTTATGACCCTGCCACCGAAGAAATCCATGATTTCGTCCACGGCAAGGAGGACCTTGCCAAGAAAATCATACGCACCATAGGCAATCCCCTGGACCGCTTTCAAGAAGATCGACTACGCATGGTTCGAGCCTGCCGTTTTGCCTGCCGCTTTGGATTTACCATTGAAGAGCAGACAGAGCAGGCAATACAACAGCTCAGCCACACACTTCTGCCAGCAGTCTCTATGGAGCGCATCTGGCAAGAGCTCTCGAAAATGCATGAAAGCCCGCATTTTGCCGAGGCTCTCTACACCATGCATAGGCTGGGGCTTCTGAGCATCATCTTTCCACCTCTCGCTTCAGTCTCTCAAGAGGGTATGCATGAGCGCCTCGCCCCCTTAAGCATCCTCCAGCCCCATGTGCCCTGTATTTTGCTCCTGACGCAGCTGTTTCACAAAGAGGATATATCGTTTATTCAAACCCTGCAGCAGTACCTGCGTGCCTCTAATGAAGATGGGAAATGGATTGAGTGTTATATAGAAATACAAACAACCGATCTTGCCTCGCTTGACCCCTATCACTTGGTCAAAATTTTTGCTAATAAACATTTTGAAATATGTTTTGAAGTACATGTTGCCTCTATGCGTCAAGAGGAGAGGGAAAAATGGCTTGACTGGTATCGAAGAGAAGCTAGTAAACTTGATTTTTTTATTCATGCTATGCGGAAAAAAGAGCCTATTGTACGAGCCAAAGATCTTATTAGCCGTGGCATACAGCCTGGTGTCGCAATGGGCAAGCTATTAGAAGAGGCGCTCAAAATCTCGATTAATCAAAACTTGCGCGACAAAAATGTCATCCTGAGTCAACTTCTATGAAGTATATTCATAGCCTTGAGCACCCTTATGTAAAGCGGCTTGTCAAGCTGAGACGCGACAAACAATTTCGCCACGAAGAAGGAACAGTGCTGCTAGAAGGCAAAAATGCTATCGCCGATGTGTGCAACAAAAGAGAAGCCATCACGCTCCTACTCCAGGAAGGGACCTCTCTACCCATCGATCTCAAAGCCCAAAACATCATACATGTCTCGCCTGCTATTTTCAAAAAAATTACCTCTGTAGAGAGTCCGGAAGGGATGATTGCTGAAATAAAAATGCCAGGGGCTGGGACGCTTACGAACAAACGATATATTGTGGCCTGTGATAGCATCCAAGACCCGGGCAACCTAGGAACTATTATGCGCACAGCCCTTGCTTTAGGCTGGGATGCCCTTTTCCTCATAGGAGCCTGTGCCGACCCCTTTAACGATAAAGCGCTTCGTGCTGCTAAGGGGGCCACGTTTGAGCTACCACTAATCTGGGGCTCCTGGAGTGAGTTAGCAGCAACAGGGCTCCCCATCGTTGTGAGCAGCATGAAAGGGAAAATCCCTAAGGAGTGCTGCTGCACAGATGGGTGCGTATTAGTCCTCGGCAATGAAGCCCATGGAGTGACAATGCCACCTGAAATCCCCCACACAGAGGTGCATATTCCCATGCGTACTATGGAATCCTTGAATGTTGCCGTTGCAGGTGGTATACTAATGTATGTAATTATGTCATGAGGGATTTTCCTACGGAAAATCCCTCATAACATAAAAAAACTAAACATGAACGAATATGAAGTAACAGATTTTTTCTCAGACAAAAAAACATATCGACATGAACGCAGGCGCGCATCACGGCTTGATCGCTCTAAATACAAAAAGACCGATCAGGAAAAACGCCCCGCAGAGCCTAGTGGTATGCAGCACCTCAAAAAGGGCGTTGTTGTCCATATTCAAGGCCCTGAAATACTCGTCGATCACGAAGGCAGCTTTATCCCTTGCACACTGCGCGGTGTGCTGAAAAAGGATAAATCCCTGTTTAAAAATCTTGTCGTGGTTGGGGATGTGGTGTGTTTTTCTGAAGATGGTGCCATTCATCATATTGAAGAGCGCAAAAGTGTGCTGAGCCGTGCTGCACACCTCTCCCAACAACAAGAGCACCTTCTTGCCGCCAATGTCGATCAGGTACTCATCACAGTCTCTGTGGTGGATCCGCCACTGAGGCCCACTATTATTGATCGGTATTTAATTGCAGCACAAAAAGGCGGTCTGAACGCAGTCATTCTCTGCAACAAAATGGACCTTCTTGAGGATCCCACCTATAATGGTGAGGGCCGCGCTCACGAAAAAACCCTCATGCATGAAGTACAGGCCATCTACCAGGCAATCAATATCCCTTTTATTCCGCTAAGCACAGTCACCAAGGAAGGTCTTGACCAACTTATTGAGATTATGAAAGACAAAACATCTGTCTTCTCAGGGCAATCTGGCTGTGGCAAGTCCTCACTCATTAATGCCACGTGTGCTATGGAGCTGAAAGTCGGCAAAACCGTCGCACGCTCCAAAAAGGGTGCACACACCACCTCCTTTGCTAGACTTATCAAACTACCCTTTGGTGGGTATGTAGTAGACACCCCTGGCATAAAGAGCTTTGGAATATGGAATATCGGGGTTCGCGAGCTACCCGCACTCTTTCCTGAAATTCAGGCGGCCGCTGGTGATTGTAAATATCAGGACTGCTCCCATACAGGAGAGGATGGATGCGCGATTCCTGATGCCATTCATACTCAAAAGGTATCCATGCTTCGGTATGAGTCCTATCTCAATATCTTTGGGAGTCTTCAGCAAGAGCATTTAAGAAGGTGAATATTCTACACTACTGCCACGCTGACGCGGGCAGTAGTGTAGAAAAAAAGTGTTACATTCTTTGCTCTTATACAACCGTTAGGTCGATACCCAAGGTTCACTCGCATAATTCATTTATTATTGCATTTGCTTCTTGGCGAACTTCCGCAGTGCAATTTGGCTGCAGGCTTGCTTGTAATACTGCAAGATCACTTGCTGCAGTATCGATGTCTGATAGTTGGTTGGTTACATATGCTGTATACGCTTTTCTTTCGATACTATCTATTGCATGAGAAATTCGTGGTCGCTCTGTAGTCTCTTTGCCTTGTGCAAGCCGTTCTCTTATTGACCTGGCAATAGTTTGAACATTTGTAAAATTCACTGCTATTCGAATTATTGCATTTGCTTGCTGCCGGATTTCTGGAGTACAATTTGGCTGCAGGCTTCCCTCTAATATTAAAAGGTTACATGCAGCAGTTTCTATTCCTTGCGAGTCACGTGCTGTAAATGCATTCTCAGCATCCCTTACGATAGTATCCATAGCTTGTGCTATTTGGCCTCGTGCTGGACTCTCTTCTTGTTGCTCCAGCCTTTCTTTTAGTGCCCTGACACATCTTTGAATTTCTGTATAATTACCCATTGCAGTACGAAGATCTTCAGGTGCATTATCTGCAAGGCTATCAAATACCCATTCAAGGCGAGATGCTAATACACGCAACTTGTCCATTTGTGGTGGGGTATGTGTGAGGGCATTTATGGCATCTCTGTTTATTTGTGCAACGATTTCTCCAATATGTGCTGTATCCGGAGCCAAGGTCATGATAGCAGTGATGAGTGGGGATATCTCTTGCACATAATAGTCATTAGCAGGCGTTAAAGTGCGTTGAAAATTTATCATGGTACGTCTTGCAAGGTCATTCCCATCTCCAAGAAACTGTAAATTTTGGTTGATGATCGCCTTTATTGTAGTTGGCGAAATGTTGCCTAGCTGCACTCTCTCCCTGATCTGTGCGATTAGATTGTCTATTTGATAAACACTGCCAACCAGGAATGGTCTGATCCCTTGATTAGCACAGTCAACATTTATGTGGTTAATAAAATTAATAGTCATACTAATATATCTCACTTTATATTCACGGTTATATTTTAATATATAGAATATATCTAGGTTTTTTGTAAATTTATTTTTTAATCTTTTTTACTTAGCCACTGGCAACTTAGCCCTTGGCATTAAAAAAAATATCATTATAATTAATAGTAAGTGAGGTAGTTATGGTATCTTCAAGTTCATCTGCTCCATTAGATTCACTAGCAAGAGCTCGAGATGTTGTTGCAGAAATACAAAATAGCAGTAGCGGCGCAATTACTGCCGCTAAAGTTTCTCGAGTTATAACGGCACAATTTCCACAGTTATCGCCCTCGGAGGCCGCTACCATAGCAGACACCGTAATAGGTTCTGCAACTGAAATCGTTGCTTGTTTGAATCCGTACAGCTCTGCACAGCAGCCAAATGTGTCCCGCGCGCAAACATTAGTACGTGAGTGTCTTACTTCTATTGAGCATCGTCAACAACGCCTCAGGTCTGGTATTACTAGCCATGAGAGTAGTGCTCACACAGCACGACAAACAGCGCTCTCTCGCCACAGACAAACTCAAGGGCAAACAACTACCAGCATGCATGTAGAGCCATCACTGACAACAACACAGTCGACATCTGCATTATCTTCATCTGCAACAGAGTCCGAGTCGGCACTCATATCCACAATTCCCTTAGATATACGTAGACACATAATACAAGAATACATTCCTGTAGTGAGTGTGCAAAACATTGGAGAATCTATAGCAATTCTAGGACGCGAGGAAGTCGCACAATCTTTGTGTACGAACCTGGACGGCTATGCCATTCAAGACAATCCTTATATTGGAATGAGGAGCTTAATAGAAGAATTTTTACGTGAAGCGAACTATAGCGTAGGGGCGCTGAGAAATCATGAACTGCTAAGACAACTGTTTCCTACATCTTCCGCCATGAATAATTTTATTGAAAAATTTAGAAATGCTGTACGTATCGTAGATGTGCGTAATACTAGTATAAACGCAACGACTTTCCAGCAATTAGTAACTGACTGCCCTCGTGCTAAAATAATACAGCTTGGCAGTACGGTAGACTTCAGACTCACATCTGTTTTGGCCGCTCTTCGGAGCTCTCATTACCTTAATACACTGCCATCTTCGGATGCAGGCGGCAATTGCTGCTGGGATGTTGGATTTGATATTATGACGCGCGCGGGTTATAACATAGATAATGTGCGCAACGATCCGGTGGTAAACTCAATACACAACACAGCAGCGAAAATGGATACTTTTATTACAATGTTCAAGCACACGCAGCTATCTCTTGATCTACGAACAGCTGCTTTAACAGCAGACCAGATGGTGCAGCTTTGCAGGGAGCTTCCTAATCTTGAAGACATTCACCTTCCCGCTACCGTTACTGATGAGACCTTAAGAAGAATAGCTGCAGCGACGCCGCGGCTGCAACGTCTGCGCATTTCTGGAAATACCAGCATTACCGGTGAGGGCTTGGACGCTTTTGCTTCAAGAATCCCTCAAACTATTATTCAATTAGACATCAGTGGCTGCACAAACATCACTGCAGCCGGCCAGAATCAGATTACAAGACTTACAAACCTTGAAAGTTTTAATGCCAGCAGTACTCCTGTTACCAACCAGGTACTCAGTCACTTCCATAACCTGCAACGCGTACGCCTTGATGGCTGCCCAAATATTAACAACTCAATATTTACAGTACTCCAAAATTGTCCAAATCTACAAGCCCTAAGCCTTTCCCGCTGCCCTCAAATTAGGGGTGAGGGCTTATTCAATGTATCATCTCTGCATCGCTTGCATAGCATATGCTTAAATGGTATCCAGTTTTCGGCAGCAGGGACAGAAGAACTGAGGAGGCTCATGCATGTAGAGCCACTATATCAAGAAGGTCTAGCACAACCATATCATGCTGGAATACGAAGACTGTCTATTAATAATTCTAATTTGCATAATGATGATATCTCCACAGTGTGTAGCAATTCCCTTCAATTTTTGCATGCTTGGCCGCAAGTCCTCAGCAAAGATGACGATACTCCAGATAATACTTTGGGGGCTAACATACGACGCTGCTACCCATCCTTAGTGATGAAGAGGACAGAATGCGACGTGCTTGAACTCCCATATCCTTCTGGAATTACTATATAGACTGGAATTGCTGTGATGATCTTTTTGTGGATTGGCTGAAATGTCCAATCTGTGATACGATAAAGATGAAAAATTTATAAAGACATGACCACATCAACCATTTCTCTTCCGTCTAAACTTTCCACGCTCCGGCAGCGCATCCCTGCCCAATACCTGAAATTGATAGGTATTGTGGCGTTTGGCTGGCTCCTGTGGTATTTTGCACAACCAGAAGAGCTCTCACCCCAAGGATGGAGCCTGTTTGTGATCTTCGTCTCGACTATTGCAGCGATTGTCATAAAACCCTTGGCAATTGGTGGGGTATGTCTGCTGGCTATAAGCACACTGCTCCTCACAAAGACCCTCGATCTCACAACGTGCCTCCATGGCTTTTCTAATGACCTGATCTGGCTTATCCTCAGCGCTTGCTTTCTTGCGCGCGCTGTTATAAAAACAGGCTTTGGCAAGCGCGTAGCCTACCTCTTTATCACGCTCTGCGGCGCCTCGCCATTTGGTCTGAGTTATGGCCTGCTCTTAAGCTCTATCACCATGGCCGCTATCATCCCATCGACAACCGCGCGTACGGGCGGCATCATCATGCCGGTGCTCGCTGCACTCATTCAAGCAATACAAGGCACATCCAAAGCATCTACTAAGGAAAGCAATAACACAGCTGCATTTTTGACCCTCACTGTCTTTCATGGCTCCGTCATTGCAAGCGCCCTGTTTATCACAGCCAATGCTGGCAATCCCATTGCTATCAAGTTTGCTGCAAGCCATGGCGTCTCTATTTCTTGGGCCATGTGGGCAGGCGCAGCTCTTGTGCCGGGCCTCATCACGATTGCTCTCTTGCCCGTGCTTATCCGTTATTTTTGCCCCTGTTCTATTGCCCATAAACAAGAAGTAGCCGCGCATGCAAAAGAGGAGCTTCATGCTATGGGCCGTGTCTCCTTTGGGGAAAAGGGGCTCATTGCGGTTTTTTCCCTGTTGCTTGGATTATGGTCTTTAGGACCCCTTTTAGGCGTACACGCAACCGAAGCAGCCATTTTTGGCGTGGCAGCGCTTCTCATCATCCGCGTCCTAGAATGGAAGGATATTGTGGCCGAAGAGCTTGCCTGGGATACGTTTTTCTGGCTTGCAACGCTTCTGATGATGGCCTCAGAACTGCAGCATCAGGGGGTTACAACCTTTTTTACAAGTAAGATTGTGCATATTATCCCTACCTCATCATGGCAGCTAGCGCTCACCTGCATTTCATGCATGTACTTCTATAGCCACTACCTCTTCGCAAGCACAACCGCTCATATTAGCGCCATGTTCCCACCTTTTCTTGCCCTGGCCATTGCAACAGGGGCACCACCTGAGATTGCAACACTGACGTTGGGATTTTTGAGTAGCCTCTTTGGTGGCCTTACCAACTACTCTTCAGGCCCGGCTCCTATCCTGTTCGCGCAAGGCTTTGTGGATATAAAAACATGGTGGAAAATAGGCGCAATCACAAGCATCGTCTATCTGCTCATCTGGCTTGGTATTGGCCCTCTCTGGTGGCGTGTGTTGTTCTAATAATTTTACAATAATTGTCCTACACCATATCATGAGTCCATTTTCTTCACCAATCTAACATTGCTTGTTGACATAAAAACACATTTATTCGACAATGGCATTGCTTGACAATTTAAAAAGAGGGATTTGTTCATGCGAAATTTTTTTGTTGTTTTAGGGGTATTGGCTACGGCATTTTTTGGGAGTCGCGATACTCTCCACGCAAAACATAAACATGCTACTCAAGTTACCATGCAGCGCGGGGGATACACATTTCTTGCCCAGTATAAAGTGCACATTCATTCAGCAAATTCGCCCACAGAGGTGATCTTAGTAGTAGGTTCAGGTAGACTGACGCATTCCTTATTAGGGCCTACGTCTGGGGATGTATTCCTAGGTCCATTCGCAGTATTTATGCAATCGCCAACTGCTCATGGTGAACCAATTAATTTCGAGGCTTGGGAAAACAATAATAGAGATATTCAAATCACTAAAAATAATATTCAACCTTCATCAATGCTTTACCAAGCCGCCATCAGAATCCTCAAAAGAGCAGGGCATCGCTTTGATATTGCACGCTCTCATAAAATTATACTGCCCGCCACGCCTCATCTTTCTAAAAATATTCATATTGCGTCTTTGGATTCTTCAACCCTTACACGTTTTTATTTTCTTCGTATCGGGCCGCCTCATCGCAACTACACACGCCGTGGACGCCGCCTATTTAAATCAAAGAGCATCCATGTCTCTTCACGATTGGAGCGAGTAGCAAAATACGGAAATCGAAAAGTGATTACAACAACAGTTACTTATGATCGATCCGATAACCATTTTTCTAAAAAGATGCGAAAGATAAAATTTGTGAAAATCAAAAATAAATTCAAAGTACTCAACTGTCCTCGTGATACACCGTCCTTATTA
>JABDDE010000067.1 GCA_013287775.1 Chlamydiota bacterium
TAAATTGTTGTAAATCATCGCAGAGAAAGAGGAATGCCCCCTTCCGAAGATTTTCGTTATGAGAATAGGTCATCAATTCGCATAATTCGGCATATTGATCTTGATGATTTGTTCTGAATTCACGTAGTTCACGTAATGCTGTCTCGTCTCGTACAATGAGTTTGCTCATGTTATCTATCATATGAGCAGTAGTGCGCGTATTGGTAAGGAAGTCCTCTCTATCTGAAAAATAGGTACGCATTTCGGTATATATTACTTCTTCGGATGGCAGCCTATCTTTTATGAGGAGAGCGTACTGTCTGTAATATTCTTTTCTTTTTGCATCATTTGAAGAGCGCTCAGCACGAGGATATTGCTGTTCTAAACGATGGAGACGCTCTAATATTAGAAATTTTTCTAGTTTGTTGCGAACATTGCTTTCTAATCTAGTGGCATCTCTTTCTGCATCAGTCATTTGGCACATGAGATTTAATATTTCTGAGAGTGTTGTCGCAGTGAGCGGCTTGCCTGCGAGGTATTCAACGCGGGCCTGAGCATGAAGTGCCCAAAGGGCGCGATTTTCTGCGAATAATGAAGAGATGACAGCCTGATCTGGAAGAGCTTCCTGCAGCGCCTCAAGGCTCGCTACTCTATTGGGATCATTTTTAGGTCTGAGCCTATTTTCGCTGAATGTGCGGAGACGGACGTGATAACTGACGTCTCTCTCAAGGCTTTCAGTAAAATTGCTGGTGTTAGGGCGTTGCAGGGCATATATGGCGTATAGCTCTTGTCGCTGGTCTGAGAAGGGCATCACGTTAGACAGGGCGGTCATACGCTGGCCACGCTTGCGATGATACTCAGCTATTTCCGTAGCAGTATGGGAAGGTTTGGATGCATAGGAGGTTTCGAGATCTTGAATTTGGTTGAGTAGTGACAGTGCCTCGAACCAGTTGTGTATGGCACGCAAGTCGCCACTGATAGTAGTACCTCGAAACTCTGTTACCATTCTTCGAAATATTGGGGTGTTTAACGCTAGAAGGCGCGTATTTTTTTGTTGTAGATAGGTTTGGCTTGCTTGAAGAGTAGCAGGTCCATGTCTACGAATCTGAGTAAATTCACGATCGAGTGAGTTGAATTCACTCATCTGCCTTATGTGTTGCTGTCTTGTGGTGATTTCATCCATAAACGCACGCACACCTATCTGTGCGGAGTCTTTCATGCTTTGATATCTTGCAGAACCCATTTGTCCTTCTAGTGTTTCAAGTTCACGTATTAGCTGCAACATATCAGCGCCGCTTCGGCTGCTTTGTCTTTCAAGCCATTGGAGTTTTAGGAGCGCGCAAGCTAATTGCTGTTCTAATGAAAATGGCCGTGGGGCCGCTGCAGCGAGTGCAAGCCCCAAACACTCTGGATGCACAATGGGTGTGTTGATAAGTGCCCCAAGGGAATTTGAGGAAAAGGCATTTGTCAGTGTTTCTATGTTTTGTACCCAGCTGCGAGCGAGCTCGCAATTTCTGAGTGTAGTAGCCCTCCCAGCGGTATTTGGAGGTAGATTGGTTGTACGCTGAGAGAGTTCATTGATACGGCGTCGCAGTTCTTGAGGCGTCTCTTGCGCACATAAAGCAATGAAATCTGCAGGATTGCCCTTACCGAGCTTTTGTATGGCTGCTTTTGTAAGAAGACGCTTTTCATGATTTTCAATTATCTGGAGCATATTTGCAGGGATAGGTCCTCTCTCTCTAAGGATGGCCCTACAGTCGTTTATAGTGGTATACACAGCGCGAAGGTCTTTGCCTTTTATAAGGGTGTCAAGATAATGCGCCTCGAGAAAATGCTCGAATTCGGCTGGAGTATTGGTATTAATGGCTTGCTGCATTGCTACGAATTTTTTATATTCCTTCTGTAAGTTTACGACGCGGCCCGTGGACCTAGTTCTGTTCTCATAGCGAGACAGCTCTGTTGGATGAGCTTGTACAAAGGCACAATACCCTCTAAAATCATTGGAGTTGATAATAGAGGAAAATTGTGCCTGCAAGCATATATCACGAACCTCATTACGGAGAGAGGCATTAGTTGTTGTAGGTATTGCATTGAGGATAGTAGCTATCGGTACATTCCTGAATTGAGATATCATTGTATGAATAAGATTCTGGCCGGTAGAGGGGTTCTGGATATAAAATCGGATGCAAATAGCTACTTTTTTTTCAGGAGGTAATTGAGGATCTGTGCTAACAATCGATGGTATCATACTTAGGATATCGTTCTCTTGTTCCATGTTCGGTGCAGATAAAATTGCTGGTATGTCTAATTGCCTCCAGCTATCCACAGAAGTGGAGAGCTCTTGCAGCATCTCTTTCCATCGCAAATAATGTCTTCCCAAATCTGTGTTTGCAGGAGTATGGTCAGCCCAACTAGAAAAGAGGGCAAGAGCAGTGGATACAGGAATATTTGTCGTCTGAAAGAACTCGTTTACCGTAAAACGATTAGGAGGTTCTACGGTTGAAGATACATTAGCTAGGGTCTTTAAGGCATCGGATAGTTTGTCGAGTCGGGCAGCCCCGACTTCACTCACGGGATCAGGAAACATTTTCATTGCGTTCTCTACAAGAGCTTTCACTTCCGCAGGAGGGGTGTTCCGCAAGAGATCGAAGACAGGAGAGGGATTGTTTTCGAAATTTCTTAAAGCGTTATATAGAACTGTTTGGTTTTTATATTTTAATATGATGCTTTTTAGCTCATTTGGGATAGAATTATCTCTTTCCAGTGCTTGAAAGATTGATATTAGTGTTTCGCAATTCGAAAACGAATAATCTACGAGTTTTTTAAGCTTGCTCTCTAGTTCGGCAGTATCATTAGTAGTTATGGCATTTTTTATTTCTGAACAGTGATCAACGAAAAAACCATGCAATTCGAGAGGATCTCCTGAGATGTGATTTACTAACTGGAAGGTGTCCTGATCACATTTGAGCAGTGTTTCACAATAGCTGGTTGGATCATTGTTTTGGATAGCCCGTATAAGGCTCATAGAGTGGTCGAGGTGCCCATAAAAGGTGCGTGCTGTAGCTGCATTACTATTTGCTTCTATAAATTCTGCAACCACTGCTTGATATCGGGCTTCTGGCACGTTCGTGTGCGCTGTTATAAATGCTTGTATCAGTTGATAGTATTCGCGCAATGTGGCAGTTTCGGTAGCTGAGGGAGATCTATTTTGCGTGCTGCACTGTGATACTATGTCACGACATTCTTGTTCCCTTCCTTGAAGCTGGCGCAAGCGTTGTAAAACATCTTGTTCTGCTGGCGACCAGTGACGCACTACACGCACCTCTGAAGAGGCTTCTCCTGTCTCGCGGCCATGCCTTCCAAGTACTGACTGGGTCACTCGTGCCAATTGCTGCTGCGCAGGTAAATTTTGTTGACTCTGCTGCCCGCCTTGAAATTGTGTACGTTGTGCGCGTAGTATTGTGCGTTGCCCCGTTTGCGGCGAGGCTGTCATACGCATTCGTTGCGCTGCAGATACTACAGGCGCAGTAGAGTCTTCGGGTTCCCTCTGTCTCGTTCGCCTTCCTCTTGAAACGTGTTGAGATGGCTGTGATGGCTGCGATGGCTGTGATGGCAAAGATGCCGATGATGAAGAGCTAGGAGTAACTGTCATATATATACCTATATTTTTAATTTCATTTTATCAAATAGACATTAAATTAAAATAAAAATTTTTATTGATTCACAGATTTCAGTTTGATATGGCTCCCACGGAGGCAGTGGCATACGCATCAGGTCAAGGGATATTAGCATAACAAACGTTATAGCTAATACAAGCCATGGTTGCTTTTTTTACAGGGAGAGCTGCAGAGACCAGCGACGGTTTGGAATGTTCGATGCATTTTTCCGCTGGAAGCGGAAAAGTCCAGACATATAAAAATAGACTGGCAAATTTATTTGTCAGCCTATTTTTATATGTCTGGATTTCAACGAGCATATGCTCGTTGAAAATGCATCTTTGTTGCTTCTTAATAAGCCCATCATAATCCCTCAGCTTTCTCTCTCATCTCCCCACTACCCAGACCTTCTTCATCAATGCATCTAGCACCCCACACGCCTCTGACAAGCTCTCTCTGTAAGCTCTCTCCTGCAGCTCTCCCTGTTAAAAAATGTGCCAAAGCCTGTGAGAGCCATGGCTTAATCTGATGCATATGCGGCTGTGGTGGAATGCATGAGCCCCGCGTGCAGCGCATACTTTACCACACATCTGTAGCTGGGAGTAGTTAGAGAAGAGTAGTCTGAGCAGTAGCATTTTATGGGACGTGTAGTTGCAGATATGCCTCTGCTTGTTCCATGGTCCAGCGGCTATTAACATCATCATGCATGAGCATACAAATTACCCACTGCATGTGCTGTTCTTCCGTTTTTTGTTCTGGGGGGATTGTAGCAAGTCTCTCCCGCCGCTCAACCACAAGTTCATTATATTCCTGCTGCATATCATCCATTTCAGCGCCACTTAGGTTTGGCGGGTAGGGTTTGCCCATGAGAGTAGAAACCCACTGAGGCTGTCCAAAATACATCTCAAACAAAATGCATCCTCTGACCCAGCTTTCGATTTTTTTATAATGTACAGGGCGCATAGTAGGATCTTGTGTTATTGGAGGCTGTATTGGCGGTACGCGCCTCCTGAGAAGCTCCGGAGGGGTATACCACCAGGCTCCATATCTATTATTGTTCAAAGGAAAGCTTGTGAATGGTTCGTTAGGTCCAAGAAAGCTGGAGAGTCCAAAATCGGTTATATGCAGCTGTCCTTGGCCATTGACAAGTATATTGTCTGGTTTTAAATCCCCATGGAATACATTGCGTCGCTCCATTGCGGCAGCGGTGCGCACGAATTGTCTGGTAAAATCATTTCGTTCGGCTGCGGTAGTGCCAGCTCGTATGACGTTGCCAAGAGTACCACGGTCTGCTCTATTTAAAATGAGGCTGAGGGTTCTTTCTGGCGCTTGTATCCCTTGCCGTGCAGTTGTTGAAAACCATGTAATAGTGTGCAAACGTGCCACTCCATCCACATCGCGCAGTGCTTCATAAAATGGTAGCTCTCGTATGATATCTGCAAGCTTGAGTGGCGCGGTTATATCAGCAGGTAATTGAGGTGTTAACTGCACAGCTTGAGTGACAGCATCGACGCTGCGATCTTGCAGAGGGATAATAACAGCACTTATTACTTTTTTGAAGGTACCACCCGCTTTTAAACTTGAAATATCAGGGTGTGAAATGATGGTAACGGTTCGCTTATGCCAATCAAACTGTACATCTCTTGCGATGCTATGCTCTGAAGAGGAAAAATAATGATGTGCAAGTGTATCAGTAGGTTCTACGGTATTTTCAATAAAGGCAACCAGTTGCCAGAGTTGTTGTGTCGTTAAAGCGGGCCAGGATTCAAATGTGCTGCCTTGTGTGGCACTTTGAATCTGGGTAAAGCGTGCCATAAGAGGGTCATTTGCTTCCAAAGCGCTGGCAATGAGATTACATGTGTCTTTGCCTTCTTGTATGGCCTGTGCAATCCAGGTGCGTGGAGCGGCTGTATAGTCTCTTCTACACTCTATCAGTGCATTTTGAAGGGTCGAATTTGTTTGAAAATGAGAGTCATTCTGCAGTGCGCTTAGTGTTGCTGCGGCTGCCCCTGGGTTTTGAGCATGTAATTGCCTTAATTGTAACTGAGCAGTTTGGGGGTGGTTTACACACAATGCATGTGTTATGGAAAAGATGCGGAGTACCTCACTTCGTACTTCCGGCGCTAAATATCTGTGTGCTATAGTTTCAAAAAGAGCTTTATTTGGAGTGCGACATGTAAGTGCAATAGTACGCGCCATTTGGAGTGTCGCATCTTGTGTATCAGCAATTGCTTTCATTCCCGTTAGCATGTTTTCGAGTTCCAGAAGTCTCGGCGAAATGGGTTGATTTTGATCGTTAAAAGAATTTTTAACACATTCCACAACACGCAACAAATCAATATCAGGCGGAATGCGTTCCAAAATCTGCGCTATAGAGTTATCGGGATAGCCTACGAGTCTAATACGATCTCTTTCTGCATCAGTCATTTGACACATGAGATGCAGTACTTCTGGCAGTGTGGTTGCAGTGAGCGGCTTGACTGTGAGGTATTCAATGCGGGCCTGAGCATGAACTGCCCAGAGAGAGCGATTTTCTACGAACAATGAAGAGATTACAGCATTATCTTGCAGCACCTCTTGCAGCACTTCTTGCAGCACCTCTTGCAGCACCTCAAGCCCGCATCTATTGCCCTGGTATTCGCGGAGATGGATATGATAATTAACTTCTCTCTCAAGGCTTTCAGTAAAATTGCTGGTGTTAGGGCGTTGCAGGGCATATATGGCGTATAGCTCTTGTCGCTGGTCTGAGAAGGGCATCACGTGAGACAGGGCAGTCATGTGCTGGCCACGCTTGCGATGGTATTGAGTTATTTCCGTGGCAGTATGGGAAGGCTGCGATGCATAGGAGGTCTCAAGATCTTGAAGTTGGTTGAAGAGTGACAGTGTCTCGAGCTTGCCATGTATGTCACATAATTCGGCACTCATAGTAGTGGATTGAAACTCTTTTACCATTCTTCGAAATATTGGGGTGTTTAATGCTAGAAGGCACCTGTTTTTTTGTTGCAGATAGATTTGGCTTGCTTGAAGAGTAACAGGGCCGCGTTTGCGAAGATTTGTAAACTCACTATCAAGTGTTTTGAGTTCGTTCATTTGCCTTATGTGTTGTAGTCTTGTGGTGACTTCATCCATAAACGCGCGTATACCTATCTGTGCGGCGTCTGTCATGCTTTGATATCTTGTGCTGCCCATCTCTCCTTCTAGTTCTTCAAGTTTTCGCATCAGCTGCAGCATATCAGCGCCGTTGCGGCTGCTTTGTCTTTCAAGCCATTGGAGTTTTAGGAGTGTACAGCTATATTGCTGTTCTAACGAAAATGGCCGTGGGGATGCTGCAGCGAGTGCAAGCCCCAAACACTCTGGATGTACAATGGGTGTGTTGATAAGTGCCTGGAGAGAATTTGAGGCAAAGGCATTTGTTAGTGTTTCTATGTTTTGTATCCAGCGGTGTGCAAGCACGCAATTGTTGAGTGTAGTGGCTCTTCCAGCAGTATCTGAGGACAGATTAATTCTGAGTAGGGATAGTTCATTGATACGGCGTTGCATCTCTCGAGGCGTCTCTTGTACACATAAAGCAATGAAGCCAGCAGGATTGCCCTCACCGAGCTCTTGTATGGCTGCTTTTGTAAGTAGACGCTTTTCATGATTTTCAAGTATTTGGAGCATATTTGCAGGGATAGGCGGTTCTCTCGAGCTGAGGATGCCTCTACAGTCGTTTATACTAGTATACGCAGCGCGAAGATCTTCGCTTTGTATAGGGGTATCAGGATAACACGTTTCGAGAAAATGCTCGAAGTCGGCCGGAGTATTGGTATTGATGGCTTGCTGCATTGCTACGAGCCTTTGATATTCATTTTGTAAGTTTACGAAGAGGCCGCTGCACATGTTGCTGTTCTTATAGCGAAACAGCTCTGTTGGATGAGCTTGGGCAAAGGCACAATACCCCCTAAAATCATTGGAGTTGATAATAGAGGAAAATTGTGGCACCAAGCATAGATCTTGAACGACATCGCGGAGAATATCAGCTGTGGTTGCAGGTATTGCATTGAGGATAGTGGCTATCATCGGTACATCCCTGAATTGAGATACTATCGTCGTAATAAAACGCTCACAGTCCTGCACTAGGCCTGTACCTAGTCTAGGTTCCTGGATATACAGGCGAATGTAAATAGCTAATTTTTTTTCAGGAGATAATAGGGGATCTGTTCTAACGATAGATGGTACCATATCTAGGATATCGGTATTTTGTTCCATGTTAGGCGCCGATAAAATCGCAGGTATGTCTAATTGCCCCCATCTATTCACAAAGGTGGAGAGAGTTTGCAGCTTCTCTTTCCATTCCAAATAATATTCTCTTAATGGTGCATCTGTAGCCGCCCAACTAGAAAAGAGGGCAAGAGCAGTGGATACAGGAATATTTGTCTTCAAAAAGAAATCGGCTACTTTATAATAACTAGGGGGCACTTCAGCTGAAGATACATCAGCTAGGGCGTTTGCAACACTGGTTAGTTTTCCGTGCTTATCGCGCTCGGCATCAGACACAGGATCAGGAAACATTCTCATTGTGTTTTCTATAAGAGCTTTTACTTCTGCAGGGGGGGTATTCCGCAAAAGATCGAAGAAAAGAGAGGGATTGTTTTCGTAGTTTTGGATAGCCTGTATAAGGCTCATAGAGTGATCAAGGTGCCCATAAAAGGTGCGTGCTGTAGCTGCATTACTATTTGCTTCTATAAATTCTTCAACCACTGCTTGATATCGAGCTTCTGAAACTTGCGTGCGCGCTGTTATAAATTCTTGTATCAGTTGATAGTAATCGCGCAGTGTGGGAGTCTCAGTAGATAAGGGAGATCTGTTTTGCGTGCTGCACTGTGATGTTATGTTACGATATCCGTCCTCCCTTCCCTGAAGCTCACGCAAGCGTTGTAAAACATCTTGTTCTGCTGGCGACCAGTGGCGCACCACACGCACCTCTGAAGAGGCTTCTCCTGTTTCGCGGCCACGCCTTCTGCTGGTTGTGAGTATTGACTCGGCCACTTCGGCCACATGTGCTGTCTGCGGCTGCACAGCTACATGTTGTTGACCTTGCTGCCCGTCTTGAGATTGTGTACGGCGTGCGCGTAGTATTGTTCGTTGCCCCATTTGCGGTGGTGTTTGTAGCGTGGATTGCGGCGTGGTTATCGGAATTGCTTGGGCTACCTCTTCTATATGCATCCGTCTCGCTGCAGGCTCTTCGGACTCAGTAGGGTCTGCAGGTGTCCTCCGTCTTGTTTGCCTAACGCGCTGAGATGATGGCGATGGCGTGGGCGGCAAAGATGCCGATGATGAAGGTAGAGGTGGAGGTGGAGGATTAACTGCCATATGTATACTTGTATTTTTAATTTCATTTTAACAAATAGATATTAAATTAAAAGAAAAATTTTATTGATCAGTAGAGCTCAGAACCATATAAGTTACGCAGCTTGTAAATCCGTTATGGAAAGCATAATGGTTTTAAGAAAGCTGTAGGAGCCTATGAGCGCAAAATCCAGTTGTATTTTGCGCTCATAGGTAGTCATGCAGTGACTGAACGAGTTTTGAAAATAACGAGAAGATGCCTCACATGTTGCCTGAAGGGCAACAATTGTAACAGCCCAGGGCAACGCCCTGGGTTAAACGATCACCCTCACATGTTGCCTGAAGGGCAACAATTGCAACAGCCCAGGGCAACGCCCTGGGTTAAACGATCACCCTCACATGTTGCCTGAAGGGCAACAATTGCAACAGCCCAGGGCAACGCCCTGGGTTAAACGATCACCCTCACATGTTGCCTGAAGGGCAACAATTGCAACAGCCCAGGGCAACGCCCTGGGTTAAACGATCACCCTCACATGTTGCCTGAAGGGCAACAATTGCAACAGCCCAGTGAAAGGGCGACCAACACCATCGTGGAGAGGTCACCGTTCCGCCGGGCTGTGCGCTGTGCGCTGTGCGCACGCCCGCGCTCCACGCGGGGCTAACACCAGCCGCCACTACCGTGGCGGAGGCTATGGCGCTTCCACGCATTGAGTGAACAAGCATACCATTGAAACATGCATTAATTTTGCCAATATTATGGCCTACACAAACGCGAAAAACCATTTTTACTTTTCATGCAAAGAATAGCTTCAAACTGTAACATTTTTTTACGCGAATCGTGGGCTCCGGGGCTCCTGCACCCTGGGCTATACATATTTCGGCCCTACGGGCCTTTGCCAGGGCTATAGACTGCCTCCCTTACTCTATGCATACGCATCAGGCTAAGGCTGGAGTGGTGTCAACTTAAGGCAAACGCGTAACATATTATGCTTCTAGTTGATATGGACCCCACCGCGGCAGCGGTGGAATTCATTAGCCCCGCGTGGAGCACGGCCGTAGCGCCCGCGCTACGGTCGGCGAAACGTGGGGGTTACAGGTGCATGAAATACAATAGAGCTGCGGTAGCAGCGACACCCATTATATTTGACCTAATCAATGCACATATTGTTGCTGCCGATCATTTCTGTGTCGCTGCTACCGCAGCTCTGTTTTTTTACCCGTTTCTCTAACCCCACGTTCCGCTCGGCCCGCGCGCGATGCGCGCAGCCTTCACTGCACGCGGGGCTAGAGCTGCATTTCGCCACTACCGTGGCTCGGTTCTGATTGGTTACAAGTTTCTTTAAGTTGACACCACTCCGACCTTAGCCTGACGCGTATGCGGCAGCGGTGGAATTCATTAGCCCCGCGAGGAGCACGGCCGTA
>JABDDE010000068.1:0-1488 GCA_013287775.1 Chlamydiota bacterium
TTGTCTTGTTCCTTGTGACTGTTCTTGGCTAGCAGTATTGGCATTCCAGCTGGCAGCATCCGATGCGAGGCGGTTCGTTGGTATTGGTATCTGACTCATATCTTTTCTCCTATATTAATTTTTTTATTTCCTTACACTTATCATTTTGTAAATTTATTTTTCAAGCACAAAATTTTACCATCACCTTAGCACTCAACATACTCATCTGCTAAAAAACTGCATTTCTCCTCTTGACATGAAAGCAAAAAACAGCATATACTGGAGCTTCACAATAGTATAAAAAAAGGAGAAACAACATGGTAAAACTGAAACCTTTAGCAAACCGCCTCGTTATTAAGCGGTCTACAGCGAAAACCACAAAAGGTGGCATTTTGCTTCCCGATACGGCACAAGAGAAGCCCAAGGAAGGGCAAGTCATCGCTTGTGGGCCTGGAAAAATGAATGATGATGGAAAACTAGAGCCCATGTGCGTAAAAATCGGCGATGTGGTGCTCTTCTCGTCATATGCAGGTACTGAATTCCAAGACGAAAATGAAGATTATTTGATTCTCACAGAAGATGAAGTTCTCTGTGTGAAGTCGGCATAAGGAGGCCTCTCATGTCAAAAATGTTACAATTCGATGAAGAAGCCCTGAAATCCCTCTCACGAGGCGTAAAGGTGCTTGCAAAGGCCGTTAAGGTAACCCTGGGGCCAAAAGGGCGCAATGTCGTCATCAACAAAGGCTACGGCGCTCCCCTCTCCACAAAAGATGGCGTCACCGTTGCTAAAGAAGTCGCCCTCAAAGATAAATTCGAAAATATGGGCGCCCAGATTGTTAAAGAAGTTGCCGCCAAAACATCTGATGTGGCTGGAGATGGCACCACAACAGCTATCGTGCTTGCTGAGGCCATTTTCTTGGCAGGGCTCAAAAACGTGCTTGCAGGCTCAAACCCCATGCTGCTCAAGAGCGGCATCGAAAAGGCCATACAGGCTATTGTGAAGTCACTCTCAAGCGCTGCAACACGCGTACAGAGCGCTGATGAGATCAAGCAAGTAGCTTCTATCTCTGCCAACAATGACCCAGAAGTGGGCTCCATTATTGCTAAAGCTATGGACAAAGTGGGCAAAGATGGCATCATCACCGTCGCAGAAGCAAAAGGCATAGAAACCACTCTGGATGTGGTAGAGGGCATGCAGACAGATAAAGGCTATCTCTCGCCTTACTTCATAACCAACCCAGAGGCCATGACCTGCGAGTTTAGCAACGCGGCTATCCTGATCACCGACAAGAAAATCTCGACCATCAAAGAGCTCGTGCCAATCCTTGAAGACCTTATGGAAAAAGGACAAAAGCCACTCCTCATCATTGCTGATGATGTCGATGGCGATGCCTTGGCAACGCTCGTTGTCAACAAGCTCAAAGCTGGTTTGCAGGTATGCGCAGTAAAAGCGCCTGGCTTTGGCGATCGAAGAAAAGCTATGCTCGAAGATATCGCCACCCTGACAGG
>JABDDE010000068.1:1498-10205 GCA_013287775.1 Chlamydiota bacterium
GGACTCAAATTGGAAGAGGCTACTTTGGCAGTTTTGGGTAAGGCCAAAACAGTGAAGGTTTCTAAAGATGAAACCCTCATCATCGACGGCGCAGGCGACCACAAAAAGGTACAAGCGCGCATTAACCAAATTAAGGCCGAAATCAGCAATACCACCTCAAGCTACGACAAGGAAAAACTTGAAGAGCGACTCGCGAAGCTTGCTGGCGGTGTTGCCGTGATTCATGTTGGAGCGGCGACCGAAACTGAGCTGAAAGAGAAAAAGGCTCGTGTTGAAGACGCCTTGCATGCGACCCGAGCAGCTGTTGCCGAAGGGATTGTTCCTGGAGGGGGCGTCGCGCTCCTGCGCGCAGTGCATGCACTCGACAACTTAACACTGCATGGTGATGAGGCAGTGGGTGCTCAGATCGTGCGCCAGGCCGTTTTTGAGCCTGCTATTGCCATTGCCAACAACTGCGGCAAACCGGGGCAACTCGTTGCCGAGAAGGTATACGAAGCCAAGGGCGCCTTTGGCTATAACGGCCTTACGGACAGCTTTGGAGATCTCGTGAAAGAAGGTGTGATTGATCCTGTGATGGTGACCAAGACGGCACTGATCAATGCAGGGTCAGTTGCAGCGCTGCTTCTTACCACTGCTGCTACCATTACCGAAAAACCCAAGAAAAAAGAAGCAGCTCCTGCACATGCTGGTATGGGCGGCATGGGAGGAATGGGCGGTATGGGCGGTATGGGCGGCATGGGTGGTATGGGCGGCATGGGCGATTTTGGCGGGTTTTAGAGATGCCAACATACGTCTATGAATGCACAGCATGCAAAAAACAGCATGAGATCAAGCAGAGTATCACTGAAGAGCCTTTGAAAACGTGTCCTGATTGTCATCAGGACACGATGAAGAGGTGTCTGCCCACCAATGTGAACCTGCAGTTCAAAGGCTCGGGCTTCTACATCAACGACTACGGCAAAGGCTCAACGAGATCGACAAGTGATCGACGATAGTACGACTATTACTATAGATGCTACTGCTACCCCACCCACAGTTACTATTCCTAATCTCTCACCACCTCCTTCTGGAAATTTAATATTTAACATATCTCCTCCTGAAGCGGCAAAACAAAAAACCCTCATACAGAATCTAATCCGTGCTGCTGGTCTTAGCGCCGGATTCGTCAAAAGTGCAAATACATTGGAGTTCAGAAAAAATGAAGTGGCAAGAAACGGGGGAGCAACAACTGCTGATAGACATACCCCTACAGGCAATGCCTATACCACTGCGTTTAACGCCCTTAAAGCTGCAATTGGAGCACCAGGGGGATCTGGAGGAACTACGCCCCCTATATTACGATTTACAGCAGCAAATTCTCCGTCACACGGATCTGGAACAACGACTACTCGAGCAGATCTAGGAACTATCACCATGCGGAGCCTTCCAGTTAATAGGCTAATTAATCATACTGATGGGATATTACATAACAGGCACAATAATGTTCGTTGGGAGGAAAAGATATACGTACGAGATAGTAACGGGGAATTCATAGCAGTTAACAATACCGATACATTAGAGCAGTTACTTGCTGCTAATAATGAGATATTTATAAGAGCAAAAGGAGCTAACCAATCTGAGGATAAGTGGTATAAGGCTGTACTAGGTACGCTAGCTGTTACCTGGGAGGAGACTGAGAACCCACGACCACTTGCTTTCTCAGCACCTGATGCTCCAACTGACTCCCTCGATAATATAATGGGCATGCTCGGCAACTCGTTTTATGACGCAATTTATGACGCAAATGGTAATCAGATTGAAGACACCAATCAAGAAATTGGGGCTTTGGTTAATTCTGAGAATGGGGTATACATCCGGAGGCACAACGATGACGAGGATGATCTCAATCAAGATACCGAGCAGTGGTCCCGTGCAGAATTCAACACAGAGGGGACAGAAATCGTTTGGCGTGAGTGTGATAATCCACGTGAAGTTATGCGTTATAACGCCATTGCTGGTAGCCACACAATCAGTCAAATACGCGAGGCTTTCAGACAAGCCAGCGACCAGGCCTTTGCGACCTCTACCTTTACCTTCTGTAGGGTTGAGAGCAAGGATTCTTACTCAGACATAGAGACTGTTACTAATAGCGATAACGAAAGCACAGTTCTCGATGCCAGCACATTAGACGATGTGCTAAACGATCCTGATAATAGCAATGGTCTATACGTTAAGAGACAACCAAGTGACGGAGGTGACCCCGTTTGGTATCAAGTATATCAGCGAGATGATGGCAAATACGACTTCAGAATATGTGATTGATAAAAAAACAACTATTAGCTCCAGACACTATTCCCCATTCGTGGGAAGCTCATACAACACTGACCTTTTTCCTTCTTTCGAAGGAAAAAGGCCTGTGTTGTATAAAAAAAATCCCTTCCCAATTATCCCCAAATAGGAAATAATACATTCACACCATGAACGCGCGAGCCACGTGTGTGGGTTACACACATGTGGCCTGAAATACAACAACAGGACACCGAATATACAACCTGTTGTTGCCCTTCAGGCAACAATGTGGGGGTGACCACCTCACCCAGGGCGTTGCCCTGGGCTGTTACAATTTTTGCCCTTTGGGCAAAGGAAAGGCTACGAACCCTTGCAATTCGAACAATTCATCGTACATCGCGTACATATGCCTGCAGCCGCCATAAATTCGCCTTCATGGAAAAAATTTTTACGTCATGTGCCATTTTCCGACAGGAAAATGACATATGACGAAATACAAAGATAAGGATACAAGGACCCTATGCGTAAGCTTCCTATTGGTATTGATGATTTTAAAAAAATCAAATTGGGAGATTATCACTACGTTATTGGGTTGGTTTGACCAAGACACTGAATATAACGATATGCTGGAGTTTCTTGTGAAGGGCGAGATTTCACAATTTACACAAAATACCCCTAGCCATTGTCTTTAAAGGGAAAAAAGTATTGGTTCAAAGCGGCGTATAAGGCGATCAACCCCAAATAATGCCGATAATTTGCGAATAATCAAAATTGACTAAAAAAGTGACATAGTGTACACTTAAGACATGGTGGAATCTATGAGGTCGTTATGTCTTTTAACCTAAGAAAAATATCAGCAAAAGAAGCAAGGAATTCTTTCTCAACTATTCTCAATGAAGTCGCTTTCGGGCACAAACATTATGCGATTACGCGTCATGATAAAGACGCGGTAGTGTTACTTCCCGCAGAAGAATGGGTAGCAATTGAAAAATTGCTTCAGAGATTAGAGGATGAAGAAGATATTCGAGATGCAGATGCTGCTCATGAGCGTTTTGAGAGGGAAGGTGGTATTTCTCACGAAGAAGTCAAACGGTTATTAGGGATATAAATTGTGTACACAATCGAGTATGACAAGGCTGCAGTAAAAACGTTAGAGAAGATCTCGAAGCGGGATAAAATATCAATTCTCGAGGCAATTGAAGAGTTAGCAAAAAATCCTCGTCCTTCTGGCCTGAAGAATTTGCGCGGCCGCTATAACGGGTATTATAGGATTCGTTGCGGGAATTTTCGTATCATATACGAAATTCACGATAAACAATTGCGTATTTTGGTTGTAAAAATTGGAGACCGCAAAGATGTGTATGATTGAAAAATTCAAGTAAGGGAAATAGTTGCCTTTTTGTCCTTGACTCGCTATACTCTCCTCTCGTATGGAATCATCCCTTCAGAAAGAAATCGATCGTCTTAACCCGTCACAGAAAAAGGCATGCCTACACATAGGCGGCCCCCTTTTGGTGCTCGCAGGAGCAGGCTCCGGTAAAACCAAGGTCGTCGCTACCCGTATTGCCTACCTTATCGCATCCGACATCCCCCCACAGAGCATCCTTGGCCTTACCTTCACTAATAAAGCCGCCCATGAGATGAAAGATCGCGTCCACGCCCTTGCTGGCGCCCAGGTGCTGCTCTCGACATTCCATAGCCTTGGCGTACGCATTTTGCGCGAGTCCATTCACTACCTCGGCTTCCAGCCACAGTTTTCTATCTATGACGAAGAAGATGTCGAAAAGCTCCTCAAAGCTGCTGCCAAAGAGGTTGTTGCTGAGGGGATGAAAATCGATCTCAAAATCGCTCGTCGTGCGATTTCAGCATGGAAAAACAAACTGCTCACCCCTGATAATATCGGCGTTGCAGAGCTACCAGAAATGGGAGCGCTCTACGCCCTCTACACACAGCGCATGAAAGAATATAATGCTGTAGACTTTGATGACCTCCTCTTTTTGCCTGTACTCCTCTTTCGTACTCACCCTGAAGTCCTCTCGTACTACCAGCAAAAATGGCAATATGTTCTCGTCGATGAATATCAGGATACCAACTCTGCTCAATATGAATTTATCAGGCTACTTGTCGCCAAGAGCCATAATATCTTTGTCGTGGGCGATCCTGATCAGTCGATATATTCGTGGCGCGGGGCAAACATTCATAACATCTTACACTTTGAGCAAGACTACCCTGGCGCCGTGGTCGTGCGCCTCGAGCAAAACTATCGCAGCACCAAAACCATCCTCCAAGCTGCCAATCACGTCATTGAGAAAAATAAAAGCCGTTTTGAAAAATCGCTCTGGAGTGAGGGTGTCGATGGCGAAAAGATTACGCATTTCCAGACCGCAACCGAGCGCGACGAAGCTGTACAGATTGCAGAGACCATCCTCAGCCTGCACACCACAAAAAACATTGCCTTTAATGACATGGTCATCTTCTACCGCACAAACTTTCAATCACGCGTCTTTGAAGATGAGCTCCTCCAAAAAAAGATCCCCTACACCATTATTGGAGGCATGTCCTTTTATCTTCGCAAAGAAATCAAAGACATTTTCAGCTTTCTGCGCCTCTTGGAATACCCCAATGACCTTGTCTCCTTCCTTCGTATCGTCAACCTGCCCAAGCGCGGTTTTGGAGAGAAATTCCTCGAAAAGATCATCACCACAGCACGCCACCTCTCTGTTCCCGTTGTCCATTTTCTCCAAAGAGTTGCTCAAGAAAACCTCTTTTCGGAACTGGATTTCTCCGTCTCGGAAAAGCAAAAGGCAGGCTGGATAGATTTTGTGCAGACAATGAGCCGCCTTACACACATACGCGCCTCGCAGCCTCTGCATGAACTCGTGCGCTCCTGTATTTATGATACCAAATACCTCGATGTCATCGATAGCGAACCTGAGACAAAGCAAGAGCGACGAGAAAACCTGTTAGAGCTTATTGTAAAGGCCGATGAATGGGAGCGCACCAATAAAGAAGGCGTGTTGCATACATTCTTGGAAGAAATTGCATTGGTCTCTTCTACCGATAGCATGGACCAAAATAGCCCACGCATAAGCCTCATGACCCTGCATAGCGGCAAGGGCTTGGAGTTTCGCGTGGTATTTTTAGTAGGCCTGGAAGAGGAGCTTTTCCCGCATATTAATGCGTATAAATCACACGAAGCTATGGAAGAGGAGCGTCGGCTCTTTTATGTGGGGATTACGCGAGCCAAGGAGCAGTTGTATTTGAGCTCGGCATCGCTTCGGCATCTGTGGGGAGGGGTGCGTGGGATGCACCAGAGTCGCCTGCTCAAGGAAATTCCGAATGGGCTGGTTTCGAAGGTGACGGCACAGGCGAGAAAGCGCGAGGCAATGCCGATGCAAAAGATGCCCGCGATGGCGGCGCCAGCACCTCGCGCCACAACCCCGCAAGCGGCAGCCAAGCAGTTTACAGCAGGGCAGCTCGTGTTCCACAAGGAATATGGAGTTGGGCGTATTGAGAAAATAGGGGAAGAGGCCAGTGGTGGCAGCGTGTATGACATTTTCTTCTTGAAAGAGCAGGGCTCGCGTACCCTCCAGCATGGCCCCGCATTGACACCGCTGATGTAGGATGCGCGTGTGGTGGTGAGGCGCCGCGGTAGCGGCGCATGGTGTTAGCCCCGCGTGACCGAGGTAGCACGCATTGCGTGCGACCGAGGGAACGTGGGGATGAATCGCGATTGCGATAAATCCGCGCCGCGGTAGCGACATACGCATCAGGCTAAGGCCCAATTGTGTCAGTTTAAAGAAACTTGTAACCAATCGGAACCGAGCCACGGTAGTGGCGAAATTTGCGGCTCTAGCCCCGCGTGACCGAGGGCGTGCGCCATGCGCACGACCGAGGGAACGTGGGGTTTATGAAGCATAATAAAAATAGAGCTGCGGTAGCAGCGACACAGAAATGTGTCTACAACAACAATATGAGTTTCGCTGCTACCGCAGCTCTATTTTTATTTCATGCACCTGTAACCCCACGTTCCGCCGGCCGTAGCGCGAGCGCGCTACGGCCGTGCTCCACGCGGGGCTAATGAATTCCACCGCTACCGCGGTGGGGTCCATATCAGCTAAAAGCATGATATGTTATGCATTCGCCTTAAGTTGACACCATTGGGCTAAGGCCAGGGCTTGTATTAGCTATAACGTTTGTCATGCTAACATTCTTAGCCTGATGCACATGCCGCTACCGCGGCGCGGGGATTTATTATGAATTATTTTGCATCAATAGAACAAGAACCAGAGGACCCGATTTATGGGTTGCAGGTACTCTTCAAAAAAGATCCGCGACCAGAAAAAATTAACCTCAGTATCGGCACACTCCCAAATAGTGACGGCAAAGCCTTCAAATTTGCCTCCATCGCCAAAGCCGAAGCCAATGTCCATAGCCAAAACCTACCCAAGGACTACCTGCCCATCGATGGCTATGAGCCCTTTCGCTTAGCTGTCCAGGAGCTGATTGTAGGCCCGAAAAAAGAAAATTCACGCGCTGCCTACACCGCTCAGGCAGTTGGTGGAACAGGGGCACTCTACATTGCAGGGCAATTCCTCGCACGCCATATCACCAAAACCATATTCATCTCCGACCCTACCTGGGTCAACCACAGAAAACTCTTTACCGCCTGCGGTCTGGAAGTGTTTAGCTACCCCTATGTCGTTGCCAAGAATGGAGCCCTCGATATCCAGCACCTTCTGAACACCCTCTATGCGATCCCTATTGGCTCTGCAGTATGCCTACAGGCATCCTGCCATAACCCCACAGGCATCGACCCCACGCTCCAAGAATGGAAAGAAATCTCTCGTATCTTAAAAACTCGCAACCACATTGCCCTCTTCGACATCGCATACCTTGGCCTTGGCACAGGGCTTGAAGATGATCTGGCGCCCATACGCCTCTTCTTTGAAGAAGGACATGAAATGCTCATCGCCTCCTCGTTCTCAAAAAATATGGGCCTGTATGGCGAGCGCGTCGGCGCCCTTACAATCGCCTGCCATGAAAAAGAGACGCTCCCCATTGCAAGCCAGATACGCAAAATCATCCGCACCATCTACAGTAGCCCCCCTTCACATGGCGCGTACATCGCTGCCGAATGCCTGAGAAGTCACGCCCTACGGGGTGAATGGCATGCAGAGCTGCATACCAAGCGAGCAGAGCTCGATCAGCTACGAAGCGCTTTTTACCAAGAAATGGAAAAATATCGCCCCCACGATCCCTTTACAGCACTGAAGGCGAGTACGGGACTGTTTAGCATATGCCGCCTCACAAAATCGCAGGTACTCAAGCTCAGAGACGAGAATGCCATCTATCTCGCCGAAGATGGACGCATTAACATTGCAGCCCTACCACATAGTAGAGAGCTCCTTCATCGCATTGTCCACGCGATTGCACATGTATGAAACGCCTGTATCTGCCATTTTTAGCAGCACTCATTCTCCTCAGCATCCCTGAGGCCATGAATAAACAGCTCAGGAACTCTTTTTCTGAGTGCTCAGCTCTCCTCTTTAGTTTCCTCCACGCTGAAGAGCCCCCCTCGCAAGAGAAACAGGCAGAGCTTGCTGCGTATGTATTGTCCCAGCAAGAGACAAAAAAGAGTGCTGAAAAACAGGCTGCAGAACTTTCAGCTAAACTTGCAAAAGACGTCCAGGTTGGAAAGGTTATTTTTAGATCGATTAATAGTTGGAACAGCTCTCTATGGATTCATCTTGGCTCTGTTGATAACCCAAAAAATAGCCCTCCAATCATAGCAAAAAAACAGTCCGGTACTCAGTGGGGATTCGGTAGTTGGCGTCGTTGACTATGTAGGCAAACATGCATCACTTGTCAGGCTGATTACTGACTCTTCGCTTACGCCTGCAGTGCGAGTGGCTCGTGGAGGCATTGAGAATAAACGCCTTCTCGATGCTACACACACCATTGCCCATTTTGTAAACACCCATGAAGATGCGTTTGAAAAAGAAGAAGAGAAAACGGCCTTTAGCTATCTTCTAGAGGAGCTGCAGAAAAAATATAGCCCCGAAGAGCCTACCCTCTTTCTTGCCAAAGGACAGTTACAAGGGCAACTACAAGGGCATAGTGCGCCTCTGTGGCGATCTCCTGGGGCACTCCTTCGTGGCGTAGGATTTCAGTATGATTTTGCAGATAATCATGGCCCTGCAAGAGAGCTTCGAAGTGGTGCCCCCGCCGGGCAGGTGCAGGCGCCCGGGGTAGCACTCATGCAAGTAGATGACCTGCTCGTTACAAGCGGCCTCGATGGTGTGTTTCCAGAAGGACTACAAATTGCGCGCGTGCACTCGATTGCCCCCCTTAGAGAAGGCGCTATTGCCTATGAAATACTCGCAACGCCTACAGCCGAAGATGTCCTGGATCTGCATGTGGTCTTCGTATTGCCCCC
>JABDDE010000069.1 GCA_013287775.1 Chlamydiota bacterium
CTGGAATTCATGTAGAGGCATTTTCTAGACTTGTGGGTAATAGCGTGGGCGTTGCCCTGGGGGTTAGCATTTTGCTCTTTGGGCAAAGATAAGGGCTATGAACCCTTAGCAATTTCGAACAGCTCGTACGTTAAATGTATGTGCGCTATTTTCGCCATGTGCACTTTTCCGTTAGGAAAAGTCGCACATGGCGTTAATTCCGATGACATAATTTTCCCTTTTGTGCTATAACTGGAGCATGACCTATCTTAACTCCTATTTTACAAAAACACCTGAGAAGGAAAGGTCCAGTGCAGCTATTGCATTTTTTGCTGCGCTTGATCACCTGTATAGCACCGCTCCATCGGTTGCAACTGCTATTGTGCAAGAACTTCAGGACCAACGTGCCTTCCTGAAGATGATCGCATCCGAGAATTACTGCTCGCTTGCTGTACAGCTTGCTATGGGCAACCTTCTTACAGATAAGTACGCTGAGGGCATACCAGGGCATCGCTTCTATGCAGGCTGTGAAAATGTCGACGCTATTGAAACGGAAGCCATAGAGCTCCTCAAAGAGATCTTCCATGTAGAGCATGCCTATGTGCAACCCCATAGCGGCGCCGATGCTAATCTCGTTGCCTTTTGGGCATGCCTGGTGAAACGCGTCCAAACAAAAGAGATTGAGCGCCTTGGCAAAAAAACACTCGACGAACTCACTCCAGCAGAATATGAAGGGGTCCGTCAGCTCCTTGTCAATCAAAAAATACTCGCAATGTCGCTGAATTCCGGCGGCCATCTTACCCACGGCTATCGTCACAATATCTCCTCAAAGATGATGCAGGCATTTCATTACGATGTTGATCCAATCACTGGACTGTTAGATTATAAATCTATTGCTAAACAAGCACAAGAGATACGCCCTGCCATTTTACTTGCTGGCTACTCTGCCTATCCACGACGCATTAACTTTGCCATCATGAAAGAAATTGCCGCAAGTGTGGGGGCAACATTTATGGTCGATATGGCCCATTTTGCAGGTCTTGTTGCCGGGCATGTTTTTCAAGGTGAGTATAATCCAGTGCCTTATGCCGATATTATCACTGCAACGACTCATAAAACCATGAGAGGCCCTCGTGGGGGCATTGTCCTCTGCACCAATGAATATAAAGAATTTGTTGATAAAGGATGCCCTCTTGCCTTAGGCGGGCCTTTACCACATGTGATGGCGGCAAAATGCGTTGCATTTCGTGAGGCGACGCATCCTGATTTTGCAAAGTACGCACATCAAGTGGTCGAAAACGCCCGAATACTCAGCGAAGCCCTCATGCAACAAGGGGTAAAGCTTGTGACGAATGGAACGGAGAATCATCTTCTCATCATTGACGTTACCCCATTTCATCTTACAGGCAGGCATGTGGAGACTGCGCTTCGCCAAGCGCACATAACCTGTAGTAGAAATGCGATACCATTTGATAAAAACGGCCCTTGGTATACTTCGGGAGTTCGTCTTGGCACAGCAGCACTTACCACGCTTGGAATGGGCCCAACGCAAATGAAAGCCATTGCTGATATGATCGTCGCCATACTAAAAGCGACTACAGCAGCACCTACAGCAAATGGGAGCTCAAGTAAGTCCCTTTGTAGTGTTGCTCCTGATGTATTAGAAACGGTACAACATAAGGTACAAGAGCTCCTTGTACAATTTCCTTTGTACCCGGAAATCGCCTAAAACTTTATAAAAGGAATGTATGAATACAAAAAATAATGATGAAACACACGTGATGCGGCTTCATGACCGTATTGACACTGCTCTTTTAGAAAATCGTCGCTTGTTTATATGCGATGGCATTGATAATGCACTTGCAAAAGATCTCATTAAAAAACTCTGGTTTTTAGAAATAGAAAATCCAGGAAAACCCATCACACTGTTTATTAATAGCCCAGGCGGCTCTGTGGACGCGGGTTTTGCGATTTGGGATCAAATCAAAATGATCACTTCACCTGTAACCACTATTGTTACAGGTATGGCGGCTTCTATGGCAACCGTCCTCATGCTGGTTGCTGAACCCAAAAGGCGTTTTGCCACTCCTACCAGTCGCATTATGATTCACCAGCCTGCCATCTCTGGGGTTATTCAAGGTCAGGCAACAGATCTTGAGATTCAAGCCAAAGAGATGCTCAAAACCAAGAAGATGATTATTCAGTTTTATGTGGATGCGACAGGGAAATCCTATGAAGCCATCGAGAAGTCTATTGATAGAGATACTTGGATGACCGCCCAGGAGGCCATCTCATTTGGTTTAATACATAAAACCATCTCATCCTATCGCGACCTATAATACAACAAACATGCCATGTGCGACTTTTCCTTCCGGAAAAGTGCACATGGCATGAAATAGCGTCAATACATTTTCAGCCTTAAGTGGCCTCTCTAAGGTCCGAAGGACCGAAATATGTATAGCCCAGACCAGAGCCCTGGGTGATCGCGTGAAAAACATATTATTTTAGTGGTTGGTCCCTTCCCCGTAAGGGAAGGGACCAACCACTAACTACTACCATGATTACCTTTCAAGAAATAGTACAACGCCTACATGTTTTTTGGGCAAAGCAAGGTTGTATAATCTGTCAACCTTATGATATTGAAAAAGGTGCCAGCACCTTTAACCCATCAACCTTCCTACGATGCCTAGGACCCGAGCCATATAAAGCAGCTTGTATTGAGCCTTGCAGACGTCCCAAAGATGGCCGATATGGTACCAATCCCAATCGCTTACAGCATTATTTTCAGTATCAAGTTATTTTAAAACCCTCTCCATACAATATTCAAGACCTCTATTTGCAGTCACTGCAGGCCATTGGGCTTGAACTGAGCAACCATGACATTCGCTTCGTGCATGATGATTGGGAATCACCAACGCTTGGCGCATGGGGGCTTGGCTGGGAAGTATGGATCGATGGCCAAGAGTGCACACAATTTACCTATTTCCAGTCTGTAGCTGGAATCCCTCTCCAGCCTATTACGGGTGAGATTACCTATGGCATTGAACGGATCGCCATGTATCTGCAAAATGTCGATTCTATTTTCGACATTCAATGGAATGACACACTGACCTATGGCGACTTGTATTTACCAAGTGAGATTGAATGGAGCCGCTATAACTTTGAAGTGTCAGATAGCAAAATGTGGTTTGCCCATTTTGAAGACTATGAAAAAGAGGCAAAGCGCCTTGTAGAGCTACGGCTGCCACTGCCTGCCTATGACTTTGTTATTAAAGCCTCGCACGCCTTTAATATGCTCGATGCCCGCGGCGTCATCTCTGTGTCTGAGCGTGCCAACTATATCGCATCGATTCGCGCGCTCGCTCGCACCGTTGCCGATGGCTACCTCGCCTCTCGAGAAGCACAGGGCTTCCCTTTACTTAAAAAACATAATGCTGACCCACTACCCGCACTCAAGAGCCTTCCTCCCCTGCCTCAAATAGATACCCCTCAAGATTTTCTCCTGGAAATTGGCTGTGAAGAGCTACCAGCTAGTTTTGTTTCGATTGGCTGCCAGCATCTTGAGCAAAATCTAAAAAAATTTTTACAAGCTGAGCGTATTGCGTTTTCAAGCTGCAAGGTCATGGGAACACCTCGAAGACTTGCGGCTCTTGTGCGCCATATGGCGCTATATACAGCAGAGCAGCTTATTGAAAAACGAGGCCCATCCTGCGCACACGCCTATCATGATGATGGTTCTCTTAAAAGTGCTGGAGAGGGCTTTTTCAAGCAGCTCGGAAAAGCAGCGCTCTCACGAAGTCAAGTAGAGTTGGGCCAAGATCCTGAAATACGCATTGCTACTCTCAAGGGAGTCGACTATTTGTTTCATCAAAAGAAAGAGATGGCTACCCCTTCAGCTGCACTTCTTCAAAAAGCGCTCCCAAAGCTTATTTTAGGCATTGATTTTCCAAAAGAGATGCGCTGGGGCAATCTGGATATAACCTTTGCCCGCCCCATTCGCTGGATCGTAGCGCTATTTGGAAGCGCTGTGATTCCTGTGTATGTAGGCCCAATTGCCTCTGGCAATGTCTCCTATGGCCACAGACAGCTCTCGGGTGGTCCGATGGTTATTACACAGGCATCTGACTATGAACGCGTGTTGCAGGAGCATTTTGTGCTCGTCGATATACAAGAGCGTCGTGCTTCCATTGAAAAACAGCTGAGGCACATAGAACACGAAGGACAGTGCCATGTTCTTGAAAAAGAGCGAGTGATCAACCAAGTAGTACACCTCGTTGAATATCCCTTCCTCACAAAAGCTGAATTCAATAGAAACTTTTTGCGTGCCCCTCAAGAAGTGCTTATTTCAGAAATGATTGAGCATCAAAAGTATTTTCCTGTTGCTGACAAAGACGGCACCCTTATCAATGAGTTTATCATCACAGCGAATATGTCACCGACAGACTCTATACGCCGCGGCAATAAAAAAGTAATCTCTGCGCGCCTTGCCGATGGGGTCTTTTTGTTTGAACAGGATGCAAAAATGCCTCTTGTTGCCTATAACAAAAAGCTCGAAGGAATCGTCTTCTACAAAGGACTTGGGACCGTGATGGACAAGGTAGAGCGACTGCGCTGTGAAGCGCAGGTTATTGCCACCTATTTCCCTCAAGCCAATACTGAGTGGGTACAGGAAGCAGCACTTTTGAGTAAAGCCGACCTTGCAACCGAAATGGTGGGTGAATTTCCTGAGCTGCAAGGGCAAATGGGTCGCATTTACGCGCAGTATGAAAAGAAACCTGAAGAAGTGGCCATGGCGCTCGATGAGCAGTGGATGCCACGCGGTGAAAATGGAGCACTGCCCGTTACAACCACAGGTACTATCTTGAGCCTTGCTGATAAATTAGATAATCTACTTGGATTTTTTGCAATAGATGCCAAGCCCACGTCATCGAGTGATCCTTACGGCCTCAGACGCCAAGGCCTTGCCATCGTGCGTATCCTTATCAACGCAAAAGTACACCTTCCTCTGCCTGAGGTGCTCAGCCTTTGCTGTAATGCCTTCCCAGAAGCAATCCGGAAGGACACAGCGCTGCTCATTGATGCTATCATCGACTTTTTAAAGATACGGGCAAAGACAGTGCTTCATGAAGCGCATTTTCCTAAAGGAGAAATAGATGCTGTCATGATGAGCCTTACATCGTTTGACTGTTATGATTTATATCTTCGTCTTTCTGCCCTACACCATTTCCGAAAAGAGTATGCTACATTTACCCAGCTGATCGAAGTGCATAAGCGCTGCCAGGGGCAGACTACAGGAATGCCACAATTTGTCACACACCCAGAATTGCTGACTGAAAAAGCAGAAAAAGAGCTCTTTCAGGCCATCTTGGAGCGCAAGCCCGCTTTTTCCACAGCCTGTCTCCAACATGATTATACACAAGCATTTTCGCTCCTAGCAGAGCTACAGCCCTATATTGCCACACTATTTGATACTGTAAAAATACTTGCAGATGATCAAAAGATACAGCATAACCGAATAGCCCTTTTGCAAGAGGTGCTGGCCCTTTTTGCAGCACTCGCAGACTTTCAAAAAATTCAGGAATAATTATGAAAATATTACGTTACTTATTATTAGGCGGGGCGCTAAGCTCCTCATTACTGTACACGCAAACAACAGTGTATAACAACCCTGAAACTAAAACTGCTATTGGGATTGGAATCACTCAAGGCTTTAGGTATGACAGAGTAAAATGGAGTGTATCAGCCCCACGACATGTGCCTAATGTGCTCTCAGAGCTCACCTATAGACATATTCACATTTATAATACGAGGCTTGTGACCACAATTACCAAAGATGCATTTTTTGGTGATCTGCGACTAGGGTATGGTAGGGTGTTTGATGGGACCGTGCAAGATTCAGATTATCTGAAAAGTAATCGAAAAGGAGAGTTTTCTCGCTCCTATAGCGATATTGATGGTGATTATGTGGGCACTATTTCGCTCCGGGTTGGAAAAGAATATAAGGCCTCATCGAAAACAACGTTTATACCTCTTATTGGCTATATGTGGGAGCAAGAAAAACTTCGATCGACTCATGGACGGCAAACACAGATAGGAAAAAAGAAAGTACATAAAAGAATCCGTAAATTAAATTCGACGAGCAAGAATCGTTGGGATGCGCCTTTTATTGGGGCAAAGCTTGCATATGATATGTGTCCAACAATACGCTTGACAGGAGAATATAACTTTATCTTTCCTATACAATATCACGGCTATGGGCACTGGAATTTACGGCATCTGCACTTCCATGAGCGCTCAGAGAGATCTCGAGGCATTGGCAACCTTCTCATTGCTGGGGCTTCGTGGCAAGTCTCAGAGGCCTGGAGGTTTACGTCCGAATATGAATTTTCGTACCTTAAAGCCTCTGGTGGTACTGACACATCAAAAGTACGGCATCATCACACCATTCGGCAGCCCTTTCACCAGGCAAAGCGCACCTCGTCCGAGATTCGGTTTGGCGTTGAGTTTGTGTTTTGAATAAGGGAGAAGGGAGAGCTGCAGGAGGGCTTACATAAGTTAGGGGGTGCTGGGCGTGTTGGTGGCTACAGTCTGGGGGATTTTTTTTTACAGGGAGAGCTGCAAGAGAGGGCTTACAGAGGGAGCTTGTCAGAGGCGTGTGGGGGGCTTGGACGCGTTGGTGAGAAAGGTCTGGGTAGAGAGATTAGAGAGAAAACTAAGGAATTATTATGAGCTTAAGAAGCACCCCCAGTCGAAGCGCTCGCGAAGCGACTTGGAGACTGGGGGGAACAATCATTAATTCCGATGCGAAATGATAGGCAAATGCTCTGTCGAACTGCCTAAACGAGACGAATGACTCAAATACGCACGCAAGTTCTCGCCATGCTCGGCTTTTGGTTTATAATGCCCACTATCGAGTTTGACTTTTTTAATTTCACCATTTTTGATAATCAATCTTCCTGCACATTGGACTGGATCTCCTGCCGTGAAGGAGGCATGGTGTAACTTACCTTTCTCTTTTTTTCCTACGTAGAGTCTATCTCCATGCATATTGAGAGTAAACATGTAGTTTCCACTTCCGAGCTGATGCCCCTTTTGTACAATACGCCCATGACGAAACGTAGTAAGATACCTCTCGGCTTCTTGAGAAGTGAAATAACGCACCACATTGTTTCTCATCTCTCGTTTTTCAGCCGTTGATGCGTGGCTCGCAAGATATTCACTAAAATCTTTTGATGAACGACTAACACACCAGCGATTGTATTGGTCTTTAATGACACTACCGTAGACATGAAGTCGCTCCCCATGTTGAGCCCCCGCCCCCACTGCCCGTGCAGCCACTCCTGTAATCTCTGGTGTCATCTCAAAATCCACAAAACAGCTTTTCACGGCATGAGAGAGCTTTCTTTTTAATTTTCGCAACTTATCAGACTGCGAGCTATCCAGATTACGCACACTGAGTTCACTGATAGCACGCGCTGCAAAAGAAAAGACTTTCGTGCCTTTCGAAAGACGCGCCCTATGCTCAATGGCCTCAATGGCCACTAAAAGCTTTGAGCTAGAAATATTTTTCATATTACCGTCCCAGGTAGCCCGAGAACCAATAATACTTTGAACCTCCGATGGGAGGTGTGATTTAATAGATTGTAATGACATAGTATTTTTTCTCCTTTTTATTAATTAAAGTTTACGTTTGTGCTGCAAATGTAACTTGTATGTTACAATTTCTTAGTTGATCTATAGTGGCATTAGAAAACTGCCCATTGCTAATAATCAAGTGTTGTAGCTCGGGCATCATATTGACTGCTGAGATAAGTCCCGCATCAGTAATCGCGGGACAATTGACCAGCTCCAGCGTACGGAGGTGTGCATCACTCAAAAGCGGCAGCAGCGCATCTGTAATATTGGTGTTTACAAAGGAGATGCGGTGCATGCTATTCAATCGAGCAAGATTACTCATGTGTACTAGAGTCAAGAGATGAAAATCCTCTATATGCAAATTCTTCAACTGTTGACACTGGTTGAGCACAATAATACCAAGCGAACCCAACAAAAAGCCAATCAGTGACTCGTTGGAACAGACGCGAATGGTACGAACACCAGAAAAATACAGTTTAAACAAGGCAATATAATGTTCATTTTGAATAGATCGAGTGACAGATGGCAAGTCGATAGATTCGATAGTTGGTCCAAGTTCGCGAAAAGGATTTTCAATAACGCTCTCATTCTCTTTATTTTCAATCACGCGCTCGAGAATCGCCACATGGTTTGGATTGTCCGAAGAAGCTGTCAGGAATCGCGGTAGTAACCCACATGCCTCGGCCACATCAAGATAGAGATGTTTCGTATGAAAGATATCATAAAACATCTCTCCCCATTGGTCACGGACCGGAGCGGGGAGTTTATCTACACCATTCATAAGCTGTGCAACAGCCCCTACTGCTTTTCTTGTAGCAGGATTCAGCAGGGATATTCCCTGAGACATATAATCGTCAATGTAATCGGTAGAAAGCAGCGTCTGCGTACTATTATATTGCCGCATTTCTGGAGCAAGATAACTACACACATGGCTTGCTATTCCCCTCCCATTGAATTGTTTAAGCGAATTATGAGAAAAAGCAAATCGCATCATGGCAAGATTATTGATCAGCTCACACGATCGCCACGATCGTAGCGATAATTCTTCCAGGTTTTCAAGCTGACTCAGAGATGCTACTGCACCCTCCGTAACAAAGGTATGATCTAAGTTTAGACGTCGAATTTGTCTACATTGTGCGAGAGCAGCTAAGCATGCATTGTCAAAAGAAGTACGAGATGCGCAAAACTGTGTAATATTTCTAAAATAGGGCAGCAAGAGAGTAAGTCTTTCTTCTATCATCGGCCCACCGCAAAAACAGAGTGCCTGTAGACCACTCCCATCTCGTCTGATCATATCTAGCAGATTTGAAGAGATCTCTGGTATTCTCATAAGAGCATTTCCAAATACATTGCGCACATTTTGTACAGAAGCAAGCGACGTCACTTGGGATTGAGTAACTGGCATAGAAGAAGAGCTCGAAGATGAACTATTCAAAGACGAACTAATCAAAGACGAACTGCTCCAAGATATACTACTAGAAGATGAACTGCTTGAAGACGTACTGCTTGAGGACGTACTACTTGCAAACGCACTACTTGAAGGCGAAAGACTTAATGATGAAAGACTTAAACTTAATGACATATTTTATTCCTTTGTTATTTTTATTCATTTCAAAATACAACACGCAACCATCATAGTGCATTTCTATAATAATACACAACTACAAATCAATATTATAAATCTATCCAAAAACCGAATTACAGAAACTTTATTTAAAATTATTGTTGAATTAAATTTTTAATTGATGTATAATAAAATATAAATTTATAATTTATGGAGGTAATAATATGAATAATACAAGTATGAGTAGTTCTTCAGTGAGTATGGCACCATCATCGCAAAGCCATGTTTATGATGTCATTCCAGTTCGGCCAGCAGTAAATTCACAGACACGTAGCCCGTCGCCTGCAATGGCTCTGTTTGCATCAGAGCAGGAAATCATAGCCTCCGAAAGTATGCTATTTGAGCCCCGTTTTTATCGATGCTCATTTACCATGGGCATAGAATCTGAACTGTCGTCTCACTTTTATTCACGTTTAGGCAAATCATCACAAAGCAATCTCTATGACGTTATTCCCAGTGCATCGGCAAATTCAAACTCTTTAAGTGCACACTCTTTAGCGCCCTCGCGACTTTCGCCCCCTCTTTTACCATCGCCCTCGCCTTCGCCATCATCCTCACTCTCGCCTTCGCCATCATCTTCCCCGACTCCCGTCACCTCACCAAGCCCATTGAGTATGTTAGGGCAAGGCATAGCGCCTAATACCGCAAGGTAATAATTTTACGCGATGTGCGACTTTCTGCTGTTGTTGCCCTTCGGGCAACAACATTTGGGCCACCGCCTAACCCAGGGCGTCTCCCATACTGTTACCCATAAGTCAAAAAAGTGCCTTGAAGCTGCCTTCAGGATGCCATTTTAAGATGGATAATACCACGGCTTGGTCGCAAAGAGAATGGAGAGTTGAGAGGAGAGCTTGAGAGATGACGCAGGATC
>JABDDE010000070.1 GCA_013287775.1 Chlamydiota bacterium
TCCACCGCTGCCGCGGTGGGGTCCATATCAGCTAGAAGCATGAGATGTTATGCGTTTGCCTTTTATCGTTTAACTTCCATATAACAGTTGCGATCCCCTGTTATTTGTAGATAGATGCTGCGATGCAGCTAGGGGCTTGGCTATAAATCTTTCGGCCCTACGGGCCTTTATCAGGGCTACGGTCTGGTTTCTCAGGGCGTTGCCCTGCGTGTTGTGGTATCGTAAAGTCAGCGCAACACGCGCTGATTTATGTTTGTCGCGCTGGCTTTATGGTATGGAAACGCAGCGCTTAAATCATGGATTTATGTTTGTCGCGCTGACTTTATGGTATGGAAACGCAGCAGGGCAGCACAAGTATGTAAAAATTCTAGTAATCCGTGATCTCTCATCCCATATAAAGTGCTACCATGGATACACGATTTCATTGCTTGTGAAGTCGAGAGGATCCCTTTATTTAGTTTAAAAATTTTTATTGCTTTATCAAATTTTTTCTTTGGTTTCATGATGTTAAAAATATCGGTTAAAATCTGTTTCAACCGACATTTTTATCGTTTTTCTCAGGAATGTCACTCGTTTTTTTTGCATAGATCAAGGACATAACATACTTCTATAGTCATTGCTTGCGTTGCCCTGCGTATTGTGGTATCATAAAGTCAGCGCAACACGCGCTGATTTATGTTTGTCGCGCTGACTTTATGATATGGAAACGCAGCGCGACAGCACAAGTGTATAAAACGTAGGGAGGCACAATATGGCAAAAATGGCTGCAAAAGCAGTTGTAGGCACGGAAACTCCAGAAAAAATCATAGGGCGCCGTAAAGAGCAAGAATTACTACGGGAGCTGATTACATCTCATAAATCAGAATTTATCGCTGTCTATGGGCGCCGCAGAGTGGGTAAAACGTATCTCATCAAAAATCTCATTAGTTCCTTCCCATGCGTCTTCTTCCATGTCACAGGAGTGCAGCAAGGGCTTGTCCACGTTCAATTAAAAGAATTTGCAAAGCAAATAGGGAAAGCATTTTATCAAAGTCCATCTCTTGTACCTCAGGAGAACTGGTTTGATACTTTTGAAGTGTTGACGGATGCCATTAATGAAATGCCAAAAGACCAGACTGTGGTGCTTTTTTTCGATGAATTTCCTTGGATGGCGACACCTCGTTCGAAAATACTTGAAGCATTAGAGCTCTATTGGAATAGATATTGGGTTTTTGACAAACGTGTTAAACTGATCATCTGTGGATCCTCTACTTCATGGATTATTAACAACATCATCAATAATAAAGGTGGCTTGCACAATAGAGTAACTCGTACCATCCATCTACAGCCATTCTCTCTACATGAGACAGAAAGTTATCTCAAAGAACATAAGATCAAACTGAATCGCAGACACATTTTAGATCTGTATACAGTGCTTGGAGGAGTTCCTCTGTATTGGTCCTTTATCAGAAAAGGACGCTCAGCTCATCAATGTATTGATGAGCTCTGTTTTCAGCAAAACGGTCCTTTGGTACATGAATTTAAGCGCCTGTTTGAATCGCTTTTTGAAGATCCTAAACCGTACGTAGAGCTTATTCGGTTCATCTCAAAACATCGATATGGCATAGGACAAGCGCAGCTCATTGCATTATCTAAGTTGCCCAATGGAGGTACTACAATTGATAGATTACATCAATTGGAAGAAGCCGGGTTCGTCACAAGCCTTGTCCCATATGGGCACAAGGACAGGGGAGTGTATTTTGTGATGGATGATGAATACAGTCTTTTTTATCTGCGCTGGATTGAACCGTATTTGAGGCAGATCTCTAAAAAAGAAACAAATGAAGGATTTTGGCTATCTTTGGCGAATCAATCGAGCTGGAAGGCATGGGCGGGATGTGCATTTGAATCAACTTGCTATAAACATATTAATCAGATCCGAAAAGCGCTAAAAATTAACCCTGGAGCCATTGTAGGGACTTGGCGTTATTCACCAAGAATAAAAAGTGATCAAGTAAAGAGCAAACAGGCAGGTGCCCAAATTGATTTGTTGTTTGACCGACTCGATGGTGCGATTACTCTTTGCGAAATCAAATGCTCTGATCGACAATTTGCGATTGAAAAATCATATTATCAAGAGCTTCTGAGCAAGATGGAGATCTTCAAAAAGCAGACAAGGACAAAAAAGCAGCTATTCTTTTCTATGATTACGACAATGGGATTAAAGAAAACAATATATGCTGAAGAAATAATATCAAGCCAGGTGACCCTTGAGGACCTGTTTGTGGAAGTATGATTGACTGAAAAGCGCAAAATATAGTATAGCCTAGTCAATGGGAAAAAAAATTTTAATAGGTATTATTCTCGTTGTATTAGGCTTTCTGGGCATCATTCTTGTTTTGTCCAATGAAAATGCCTTATCAATGCATCCACGGGGCATTATTGCTCGAGATATTCTGCATCTCATTTGGGCGAATTTCGCTCTTATGTGGATCATTATCATCCCCACCTATTTTCTCCTCTTTTGGGTGGTCTGGAGATATGGCTTGAAAAATGAAAACGCTGTGCTTGATCCTGAGCATACATCTGGGACGCTTGGGGCAGTGCTTATGTGGGGGCTTCCGACTCTCATCGTTATACCGCTCGCACTCATTACCTGGGATGCAACCTATAAATTAAACCCTTATAAACCCATTGCGTCAGAAGTCAAACCATTGACAGTCCAGGTGGTTGCGCTCGATTGGAAATGGCTCTTTATCTACCCAGAACAGGGTGTGGCAACACTGAATTACCTCCATATCCCAGCGCATACTCCTATCCATCTGCAGCTCACGGCCGATCACTCGCCCATGAATTCATTTTGGATTCCACAGCTCTCAGGGCAGATCTACTCTATGGCTGGAATGACGACGCAGCTCCATATCATGGCAGACAAGGTCGGAGACTATGCTGGAAAAGAAGTTGAGATCAACGGCGAGGGGTATGCAGATATGACCTTTGCCGTAAGGGCTGTAGAGCCCACAGAGTTCGGAGATTGGGTACAGCTTGTAAAAGCATCTCCTCATCACTTGACGGCAGATGTGTATGAGCAGCTTACGAAACATCTTGTGCAAAAAAATATCCTTTTGTATTCAGAAGTAGAAGAAAATCTTTTCCATAAAATAGTTCATAAATATATGTATCCGATCAGAAAGGTGTTATGAAAGATTTCATTTTTGGCAAACTAACGAGCGATGCCATCCCTCACAAGTGGTACACGATTGGTGGGACTGCCAGTATCATAGCGATGCTTGTTATTATTGCCATCTATCTTACAAAAGCCAAGAGGTGGACCCGGGCTTGGGAAGAGTGGCTTACTTCTACAGATCCCAAAAAAATCGGGACGATGTATATGATCCTTGCATCTATCATGTTTTTTCGAGGGATGGTAGATGCTGGTATGGTATGGTTGCAGCAGTCTATTGCTGCGGACTCTGGAGGCTATCTTGATCCTGATCATTTTCAGCAAATTTTTACCTCTCACGGCGATATCATGGTCTTTTTTGTGACGATGGGATTTTTCTTTGGGCTCATGAACTGGATTATACCACTACAAATTGGGGCCCGTGATCTTGCGTTTCCTTTTTTGAATTCCTTAGGCTTCTGGCTCACCCTTGCGGGCGCTGTGCTCATTAATCTCTTTTTTGTTGTAGGCGGAGACTTTGCCAATACGGGCTGGCTTGCACTCGCACCCTTCTCTGAACTTGAATTTAACCCAAGTGTAGGTGTCGATTACCTGATTTGGAGCCTGCAGCTCTCTGGCCTTGGCAGCCTCCTTGCAGGCATTAATTTTTTTGTTACCATCGTCAAAAAACGAGCACCAGGCATGACTTTAATGCGCATGTCTCTATTTACGTGGAATGCTCTTTGTGCCATGGTTCTGATTATTGCCGCATTCCCAGTACTGACGGCCGTCACTTTCCTTCTTTGGCTTGATAGGGCAGCTGGCATGCATTTCTTTACAACAGGGTTTGGTGGTAATCAAATGATGTACTGGAACCTTGTCTGGATGTGGGGCCATCCTGAAGTGTATATTTTAGTGATACCTGCCTTCGGTATGTTTTCAGAAATAGTTTCCACTTTTTGTAAAAAGAAAATTTTTAGTTACACATCTATGGTGTGGGCGGCAATCAGTATTACAGCGCTCTCGTATCTGGTGTGGCTGCACCATTTCTTTGTCATGGGAGCGGGCCCTGGTATAAACACTTTTTTTGGCGTTGTGACCTTTCTGATTGCGATACCATCAGGAGTCCAGGTATTTAACTGGATTCTGACGATGTATAAGGCAAAAATACAGCTCGCAGCTCCCATGTATTGGTTTATTGGCTTTCTCACGCTGTTTATGATCGGCGGTATGGGGGGAGTATTTATGGCATCGCCACCTGCTGATTTTCAGGTCCATAACAGTTTGTTTTTAGTGGCGCATTTCCATACGATGATTGTGGGCGTGGCTCTTTTTGGAATTTTTGCTGGGGTGACCTTCTGGTTTCCAAAAATATTTGGATTTACACTGGATGAAAAATTAGACAAAAGAGCGTTCTGGTTCTGGTATGTGGGCTTTTTTGTAGCCTTTACACCGCTCTATCTTTTGGGATTCATGGGAGCCCCTAGACGCATTGATCACTATGATGCAGTTACCGGCTGGCAGCCACTGTATATCGCAGCGGCTTGTGGCTTTATCTTACTTTCATGTGGAGTAATTACGCAAGTTGTGCTCGTTGTCAAGAGTATACGGCAAAGAAAGTTGCACAAAGCCCCCGCCGATCCCTGGGATGGCAGAACGCTTGAATGGGCAACCCATTCTCCGCCTCCGTTTTATAACTTTGCGGTGATTCCCACAGTAACTAGTCATGAATCTTTTTGGGATATGAAAAAAGAGGGGATACAGCCATCGAGAGAATATAAAGATATTGAATGTTTTAAAAACACAGGTATGGGACTTTATGTGAGTGGTTTTGCATTCCTTGCCGCCTTTGCCATTGTCTGGCAAATCATTTGGCTGATGATTGTGGGGCTTATAGGAATTATTGGCTGTCTTGCCTATTTGGCCTTTCATGATGACATGGAATATATCTTGCCGGCAGTAGAGGTTGCTAAAATTGAGAGGGAATATGACGACACACGTTAAGACAGCACACCTAAGTGTTGCAGTGGATTTACAAAATGAAGCGAGTAGTACCAAGATCTTTGGATTTTGGGTGTATTTAATGACAGACCTTACCATTTTTGCAGCGCTCTTTGCCTGTTTTCTTGTGTTGCATGGCAACTCTTTTGATGGTCCGAAGCTTAAAGAGCTCTATCATTTAGGGCCGGTGCTGTACGAGACGCTCTGCCTGCTTACGAGTACTCTTACCTGTGCTCTAGGACTGTTAGCGGCTTACCGGGCACAAAAAGGTGCCTCGATACTCTTTTTTATTCTTACATTTTGTTTAGGGGCTGCCTTTCTTTTCTTAGAAATTTCAGAATTTATCAGCTTTATAGGACAGGGTGCAGGGCCTGAAAGAAGCGCCGCGCTTTCGTCCTTTTTTACACTTGTTGGCACACATGGCTTTCACATTACCTGTGGACTGATCTGGATGGTAATCATGATGTTTCGTATAGGACTTTATCCTCTTACGCACCATGCGCTCTCTCGAATTTTTTGTATGGCTCTTTTCTGGCACTTCTTAGATTTTGTCTGGATCTTTATTTTTACTGTAGTCTATGGAATAGGGTATTTATTATGAATCATGCAATAGGCAGTCGAATTACAGGGTATATTTTATCACTCATATTAACCTGTATTGCCTTCTTTATTATTATTGAGCCTGAGTTTTTCGGTTTTGCCAATATGGGTGCTGTGATTGCTATTTTTTGTCTTGCCCTTCTTCAATCCATTGTCCAGCTCATCTTTTTCATCGATGTGTGGCATGAAAAAGATACTTTTTGGAATGTCACCGTATTTGCTTCCACAGTGTCCATCATCTTCGTGGTGATTTTCTTTTCCATCTTGATCATTAACCATCTGAATTATAATATGCGTTAAGTAAGAGATCAACTCTCTAATAACGCTGTGCGTTATTAGAGAGTTGATCTCTTACTCAAGAAATTAGTCTTGTCTGGAGCGGTATTCGTAGTCTGCATACTGAGCTTGATTAAAACGGTCTGTCGCATAGATTCTATATTTCCTCTTGGTGTCTTCATCCTGCGCAAGGTTGCTCATGCTCAGCAGTACATTCCCTAAGCAGTGCAATATCTGATGACTGAAACTGGAGGGCGTGAGTGATGCCGCTTCTTCAAGAAAGTATTTTGCTTCCTCTAACTTATCTTGACGATAAAGAACAGCGCCTAAACGGGACAAAGTAAACCAGTCGTAGCGGTCCAAAGTCAGGGCGTTTCTTAAGTGCATTTCTGCTTGCACAAAGTTACGTTGTATGCGAAACACTTCTCCCAAATTTTGACGTGCTAGCAGATGGTTAGGATCTATATTGAGCACCTGTTCAAAATATTGTTTTCCTTGATCGTGATTCCGTTGAAGCATACATGTCGCTCCTAACAAATTTAATATATCAATTGTTTTCTTATCTGGTGCATGCTGCAGTGATTGAAGAAATGCTTTTTTTGCGTTTTCAAGCTCACCTTGTTGGTAATAGATCTGACCCAAGTGGTACGATGCCTGCCAAAAGTTGGGGTTAATATTGAGGGCCTGTATAAGATATGTTTTGCTCTGTTCAAGATTCCCTTGCCTGAGTACAGCTATACCCAAATTAGTGAGGATTTCTGGAGAATTTGGCTCAATGGCTGCAGCCCGCTCATAATAGAGCTGCGCGCTTGAATAATCTTCTAAATTACTTAGTAATAATCCAAAATTATTTAATGCATCAATATTATTTGGATCTATATTAAAAATTCTTTTATATTGAATTTTTGCGCCTTCATTATCGCCTTGCTCCACATATGTTTTTGCCAATAGTTCCAGCATACGCGTATCACGCAGCATAGCATATACATCACCCAATTTAGCCATTACAGTCCCATTATAAGGATCAATGGACATCACTTTTTCATAGTATTTTTTTGCTATAGAGGGGTTAGCTTCTAAGCAACAGATATCGCCCAAACCTTCTAAGGCCACCATATTATTGGGCTCCACATTCAGCGTTTGTGCAAACTGACCTATTTTTGCTAAGCACCTGGCTGATGAAGATAGCATATCCAAATCAGTAACATGTGGCTGATCTGTTGTGCTATTTTGGATATTTTGTATCGCTTGGAGTACCACTGAGGCGACTCTTTGGAGCATTTCTTGAGTAGGAGAAGCGGGAGTTGATACCTCTTGTGTTGTCCTATTAGTACTTTGGATTGATGGTATAGACATAATTTTTTTACCTATTTATTTTATTTAAAGAAAGTTATTTATAAAAACAAAATAATTATATCTGTATTTGTTTTTTTATTCAATAGTTATAATCGATAATTATAAACGTCATATACAAATTTTCCTGTCTGAAAATTTGTATATGACGTAACAGCCCTTCAATGGCATCAACTTAAAGCATGCAGTTTTCGTAGCGTTCATACTGAGCTTGATTAAAGCGGCTTACAGCAAACATTATATATTTTCTCTTGGTAGCTTCATCCTGCGCAAAGTTGCTCATGCTCAGCAGTACATCCCCTAAGGTATTCAATATCCCATGATTGGAAGGCGCGAGTGGTACTGCTTCTTCAAGAAAGCTTTTTGCTTGCTCTAGCCGACCTTGCCGATAAAGAACATAGCCTAAACGGGACAAAGTAAACCAGTCGTAGGGGTCCAAATCCAGGGCGTTTCTTAAGTGCCTTTCTGCTTGCACAAAGTTATCTTGTCTTATAAGCGTTGCCGCTAAATTTTGTAGTGCTAGCAGATTGTTAGGATTCATATTAAGTACCTGTTCAAGATATTGTTTTGCCTGATCAGGGTTCTGCTGCTGCATACATATCGATCCTAAAAAATTTAATATATCGATCATTCTCTTCTTTGGTGCATGCCGCATTGATTGCATTGATTGCAGAAACGCTTTTTTTGCGTTTTCGGGCTCGTGTTGTCTGTAATAGAGCTCGCCCAAGTGGTATGATGCCTGCCAATAGCTCGGCATAATATTGAGGGCCTGTATAAAATATGTTTTGCTCTGTTCAAGATTCCCTTGCCTGCATACAGCCTTACCCAAATCAGTGAGGATTGATGGAGAATTTGGTGCATGTGCTAAAGCCTGCTCATAATAGAGCTGCGCGGTTGCATAATCTTCTGAGTCGTATAGTAACAATCCTAAATTATTTAATGCATCAACATTATAGTGCTCAATATCCAAAATTTTTCTATATTGGATTTTTGCACCTTCATAATCGCCTTGCTCCAGATATGTTTTTGCCAATAGTTTTAGCATACGCGTAGCATGCAGCCTAGCATATACATCACTCAATTTGGCCATTACACTCCCATTATAAGGATCAATAGACATCGCTTTTTCATAGTATTTTTTTGCCATATGAGGTCTATCTTCTAAGCAACAGATATCGCCCAAACCTTCTAAGGCCACCACATTATTGGGCTCCGTGCCCAGCATTTGTATCCACTGACTTGTTTTTGCTAAGTGCCTGGCTGCCGGAGGTAGCAGATCGAAATCAGCAACAAATGACTGATTTATTGTGCTATTTTGGATATTTTGTGCCGCTTGGAGTGCCGCTAAGGCAACCCCGGGGAGCGTTTCTTGAGTACCAGAAGAGGGAATTGATACCTCGTGTGTTGTTCCATTAGTACTTTGGATTGATGGTATAGACATAATTTTTTACCAATATTTATTTTATTTAAAGAAAGTTATTCATAAAAACAGGACAATTGTACCAATATTCGTTTTTTTGTTCAATAGTTATAATCGATGTTGTAAATGTCATATACGAATTTTTCTGCCGGAAAGGATGAGAGAGAATCCTTTATGGCGGTCCGTAGGAAAAACTGTGCTTGACGCAAATGGTATATAAGCATATCCTGAAGATGTGGATTTATATACAATGAAGTTTTTTAATATTGCCGGTCCTATACAGCCTGCCGACCATTACTATCTACTGATGCCATTGAGTATGTCTATCAGCAAACACAAGGGCAACCATGGCTTGTCAACGCATTTGGCTATCATGTCACATCTCGACTGGTCACTGACTGCAGTCGGTCGATTACAAAAGAGATGATGCAAGAAGTGCGTGATCAATTGATTTTGCGCCGCGATACGCATATTGATACTTTGGCTGCGAGGTTAAACGAAGCGCGCGTCTTACCTATCATCGATGCCATTATTTCAGGAAAATCAACACCACAATTATTCCCAGAGGATGATGTGCGATACGCAATTGATATAGGCCTTATCGTACGCCGTGAAGGTCAACTTTGTATTGCGAATCCTATTTATCAGGAAATCATAATCCTCGTTATATTGAGGAAGGGTTACATCAAACCGCTCAGTATATGGACACAGTAGCTGCAACAGAAGGGCACTTAATAGTATTTGACTCCTTAGATAGACCCTGGGAAGAAAAAATATATCATCGCGAAGAGCAGGTCTCAGGGAAAAAGGTGGTGATTTGGGGTTGCTAACTGCTCAACGCTAGAAGAGAAGTAACGGTTCGCAATGGGTTTGAATTATGATAACAAAATCCCAAAGGCATCATAATGCTCTTGCATATTCCAAACATTAAAATATTCAAACACTAAAATATTAAAAAAATATTAAAATATTCTCGACATATATTTGCATTTAGTGATACAATTGTTGATATTAAGTAAACTATTTATTTAAATCAGATAATAATTTTTAAAAAAACGGGGTATATTATGGCGAATTGTAGTAATAATATTAATTATAACAATGTGCAATCCATGGCGGTATTTCGGCCGATAGAT
>JABDDE010000071.1 GCA_013287775.1 Chlamydiota bacterium
TGGAAAATTCATCATGACACGATCGGCATACTCATCGTTTGAGAGCGCAGGATGGCGGTTCGCATGAGATGATGGTGTAAGGACAGGTGTGGACGCAGATGCGGATATCGACGAAGAGGATGGAGGCATTTGTGGTGGCAGTGATGTTACGGAAAGAGATGGTGCTGAGGATAGCTCTGACAGCATTGAGGCGCTCGATGATGAGGAGGCGCTCGATGAGAGGGACATTGTATTTGATGTCATAGAAGGTGCAGCTGATGAGGTAGATCCAGAGGGGTTAATGCATAGCGATGCAAGCGCTTGAGTTACCAGTATGCATGGAGGGTTTTTTTCGATGGCATATAAAGTTCTTGTCAAAGCAGCAATTTTGTTTGCCTGCTTGTGACAATTTCTTGTAAGGGTTTTTTTTGTTTTTGAGGCGCCTGTTCGTATCCATGTTTCTTGGGTCAAAACCTCGTTTGCAGCGTTCTTCACTGCATCGGCTTGTATGTCCTCTGGAGCTATTGTACCTCGGTAGACTTTCTCTGCAAGCTTGGTTAAAATGTTATAATAAAAACGAAATTGAGCCAACTGTTTAAGATTATCAAAAGTAATCTCAGTTTCCGTATTAATACTATTAATCATAAAATTTCCTCATTATGTTTTCAGAGAATTATACTTTGATAGTTTATTAAATGCAATTGTTTTGTCTATGATGTAGGTGTGAGTGGGCGCTGAGGGGATAGTGGGGAAGGTTTAGATAGGTTTTTTTACAGGAATATGTGCATTAAATTGACATCATCGGGCTTCTTTGGTGCTCCTTATAAGCCCATAATAATCTCTTAGCGTTCTCTCTAATCTCTTTGTCCAGGCCTTACTTACCAACACCTCAAGCACCCCACACGCCTCTGACAAGCTCTCTCTGTAAGCTCTCTCCTGTGGCTCTCCCTGTGAAAAAAATTCCCCCAGACCTTCCACACCAACACCTCAAGCACCCCACTCCCACTCCTACTCCCACGTCTCTTAACGCCTAACTCCGCGTCACTTTTTCGATAGCCTCTAAGGGCGTAAGCTCAGGCTTATCGGCAGCAACCTTCATCTCATGAAAACGCCTTGCAGCAACAAGGACACGGCTTTCAAAGCAGGCAACCATTTTGTTATAGCAGTCTGTAGAGGTGTCGAGCGCGCGCTTGAGTTTTGTAAAATGCTCTGAGATGGTCAGTAAACGCTCATAAAAGACTTTCCCGAGCTCAGCAATCTCCTCAGCATGTTTTGCTAGAGCCTCTTCTCGGAACCCTATAGCGATCGTTCTAAGTAGTGCAATCAAGGTTGTGGGGGTTGCTACAAGCACCTTTTTTTCAACACCATACTCAATAAGCGACGCATCATATTCCAAGGCAACACTGAAAAATACATCTGCCGGTAAAAAAAGCACCACAAATTCAGCACTCTGTTGGAACTGATCAAAATAGGCCTTATTGCCAAGGTCATTTATATGCTTTCGAAGCTGTTTGGCATGGTCTTTCAGCTTTTGCTCTCGTATTTCTTCATTGTTCGTTTCCATGGCATCCAGGTATGCTTGGAGAGGCGCTTTTGCATCGACAATGATGACTTTGTCTCGAGGAAGTTTGATTATAAGATCGGGGCGCACTTTTCCAGTTTCAGTATCCTGTACTACTTGCGTAGAAAAATCGCAGTGCTCGACCAAGCCACCCATTTCTACGACGCGCTTGAGCTGCATCTCACCCCACCTTCCACGAATAGTCGGGGCTTTGAGCGCATGAGCAAGGTGCGCTGTTTCTCTTTCCAGCTTTGCAGCAGTGGTGACAACATGCTTGAGATGACTCTCTACCGACGCATATGCGTGAAGGCGGTTTTTTTCGAGTTCATGAATTTTTGTATCCATTTTTTCAAGGGATGCACAAATAGGCTTGATAAGCCCTTCAATAGCCTTTTCTTTATGGTGGAACTGCACCGCTGCTCCCTCTTGGTATTTATCGAAGGTTTCTTTTGCTACTTGGAAAAATGTATTTTGACTGGTGCGCAAAACATCAGATGAGAGCGCAATAAAAGTGGTTTTGAGCTCTTCTTCGGCGCGTTTTAAGACAAGCGCCTTTTCTTCACCGCGTTTTTTCTCTTCTTCGAGGCGAACTTCTAGCCCCGTTACATACTTCTCAAGGTTGTGATGTTTGTCCAAAAGCGTTTTATGCTCGGCATATTGCTGTACGAGATTATGATTGATTGTATCTTTTTCTGATGTGAGTTTTTTTATCTTTTGTGAAAGAAAGATGCTGGCCGTGGTTGCAACACTCACAGCAAGCCAAAGGAGGATTTCTGTATTCATGATGTTTGTTCCACTACCCCTCGTAAACTCGGGGTAGTGGAATAAATAAGGTTACAACTTTCGTGTCTATGACCCGCCTGGACACGGATTTGGCATAGGCACGTATTTTCTCTTCATGCCCGAATGTATTCGGGTATGAAGAGAATACTTACCCTCCCAAGCCTCCCCACGAATCATCGATAAACAAAGTAGCTGGCCCGAATGAGGCTGGCATAGTAGCATTCAGTGTGCAGGGTATTTGGTCCATACTTGGGCTGGTAGTAATGGTAATCGGAGTGGCAGTATATGTCAATGTCTGTGTATTGGCATCGTAGCTGGGATTTTGTAATGAAAATATATAAATATCGTCAATATTATTTACGGAGAGCACTAATGCTGCGTTGGGTGGATCGCTTTTAAAATTATTCGCGCCTTTGCCTGCATTCCAATTATCCACGAAGTTTTTTGTGCTTATGGTACTTGCCATTCTGATCGGCCTATCAGTAAAGGAGATCATACAGGGCGTGACGCCTTTCAAACTCAGAGTGTAGCGATTGGAATCACCAAGAACTGCTTCAAAAGATCCTTTGGTTGACGACTGCACAAAAAGCCAGTTTGCTTTAGGGATGCGTGTCTGTTTTGTACAACTATAGAGTGCTATCGCGCATATAAAAATAGCGATACTGCTTGCAAAAATTTTCTTCATATGTTTATCCTTACATTTATTCATTTTTGTGCCCGTGCCCGAAGTAACTAAGATGTTTTTTATAATTAAACTCGGGAATATTTGTTAGTTGTCGTTCCCCCGCAGGGGAATGACAACTAACAAATTTATTACATATAATAAAATAAGGATTTAATCAACACAAATGAACAGTACCATATTAGAGGTGTCCCTGGGAGGGTCGCCCTCCGTTTCATATGAAGAGCCCGAGCCAGCGCCCTCATGCTGGCAGCGATGTGTCAGGCGCATACGAGGCCCCTGCACTCGGAGTACCACTATTGCCATGCAGCAGCTTATACCAACTCCAGAAGTGCCTCAAAGGTCATTTTATGAACGAGCATGTGGGATAGTCACAAAGATTCATGGTCTTGTCGGATCGACGGTCTTTACTGTAGCGGCAGCAGCAGGGTTTGTGGTATCGCATATTCTTTCCTACAATCCTGGCGTGGTTGCAAGTAGTATGGCCCTTGGGTATTTTGTGCAAACGATGGCCTCTGCGGTGAACAAAAAGACAACATCAACGCGGATAAAGACAGCCTCAAACTGCCTCATGAGAGTCCAGCAGCACACTTCACTTGCCACGATGATGCTTACTGGATTTTATTCTGATCGTGTATGGGCAATGCCCGTTACCTGCATACTTGCAGGCATGATGGCGCGAGTAAAAATCATGAGTGATAGGAAATGGGTGTCTCTGCCCACACCTGAGACCGCTTCTAGGTATACGAAGTATGTGCTCGGAGGGCTTGCTGCGCTTAGTGGTATTTCCTGTGTTGCAGGTGTGAGCGCTCTTTATAGTGCCGGCCTCGATGAGAGGCCACGACTTCTTTCTTTACCAGTACTTGCTGCTGAGTATGGTATGAAGGGCTTTGCAGGCATCTTTGGATTTTTGTTCTCTGAATGGTTAATAGCTCATAAAACGACAGGATGGGGTATGCTAGCTTTGCGGGCGCTTAGTATGGTAGAAAGTGGCGGCATTGGGCTTGGGACGTATTATCATAGAATCCTCAAGAAAAATATGCAGGCCTTTGCCATGATGGTACCTATTGGGTTTTTATTAGGCACGTATGTCTCAAAAATACGCTACCTCAATGCATTGGAAGATCGTATATGTCAGGAGTCGAGACAAGAATCAAGACACGAGTCAATACCACCAAGCCGTTGTTCGCGAGCTGCAGTGCTGAGCCATGCTATCGCCGCCTCCTGCTTTTGGGGGCCGGGCATTTACTTTCTTCTCAAGGGGACAGCGGAGACCATGGGCTTGGATGTCTTTTTCCTACTCACTCCTGCGATATATGCTATTACCCGTTTTGCATTTGCAAAACAGGGCAATGATAGCCTCTGTAGACGTATAGGGCATCTATGTTTGCATAAAGCAACACCCATTATGTCTGCAGAGCTCAACTACTGGCTGACCTTTCGAGGGATAGGCATAAACAAGACGGAGCAGAATGCCCGCATTTTGTATGTATTTCAGTCACTGCTTTTTGGCTCCATTGAAGGCTCTCTTTTTACTATGGATGCACAGCAGGATCAAGACGCTCATCAGGTCTTTGGCAATGTCGATGATCGCAGAAAAATTACACGATGGGTGCGAGCAGAGACTGTGCGTAGCTACGCCAGATTCGATTTGTTGATGATTATGCTGGCAAATGCGTTTGGCAATCGATAGTCGCCCCGCCAAGGCATGCAGCGCCTTGATAAAACACGATGGCCTGCTCTGGGGTAATAGCACGCATAGGGGTCTCGAAGTGTACGAGGAGGCATCCATTAGGCGCTTGTGCAACAACACAAGGGGCATCTTGCTGTCGATAGCGAATTTTGGCACTGCAGGAGAGAGGCAGCTGTGGAGGAGCGCCTCCAATCCAATGAGGCTCTTTTGCGATAAGAGCGCTTGCATATAGTGCAGGATGATGCAGGCCGCGCTCGACGACAACCACATTATCATGGATGCGCTTGTCAATGACAAACCAGGGCTCTCCCTCGCCCCCGAGGCCAAGGCCACGGCGCTGGCCATTCGTATAGTAGGCTACGCCAATATGCCGGCCTACCACCGTGCCATCGAGAGTTTCAAAATTGCCTGGTTGGTAGGGCAGATAGTTTTGTAAAAAAGCTCGAAAATTGCGCTCACCAATAAAGCATATGCCTGTTGAATCTTTTTTTGAAGCTGTGTGAAGGCCATGCTTTTTTGCAAGAGAGCGTACCTCGCTTTTCTGCATTGCTCCGATTGGGAAGAGCACTCTTTGTAGAGCGTATTGACTGATGGTATAGAGGAAATAGGTCTGGTCTTTTCCGGTGTCTACGCTTCTCAAGAGCATATGCTGGCCATCTCTAGATATGTTTTGGGCATAATGGCCTGTTGCCAAGGCATCGGCACCTAATTTGAGGGCATGATCGAGCAGTAGTTTAAACTTAATCTCGCGGTTGCAGAGAATATCGGGGTTAGGAGTTTTGCCTCGTTTTAGTTGAGCGAGAAATTCTGCAAAAACATGCTCTTTATACTCTTTAGCAAAATTGACAGTATAGTGCGGGATGTGGAGTGTATCGCATACGCGTGCAACATCGCTTGCATCGGCTTCAGTGGTACATAAGCCTGCTTCGTCTTTCTCTTCCCAGTTTTTCATAAAGAGCCCGATAACGGAATACCCCATCTCTTGCAAGATAGCGGCTGTTACCGAGGAATCAACGCCCCCAGACATGCCTACAGCAATGGTACGTGTATTGTCATGTGCGCATTTTCCTTCCGGAAAATGGCACATGACACGATTGTCGATTTGGGAGGATTGTGTTTTGTGAATCATGGATTTATAATAACGTCATATGCAATTTTCCGACAGGAAAATTGCACATGACATAATTTTTAACATAGGTTTGGGAGTCGAGTCAGGGTCGTGCGCAGTGCGTCAATTGCACAATGTTGCGCATAAGTAAGGGGGGGCAGTGATCCATAACTATACCGTACACACCACTCTAGCCGAGCGACTTCGGAAGAAATATTTACTGACTCGGGGGCTGGCCTTTCTGGCTTTAATGATATTCCGCGAATCATAAATTGTGCTAGTAGTTCATTCTGAACAGCAAATCTACCAATAGCAATCACGGGGTCGTTTATCCCTGACCCACTTCTTCCAAAAATTTTGTAGTCATGTAGTATACCATTACTGGCGATACGGAATAAACGTGGGTCGCATCTATATCTTAGAGGCGCTTTTGTTGCGCATGCAACATAGTACTCTATATTTGCTCTATTCACCTGTTCAAATGACAGAGAATCTGTGACAGGTGCAAATGGATTCCGAGACAGAGGGTGATCGGGAGATATATCAAGCTCATCTATGTATACTGCTATGGATTGATTTATCACGTTTAACTGAGTGAGGCAGTCTCTGATTTGCTCTTTAAGATCTTGAGAAGAATAGCAATATGGCAAAAGTGTGAAAAACACACGTTTTGTAGCTTCTTGTATCTGCTGTTCTGATGAACGAGAGCTTAAGCAATTGAGTGAATTTAATGTCTGATTGGTATAGGACGCTGTGTACTCGCCAAATCGTCGCTGTGCCAAAGATTCCATGAAAGAGAGCACTGGCGGGATGTGTATCTTTACCTGGCTTGTATGTGCAGTCGACAAGCTAGATGGAGAGTGCTTTGATGGTGCCCCGAATGTTGAGGAGGTAGGTCTTGAAGAGGGCTGCAATAAGGATGAGTGGGCTGATGTGAAAGGGAATGTTAGTGGTGGTTGTGATGAAGACAACGAGAGGGAGACAAGAGGTGGCATTGCTATTGACCTCGATGAGGATGATGAGAAGGATGAAGATGAGACAAAAGGGGATATGTATGGTGACCACGATGAGGAAGATGAGAAAGAGACAAAAGGGGATATTTGTGGTTGTGATAGTAGTGATGTTGTAGAAAGAGAAGGTGCTGTAGATAACTGAGGTAGTGATGAGTGGCTCGGATGTAAGGACGGTGTAGTCGAGAATACAGATGTTGCCATTGATGATATGGACGCTGCAATTGATGACATGGATGTAGAAGGAGAGATGGATACGGATGAGAGCTGTGAAGATAGTGTGGATGGCGTATGGTGCGATGCGAGAGTGCTAGATGAGGATACAGAGGCAGAGGTTAATCTTGATCTGATAACAGATGCGGTATTATCGGCTTGTTCCGCGATAGTAGCTAAAAGCCCGTTGCGTATTGTTGGGTTGTGTTTTGGTAGCCTGTCTACCCAACTTTGGTTTGCCAAAATAGCGTTTGCGGCACGATTCACCGCGTCTCCATTTATGTTTTCTGGACGTATCCGCCCTTGTTGGCTTTGTTGTTGAAACCTTTCAAAGATTTGCTCATTAAGTCGCGTATAATTATGGCTATTAATATTACTTGTCATAAAACCTCATTATTATTATGTTTTTTTTGTAGATTATATCAATATAATTTATTAAATGCAACTACTGTGGTTTTTTATTTTTTATACTACTACCCGCGAGCTTGCTCGTGGGTAGTAGTATACACTCCCTTCACCTCAACCTGTCCATTGGGCAAGACAAGAAGATTATGGACATGTGCTTTTTTCATATAGCTATACGCTGATGATACAAGGGGAATATAGTGCATATTCTCTACAATATGCTCCTCTGCTTGGTGTAGGAGCTGTTTTCGCTCTTTTGTACTCACGCGAGCTGTAGTGAGATATTGCGTTACCTCTTCGTTATGAATACCTTTATCCTGCATTTCCTGCATGATAGAGAGCGGGTCTCGTAGCCAGGGGCATACTGTTGTCAGCCGAAGATGGCTTGCTCTATGTGCGGAGTCACTTATGATAACATGTATGCCCAGCGCCTCTTTCCAAATTTTGGCGCACGTTTTTGCAAGTAGCCTATCAAAATGGCCAGCACTTGCGCTGAGAATGAGTGCAGGGCACTCCTCGAGTGTCATGCCAAGCTCTTGAAGCCCCTCTTGAAGAAAGAGCGCCGCAAGTTGGGGATTGCCATCATAACTATGTGACGAGGTGTGCGCTGGGATAATGCTATACGCAGCATTATATCCTTCGTATTCATACAGCACTGTATCGACAAGGTGTTGCCGGCAGATGGCCATAGAAAGTGCTTGACGCACCTTCTTGGAAGTAAGCGGCGGTATATGAGCACTGCAATGCACGGCATGCACCGCATCTATGACAGAGGTACTGAGTGTATGATGCTGCTGCTGTGGTATGAGGCCAGGGGCCATTTCGATGAAAGGCCCTCCAATAAAATCAAGATGGCCTTCTAGAAATGCATGTACAGCCTTTTTCGAATTTTCAATACATGCAATATCAATGGTTCTCAAATGCACAAAAGCGGCATCCCAATACTCTATGTTTTTAACCATTTTAATGCTAGATTTCAAATAATTTTGAGGTGCTATAGCCTGTGCGAGCTTGAAGGGGCCATTACAGACATACATATCGCCGCCATAGTTTGCCCAACCGGGTTCAGTTTCGTCGATGGCTTTACATATTGGAGAATAGATCCAGTGCGCGATCAGGTCAAGAAAATAGGGCGTTGGCTGTTCAAGAGTGACTGTGAGGGTATAGGTATCCGTTGCAACGATGCCAACTTCATACACTTTTTTTGTGCCTTTCTTCACAGCTGCAGCATTTTTAATAGGGTAAAAAAGATGTGTAAGAGAATATTCGTGAGCAGATTCATGCATGAGGGCTGTTTTCCAAGCATACTCAAAATCATGTGCTGTCAGAGGCATCCCATTGGACCATTTTGTTTTACGAAGCGAGAAGGTATATTGCGTACAATCTGGGCAGATATCGACACTTGCCGCACATGCGAGCGATGCCTTGCCGTTCGTATCAATACGAGTAAGTCCTTCGTAGAGCATTTTGATAATACTCCCATCAGCTGTATCAATTATAATACGTGGGTCAAGAAGGGATATTCGATGCTGGATGGCAAATCGCAGGGTTTGCGCCGTAGTTTTTGCAGGGGCAAAACGTGTACGGAATGCTTCAATATGTTGTGCAAATGTGTTGACGGTCTCTTTGGCTTGCGGGATAATAATATACCCTATGTAAAAAAATGAGGCGACTTTAAATGAGGCAGTTGCAAGCTCTAAATTATGAAGCTCTAAGCTTGCAGTATGCGTATGGAGCTCATCGAGTAATTTTTTGCTACTCGAGCGCGCTATGCAGCAAAAGGCATACTCTGTTTTTGATTCACGAAATTTGAGTGTATCCCCATCACCATTTACTTCTTCATACAACTCGATAAACAGCTGGAAGAGCTTTTTAATAAGTTCGGGTGAGAGAAGTGACTTCATCAAAATAGGACTGATGGCATGAAAGATATTTTCCAGATGGAGTTCATGTTTCATCTCAATAGGGCTAAGAAGCGCCTTTAAGGCATTGAGGAGCTGATTTTGTTGACACATGAGCCCGCCATTAAAATCGCGTATCTCGCCAAGCACTTTGCGGGCACTTTCAATCACAAATTCGCGAGCGCGAATGAGATCAATAGAATGATCTTGGCGCAAAAAAGGCGCCTTGGGACACTCGAGCAAAAAGGTAGAGGCCTCTTTTTCAAGCAGATTGCGAAGCTGTCCCACACATTTTTTTGAGTACGAAATACAGGTAAGAAAATCACTGCCATTTTGAAAAAGCGCATCTTTTGCTCCATTTTGTCCCTTTTTGACAAGTCGTACGAGTGTGACATGAAACGTAAGCGAGATATCCGATTGTGAGCGAAAGCTGACGATAATTTGTGGAGGGTCTTTTGGGCGGCGTATTTGCTGGCTTAAAAGAAGCACATTACGAAGTACCTCCTCCTCATTATGCGGCATGAACACTTTATGAGAGAGCTGTTCAATACTGAGTTGC